>DATAZF010000246.1:0-16450 GCA_036272235.1 Bryobacteraceae bacterium | reverse complement strand
CTTGCTCCTCTCATCTCTGGCATCGCCGGTTTGTTCGGCGGCAGTTCAAAGCCGGCGCCGCTTCCGGTCTATGTTCCGCCACCGCCGGTTTCGATCGATGCGGTTTTGCGTTCGCAGGGTTCGACCGTGCCGGGTGGAAATTCCCCGGATGCGGCTGCAGGGAGCGCGACGACGCAGACATCAACGGCTCCGAACATAACGGTGAATGTCAGCGCGATGGATAGCCAGTCGTTCATGGACCGAAGCGCCGATATCGCCAGCGCCGTGCGCGAGGCGATGCTGAACCTTCATCCGATCAACGACGTGGTGGCAAATCTGTGAGGGCGCGATGACTTTCCCGGTATTGAAGACGGCTGCGGCAGCGCAGTATCCATTTGAGCGGGTGGTGCAATTCTCCACCCAGGCGGTGCGATTTCTGGATGGCAGCCGGCAGAGCTATCGGATCTACGCGTCGGGTCTGCGGCAGTGGATTTTGAAACTCGATCTTCTGGACGAGCAGGAGCTTGGTGAAGTAATCGGCTTTATGGAAGCGCAGGGAAGCACGCCATTCGCCTATACAGATCCAGTATCGGGCACGACCGCGCCGAAGTGTGTGCTCTCCGGGGAGCAGTTCGACGCTGGAATGACTGATGAGATGAGGGGCCAGGCGCGGCTCGTAATCGAGGAAATCGTATGACGTGGTTCCCGCAGATCGGGGCTGGCTCGATCGCACAGTTTCCGCTACGCCGCACCCGTAAGTGGAGATCGATCGTCAACGAACTCGAGGGAGGCGAACTGATCCGGCTTGCCGATTCCGCCGCTGGACTGATTGACTGGTGTCTGCTGGTCCAGGAGCTTACCGATGCGGAAGCGGGCACGCTGAATAACTTTTTTGCCGCGTCACAGGGCGAATTCGGATCCTTCCTTTTCATCGATCCAATGGCGAACCTGCTGGCATGGAGCGAGGAACTCGCCCGTCCGGATTGGCAACCCGGTCTGCTGCAGATAACTGCCGGGGCGACTGACCCATCAGGAAGCCAGAGGGCGTCGGTGATTCATAACCCAAGCGCAGGCCAGCAAAGCCTGCAGCAAACCCTGGGCGTGCCGGGCGACTATGTGGCCTGTTTCAGTGCCTGGATACGAAGCACTACGGCGGGTGCGGTACTGCTGGCGCGCGACTCGAGATCGGTTGCCTGCGGGATCGGGCCCGGTTGGAAACGTTTCTTTGTGGGTGGTGCGGGGACAAGTAGTGCGCTGCAATCGACGTTTTCGCTTTCGCTGGCAGCGGGGCAGAGTATCGACATTTGGGGATTGCAGGCGGAAGCGCAACCCTATGCGTCGCAGTACAAACAGTCCGCAGCCGCTTTGGGGATCTATGAAGAAACCTGGTTCGCCGCGGATAAGTTGAAGGTTACGAGCACCGGAGTCGGACGCTCCTCGTGCGAGATCGTTTTGACTTCGCGAGTGCGTTGAGAGCAAAAAGTCCGGAAAGAGAAGAATGGAAAGCCCATTTACAGCCAAGGAACAAGTTGCCGCGGATACGCCTCTGTTCCTCTTCGACTGCACGATGTCCGATGGAACGGTGCGGCATTGGAGCAGCCGGAGCGTTACATGGAGCGGCATATCGTACGAAGGCAGGCTGCTGCGCCACAATATGTTCGAAGCGCAGCTGGCGTCCGATATGCAGGTCGGTGGAGCGCCGAAGCTCTCCTTCGAACTCGCGAACGCCGATTCCGAACTCTCGGAAGTGGAGCGCCAGACTGGCTTTAAAGGGGCGCAACTGACGGTGCGCTCGGTTTTCTTCGACCTGGCCTCGGGCTCGGCGACAACCGACGCTATCGTCGTGTTTCGCGGCCTGATGAATCCCCCCGATACGATCACTGAGACGGTCTTCCGCCTCAGCGCGATGAATCGGATTTCCATGCAGCGCACCGTCATTCCGGATGTGCGGGTGCAGCGCCTGTGTCCCTGGCGGTTCCCGGGAACTGCGGATCAGCGGCTCACGGCTCTTGATGGCGGCGCACGAGGCAAGTATTCGCCGTTCTTCCGGTGCGGCTATTCGCCGGATCAGGTAAACGGCGCAGGCAATTTGAACGGCAATACTCCATTTACAAGTTGCTCTCTTACAAGGTCGGACTGCGAGCAGCGGGGAATGTTCACGATCGACACGAGCGCGCGCACGACCAGCCGATTTGGGGGCATTGAATATGTGCCGCCAACGATACTGGTACGCCAGGCAGGACAGAAGAATAACCAGTTGTCCGCGGTCCAGGACAATACTGCGCGCTACAACGACTATGTTCCCCTCGTCTACGGTACCCAGTGGCATGCGCCGAACGTTGTCTTTTCACGGAACGATGGCAATCTGACGCGGATGGAAATCCTGCTGGGGATGGGCGAGATCGAGGGAGTGCTGAAGGTGCTGGTCAATGACATCGAAATTCCGCAAGGTGTCACTGGCGCGAACATGACTGCCACGGGCTGGTATAGCCTGGTCAGCACGGGGGCGCGAAACGGGGCTCAGGATCCGAACTTCGGGGATTCCCAGGGAGTTCCACAGGGCGATCCTTACGGCAGCATGGCTTATCTCTCCATCGTCGTGCCGAATCGAATCAACGATGGCACGAGCATCCCGGCGATTCAGGTGTTGATGCAGGGTTTGCGCTTATGGCAGTTCGATACCGGCGGCAATTATCTGGGTGAAGTTTTCTCAAGTAATCCGGCGTGGGCGTTGCTCGATGTTCTGATGCGGAGCGGATACACGCTGGATGAGATCGATGTGGCGAGTTTTGCCAGGGCCGCAGCTTTTGCCGACGAACTGATTACTGTCGATGATCCGATTGGCGGAAACGTTCAGCTGCCGCGATTTCAGTGCGAATTTGCGCTCAAGGACAGCCGCAGCGCAGGGGAGATCATCCGGTCGATTCGGAATGGCTCGCGGATATATCTTGTCCTGAATTCGAGCGGGCTTCTGGAGGCCCGCATTGAAAGTACGTTCGCACTGCAGCAGGCAACGAAGCCCGCGGGCAGCAATGCCACGAACTCTTTCAACGGCGGCTGGCCCGCGTATGAATTCGATGCGAGTTCCATCGCGCGGAGCGCGGACGGCAGCGCGAGCGTGCGGCTATCGGCTAAAGGCGCGCAGGACACGCCGAATCGCCTTTCGATCGAGTTCCAGGATTCTTTCAATCAATATCAGCAGGACAGCCTCTCCCTGGCGGATGAAGACGACGTCGATCTTTGCGGACAGGAAATTGCTGCGACCTGGGATGCCGTCGGCATTTCCACATTTAACCAGGCCGCCCGGATGCTGCTGCTCGGTTTGAACCGGGGTATTGCCGGCAATACTTTTATCGAATTCGAAACGAGCGTGAAGGCCCTCGGCCTGATGCCGGGCGATCTGATCACGGTCTCCTATCTGAAAGAGAATCTCGAGCGGACTCCATTTCGAATCACGAAAATCGCCCCTGGGGGAAGTTTTCGGACCGCTACAATCACCGCGCAATTTCACGATGATGCCTGGTATTCCGACAGCGTGAGCGGGATCACGGGCGGCCTTGGAAGACAAACGGGCAGAGGCTCGGGCCTTCCGGCGCCTGTGGCCGGAACTACCACGGATTCGGATGGGATCCTTCAGCTGGGCATAACGGAAGCAGAGGTTTCAGGCAGCGACGGATCAACGGACGTGGAGTTGACGGTTTCGTTTACCGCGCCATCCGGCCTGACTGGAACGCTTGCGGCGCCTTTGATGGGTCTTTCCCCGGTCATCAGCGGAAGCGGTGGAACCCTGGCGGGCGGCCTCACCTATTTTTATGCGGTGAGCGCGCTCGATAACGGCGGTGGGGAAAGCATCCTCTCTTTTATCGCGCAGGCGAGTGTTGGGGCGGGTACTAATACAAACTCGGTGGTTATCGATGGGATCGCGCTGCCGGTGGGCGGAGTGAGCTTTCATGTTTACCGCGGGCTTGCGCCCGACCTGTTGTTTCGGATCGCTTCCAGCCAACCTCCCGCGCCGGCATTTACGGACACCGGATTGCCTGTGCAAAGTCTGCTTCCGCCGGATCCGCAATTCGACCATGTCAATGTCTATTGGCGATGGGAGTTGTTGCCGGAAACTGCCGCGGCAATTCATTCGGCGACCACCATTGGCAATACGGCGCTGCAGCTTAAGGTGAATGGATATCCTTCCGCTGTTGTACGAATAACACGGGGAACAGGCGCGGGGCAGGAACGCCCGATAACAAACAACACGGCGACGACCGTAACTATCGATTCGGCATGGTCCATCGACCCTGACGCGACGAGCTGGTTCGTAATAGCGGACAATTCCTGGCGATTCGGCGCGAAAGGCGCGGTCAGCCCTATTGCGATAGACGTTCCCGAACGCATTGGCGCGGGCGTGGAAGTCTCGGCGCGAGCGGCGAACGCGAATAACGACGAGGCGGCCTATTCGCTATCGCCACTGACCCGCTGGACGCTCGGGCAATCGGGTGGTCTCGCGGCGGACGCTGATGTTCCGCCGCCGCCAATCTTCGGAGTGGGCCTGTCGCCCACGACAGGAGGCGTCCTGGATGCTGGCGCGATCGGTTTCAGCTCGCTTGTCAATACGCGTGGAATTATCGCCGGAACCTACAAATTCCATCTGTATGACGAAGTGAATGGCCAGACTCCTCTCGCCGTAGCGGCACCCTTGTTGATTGCCGACACAAGCGTCATTTTCGGGGAAACGTTCACTCCGGGCACGCTGTTGCAGATTGAGCAGGAAATTGTTGGAATTGTGGGAACGGACTCCGGAGGGACTGCAACGATAATTCGTGGCGCACAGGGCAGTACCCCGGTCGATCACGAGCTTCCAGTCGCAGCTTATCCATTGAGCGAAAAAGTAGTCATCGTGCCGTTTATCCGGAATTTCTTCGGGAGCCCCGCGAGCGGTGACTGGAAATCCAGCGTGGCGCTGCCCAACGTCCGGGTCGCAAGCGTGGAGCTCTATATGACGAATTCTCTGGGCGGTGGAACGGTTGCGACGAATCTATATACAGGAACGATCGATTCGGGCCTGCGAACTTTGGGGGGCGGTCAGTTCTCTTTCCAAATCAGCGGATATCTTTCGATTCAAACGAATGCGGCCCCGGTGGTCATCGTGGATGCGGATCGCTCGGTGCGGGATATTTATTCGATCGTCGGTACGGCCCCCACTGGCGCGCCCATTAATCTGCTGATCAATCGCAATGGCGCTTCGTATGGGGTGTTGCAGATCGCAACTGGAGCGACTACTTCCAATGTAGCGGCAGGCTTCGGATTGCCTGCGTTGCGTGCCGGGGACCAGCTAAGCCTTAACATCACAGGCGTGGGAACCACCGTTCCCGGTAGCGATCTGACCGTAATTTTGCGCCTATGACTTTCGGATCAGTCTTATCTCGAAAAGCTTCGGCAAGAGCTTTCCAGTAACGAAGAGGCGGTCACCCAAAGAATCGTACGCGATGCCGTTAAGAACATCGGCGCCTGCGGACTGCTCCGAAACTGTCAACAGGCCCGAGAGATCGATCCATCCGGACACGTGACCATCCGCCGGGACAATGCGCGCGATCCGGTCGGTTTGCCAGACATTCGCGTAGATTTCGCCTCGGACATACTCGAGCTCATTCAGCGACTCAATTGGCCTCTGGCCATCGTGAACGGAAATGCGCCGCGTTTCCCTCAACGTTACGGGATCCCAACAACGAATCTGCGCGGTGCCATCGCTCATATAAATCCGCCGGCCGTCATTGGTCAACCCCCAGCCCTCTCCGGAGTACTCAAAGTTCCTGATCAAATGAAAAGATTTCTGGTCGTAGATAAATCCACGGTTGCCTCGCCAGGTCAGCTCGATGAGTCGCTGGTCCAGCAACGTGATACCCTCGCCGAAATATGCAGGATCGACCGGTATCTGCTGCAAGACTCTCCCGGATTCCAGCTCGACTTTGCGAATAGTCGATCTTCCATTCAGGCCTGTTCCCTCGTACAGATACCCGCCGCGATATTCCAGTCCCTGTGTGAAGGCGGCAGGGTCATGTGGATAAACGTGGATGACCTTATAGCCATACACGCGCGTCGAGGTCGGAGCGCCTTTGATCGGCAGGAGCAAAGCAAGGAAAGGAGCGGCGATCGACAGGAGTGGGGCGGCATGCCTGAAGCGCATCGTTTAATAATAAGACCCTGCGAATCAGGCCGCTAAACTGGTTGTTTGCTGCTTGTCCAGAATGTCTCGAAACTCTACCGGCTCTACAAGACGCCGTTCGACCGCATCCGCGAATTGAATCCGTTGCGCCGCCAGGCCTTGCACACTGACTTCTGGGCGCTGCAGGACATCTCTTTCGAAGTCGAGCGCGGTGAGGTCGTCAGCCTTGTCGGCCCGAATGGTTGCGGCAAGAGCACCCTGCTCCAGGTGATCAGCGGAATTCTGCAACCGACAACCGGGCGCATTGTAACTCGCGGGCGCGTCGCGGCGCTCCTCGAGCTTGGTGCAGGATTCAACCCCGAGTTTTCCGGCCGTGAGAACGTTTTCATCAATGGGGAAATCCTCGGGATCAGCCGCGCCGAAATGCAGCGCAATCTGCCTCTGATCGAGGCCTTTGCCGAGATCGGAGAGTTCATTCACCGGCCAGTCAAAGAGTATTCAAGCGGCATGTACGTCCGGCTGGCTTTCTCCACGGCGATCCACGTGAGCCCCGACATTTTGATCGTCGACGAGGCACTGGCCGTGGGCGATGCCGTTTTCGCCAATCGCTGCATCCGCAAGTTTGAGGAGCTGCGCGAGAAGAAAACGACGGTCCTTTTCGTGTCGCATGATCTCGGCCTCGTGAAACAGCTTTCGAACCGGGCGATTTTTCTCCTCAATGGCCGCATCGAGGCCCAGGGCGAGCCAAAGCATGTGATCGACAAGTACATCGGCGTCGTGCTGGAACGCCAGAAGGCTTTTCAACAGGACGACCGGCGCGCGCATCCGTCGGCCACCAACCGCCATGGCGATGGTTCAAGTGAAATTCTGGATGTGGCCCTGATCGGAGAAAACGGACGCCCCTGCGCGGTGGTATCCAGCGGCGAACGAATCACAATTCGGATCAACACGGGGTTCCGGCAAGCTCTCGTCGAGCCGATGGTCGGTATCCTGATCCGCAATCGAATCGGGATGGAAATCTACGGCACGAATACCCGCATCGAGCAGATCGACCTTGGCGCCTTTGCCAAGGGGGAGCAACTCGAAATCGAGTTCCAGTTCGAATGCTGGCTCACCCCGCAACACTATACAGTGACCGTCGCGACGCAATATTCTGACGGCTCGAGCCACGACTGGCTGGATGACGTGCTTTCATTCGAAGTACTTTCACCCCGTCAGGCGGCCGGCGTCACCGACCTGCGTGCAGACATTGCATGGCGGAAGACGGCGGCGCCCGCGGCCGTGACTCATGAAAACCCGGCTCACGCTTAAGATCCAGGCGGGCGCTCGCGACACGGCATTCGCCGGCAGGTACGGCGATGGCTGGAAGTTGCGCATTTCGGCGCCGCCTGTCGATGGCAAGGCCAACCACGCGATCATCCGATTCCTTTCGAAACTCAGCGGCGTTCCTGCCTCCGCAATTCGCATTGTCAGCGGCGCGACCGCCAGCACGAAAATTATCGAGATCGCGGGTGCCGATCCCGCATCTCTCGATCGCGCTATTCTCGAATCCAATGGACATCTCTCGCATACAGGAAGCCCTGCGCCGCCAGAACCTTGATGGCTGGTTGTTCTTCGACCACCATGAGCGGGACCCACTGGCGTATCGCGTCCTCGGCTTTCATCCGCTTCGTCATGTCACTCGCCGCTGGTACTATCTGATCCCGGCCACTGGAGAACCCAGAGGCCTCGTACATCGCATTGAAGCAGGCGTAATCGACTCTCTTCCGGGCGAGAAGCTAAAGTATTCGAGCTGGCAGGAACAGCACTCGGAGCTGGCGCGTATTCTCGCCGGAACAAAGCGCGTCGCCATGCAATACTCGCCGCTCTGCGCTGTTCCCTACGTGGCGATGGTTGATGCCGGAACCGTCGAACTGGTACGCGCACAAGGTGTCGAAGTGTCGAGTTCCGCCGAATTGATTCAGGAGTTCGAAGCCTGCCTGAGCGCGGAACAATTCGCTTCGCATCTCGAGGCGGGCCGGCGGGTCGACAGGATTTGCGCCGAAGCCTTTCGCTTCATCGGCGAAAAGCTTTCCGGCGACGTCGATGAATTGATCGTGCGCGATTGGGTTCTGGAGCAATTCCGGAACGGCGGCATGGTCACCGACAGTGGCCCGATCGTCGGAGTAAATGCTCATGCGGGCAATCCGCATTACGAACCGGTCCCGGAAACGAGCGCTGCCGTGCGCCCCGGAGATTTCGTCCTGATCGACATGTGGGCAAAACTCGATAAGCCTGGGGCTGTCTTTTACGACATCACGTGGACCGGGTTCTGCGGCGACCCGCCGGCGCGTGTCCGCGAAGTGTTCGAAACGGTCCGGGATGCCCGCGATCGCGCCATCGATGCGGTCGTCTCCGCGGTCGAGTCGGGGCGCGACATCCGTGGATTCGAAGTCGATGACGCCGCGCGCAACCATATCCGCGACTGCGGCCTCGCCGACCGTTTCGTCCACCGTACCGGCCACTCCATCGGCACGGAAGTACATGGCACGGGCGCGAATATGGACAACCTCGAAACCCACGACGAGCGCCGTATTCTTCCAGGATCGCTTTTTTCCGTCGAGCCGGGAATCTACCTTGACGATTTCGGTGTTCGTTCGGAAGTGAACGTTTTTGTTACGGCAGATTCCGCATCCACTACCGGCGCGGTCCAGCGGGAGTTGGTCCGGATCGGATGAGCCGCGCCGCGTGCGCAAAGACATCGTCCAGCATCGATTGCGTCAGTTTTCCGGTGGAGGTGTTCTGCTGGCTGGGGTGGTACGAGGCAAGCAGAGCGGGCTGCAGGTCGTTATACAGCACGTCGTGGCCGAATCGAAAATCGGAAAGCCGCGTGATTTCTCCGCGCGACTTCAAAATTCCCAGCCACGTATCGAACGCGATCTTCCCCAACGCCACGACGACTTTCACTTTCGTGAGCATTGCCAGTTCTTCTTCGAGAAACGGACGGCAATTTCGCAACTCCTCCGGCGTTGGTTTGTTGTCTGGAGGCGCGCAGTGGGCCGCGGCTGTGATCCAAACATCGGACAGTTCGAGTCCATCGCGGGAATCACGGCTTTCGGGCTGGGATGCAAATCCAGCGCGATGCAGCGAACGATAAAGGAAGTCGCCGGAACGGTCGCCCGTAAACATACGTCCTGTACGATTAGCACCATGTGCCGCGGGAGCGAGACCGAGGACGAGCAGACGCGCCGCCGGATCGCCAAAGGAAGGAACAGGTTTACCCCAGTAATCCCAATCGCGGAAAGCGCGTCTTTTAAGACGGGCCATTTCACGGCAGTGCTGGATCAGACGCGGGCATAGTGCGCACTGAGCGACTTTTTGATGGAATACAAACGGATCGAAAGCGACGGACTTCCCGCCGTTTTCAGTTGGTTTGCGGTCGGGAGCCAAAGCCATAGATCGAAAATCTTTACCGAAGAAACAGCATACCGCTGACATACTAATAGGCGAGCGTTGAAAATGCGGGTCGGAATTCGCACAATTGAGTTGACCGCGGGCCTCCGAAGGGCCAAAATAGAGGTTCCGGCTGCTCCCCGGAATTTGAGTTGGCGCCCGCAGGCTCCGGGCTCTTCAGGCTTAATGCCTTCCGTGCTGTTGCGTTTCATGAAAGCGTATTCGTTCCTGCTCTCACGCGCGGCCGCTCTCGCCCTGGCGATTGGCCTCCTCACAACCGCGGCTTTCGCGGTGACCACGACTCCCCTGAAAC
The DNA here is from genome assembly GCA_036272235.1 of Bryobacteraceae bacterium. Classification (GTDB taxonomy): domain Bacteria; phylum Acidobacteriota; class Terriglobia; order Bryobacterales; family Bryobacteraceae; genus BOG-234. The sequence continues at coordinate 6,569 of DATAZF010000246.1, read as the reverse complement.
ATCATAAAAAGAAGGCAGCCACTGTAAGGGCGAAGGTTGCTACTTCAAAATTGGTCGCTCCAGCGGCTGTTACTTCGTCGGCAAAACCGCTGCTGGCTGCATCGGTATCGGCCAAGGCCCGTAAGAAGGTCTGGGTCCAGACCTGGGATGAGCCCACATACAAGGATTCCACCGCTGGTGACAAAGTCGACGGTGAAGATCTGGTTGTACGCAAGGCGGCTGTTGACGCGCTTGGTCCCCTGAACGGCTCTGTGGTTGTGGCCGACCCCACGACCGGCCGCGTCCTGACTGTCGTCAACCAGGCGCTGGCGCTCGGCGGCGGATTTCAGCCTTGCTCGACGGTCAAAGTCTCAGTGGCCCTCGCCGCCCTGCGGGAAGGCCTCGTCGAACATACGAGCCCGGTGCGCTTCTACAGCAAGCGGTCGCTCGATCTGACGGACGCTCTTGCCTACTCGAATAACTATTACTTCGCCAATCTCGGAATCAAACTCGGCTATGAGCGGATGAGCTATTACGCCCACTTGTTCGGATACGGTGAAAAAGCAGGCCTGAACATAGAGGGCGAGCATCCGGGATCCTTTCCGCCCGGACCGCCCCAGAACGGCGGCATGGGGATGCTGACCAGTTTCGGCGAAGAGATCTCGCAGACTCCGCTGGAACTCGCTGGTTTAATGAGCGCGGTCGCCAACGGCGGCACTCTTTACTGGTTGCAGTACCCGCGTTCACAGCAGGAAATCGACATCTTTCAGCCCCAGGTGAAACGCCACCTCGACATCGCCAACCTGATCGAGCAGATCAAGCCCGGCATGAAGGGCGCGGTTGATTTTGGCACAGCGCGCCGGGCCAAACAGGATGACGAGATCGTCGGTAAGACCGGCACGTGCAGCGAAGGCCGCACCCATTTGGGATGGTTCGGATCGTTCAACGAAACCGGCGGCCGAAAGTTAGTAGTCGTCGTTATGCTGACCGGTGGGCGGCCATCGATTGGCGCCACGGCGTCGGGTGTTGCCGGCGATGTCTACCGGCGCCTGGCTTCGGAGAATTTCTTCAAGCTGACGGCGCCCCTCACTCCGGCGCTGTTGTCTCCCCAGCTCTCTTTCCACCCTTGATCTGAATTCCGCCAGCTGTCGCTCGTTATAGCCCAGAGCACTTGTTGTGTCCTGAGCGGTGTACCCCGCGGCGATAGAGAGCTTGACCGCGGCATTGGCTGACTGGTTGAGGATGCGTCGCATTTGCCGGGGTCCCTTGTGGGGCCGGCGATCGATTCGTGAACCGAAGTCTTCAAGTTTTTACAAATGGCTCGTAACAATTGGCGGCATCTTAACAATTTCTTGATAAGATGTACCTTCTGTGAAGTTCGTAAGCGTAGTGATCCGCAGTCCGCGATTGCTGGCCGTGATACTTATTGCGCTGGTCTTCGTTGCGCTTGTCGACCGAATTCCGGATCCGCCTACGCTCCTTCAGAAACGTACCTTTGACGTTACGAGAGCGAGCTTCCGTGTGCCACTGCAGGGACCCGCGCGTATTTGCATTTTCGCCAATCACTGGACTTTCCCGCAGGCGGCGCCAGTAAACGCCGCTTTGAAGGAATCGACTCCATTACCTCCTCCGCTTGTATGGCAGCCAATTGCCGGCGATTCATCGCCGCCCACGTCAACCATTCTTTAGTGCCTTCGCGTTGAGGTTTTCGGCTAGTACCTGGCGTACTCCGAAAAGCTGTTTTTCTGTATCTGAATGGCATAAATAAAGGCTATAGTTGTTCCTGCGATTGCGGGTGCCGGTTACGAGTCGTATCCACTTATGAGCAGCAAAATGGAAATTGACGATTTGCTCCGCTTGTCGGCACTCGTCGGCAGCGATCCGCTGCTCGTGCAGGCAAGCAGCGGGAACACCTCAATCAAGATCGATAACACGCTTTGGATTAAAGCATCGGGTAAGTGGCTGGCGCACGCGACGCGAGAAGAAACTCTGGTGCCGGTGGTGCTGGCAGAGCTGCGGGAGAATCTGCGCACTTGTACCGAATTTTCCGGAACCGGCGGATGGGTCAATGGCAGTTACCTGCGCGCATCCATTGAAACCGCGATGCACGCGGTCCTGCCGCAACGCGTGGTGATCCATGTCCATTCGGTGAACACGATTTCGTGGGCGGTGCGGCTGGATGGTCCGGAGCGCCTGGCAGAACGGCTGGCGGGACTAAAGTGGAGCTGGATCCCCTACGTGTCTTCGGGGCTGCCGCTCGCGCGCGCGATCGAAGCCGCGATCGAGATGCGACCAGGCACGGATGTGTTCGTATTGGCAAACCACGGCCTGGTCGTTTGCGGCGCCGATTGCGACGCCGCGCGGGAATTACTCGATACCGTGGAACGGCGGCTCGCGGTTCAGGCGCGAACGAATTCGGAGTGGGATACCGGTTTCCTCGCACAGTTCGGTACGCAATCCCGCTGGAATCTGCCGGAGTCGGCGGATCTGCATACTCTGGCGACAGATGCGGTCAGCCGCCGGATTCTGGCCGGTGGGGTCCTCTATCCGTGCCAGGCGATGTTTTTGGGCACGAAGGTGGAGTCGATGCCCGACTGTGAGTTCCTTCCGGATGGCGTGGAGGAATTCGAGCATGAGCGCGGGATTCCAGCCTTCGGGATCGTCGAAGGGCGCGGGGTGGTAACGAACAGCAGACTGACGGCAAGCCAGCGGTGTGTGTTGAACGGTTTGTTGCAGGTGGTGCAGCGGATCGATGGCGCGGCGCCGATCCGGTATCTTTCCGATTCGGAAGTCTTGAATCTGCTGAATGAGGACGCGCACAACTATCAGCTCTGCACCGAGAGAAATGCCGTGCCGCGGATGCAAGCCACGGAACGAGTAGCGCCCGTCGCGGAGAAGAGCTCTTTGGTGATCCAGCAGGATCAGGGACCGCTGGTCCATGGGCGCGCTTCGTAAGGGTAAGGGGCGCAGTTCCTCGCAGCCGTTGGTCTGAGTCTTTGTATTTGCGCGATTCCGGCAGCCGCGCAGAAGTTCGACGTCGCTTCAATCAAGCCGGGCAAGTGCGATGAAATTGGCCCTGGCGGGCGTGGGGATCCTGGCGGGATCAAAATGGGCTGCGTTCATCTGCGTGACCTCATCCAGCAGGCTTACCGGAATTAGCGCTTTAACGCTCTGCGCAGCCCGACGGTGGGTGGGCCGGGTTGGCTCGACTCCGATTTTTACCTCCGCGGGATCGCGCGCAAGTCCAATCTGAAGCGGTCGAGTCCGATCTCGGCGAAATCGATCTCCTTGCTGAAGCCGCTGGTCTCCGAGGGTGGAGCGAAGTCAAAGCTGGTTCGACTGCTTTTGAGGCCTTCGACCGCAAATATCCATTCTCGATTCGCGAAGCCTGATCCAGGCAAAGCGAGCTGCGCGACGAGCGAAAGATCTCGCTATGCTCCCCGAGCCGGAAAGCATCTTCGAAGCTACTGAACTACGGGCAGTCGCAGATTGGCGCGAAACATGCTTAAAGCTCCGCGAGGAAAGATCGCAGTGACGATCTCCTCGCCAGGAGAGCCAATCCATGAGCATCACGAAAAACGACGTCAAGCGCGGAATCGACAAGGCCGCGTCCAACCTCAAAACAGCGACGGATGTGGTTGCGGCAAAAAGCGCCACGGCCACTTCAAAAGCGAAAGAACTGGGACGCAACGCAGGCGACCAGATGATCGCACAGGGCAAGAAACTCAAGAGCGCCAGCCGCTGACGAAAGGGAATTCCCATGTTGTTATTGATCATCATTCTGATTCTCCTGATTGGGGGCGGAGGTGGATATTACGGGCATCGCCGTTGGGGTCCGGGTGGCGGCGCTGGTATCAGCTTAAGCACCGTGCTGGTGATTCTGTTGATTGCGTGGATGCTCGGCATGTTTCACTAACCTGCTTCGACGAAATTGCGCAGAACCGGCTGCTTTACACCCTGTAGAGCGGCCGTTTTTGCGTGAGGGCCGTGCTTTGCGCGTTAACGCGGGCCGCTGACAGCCTCACGTTACACTGAATGGACCAATGATTCAGAACGCGATCCCCGAGGGGCTCACTTTTGATGATGTTCTTCTTTTACCCGCCCGCAGCGAAATTCTTCCAGCTGAGGCGGACACACGGACAAGACTCACCCGCGCCATCCCGCTGAAGGTCCCGATTGTCTCAAGCGCGATGGATACGGTGACGGAATCCCATCTCGCGATTGCGCTCGCCCAGCAGGGCGGCGTCGGCTTTATCCATAGAAATATGCCGATCGACCGCCAGGCAGAAGAGGTCGACCGCGTCAAACGTAGTGAAAGCGGCATGATCGTTGACCCGATCACGATCGCTCCGGACAAGAAGATTTCCGACGCGCTGGCGCTGATGGAGCGTTATCGCATCTCGGGCGTCCCGGTCACGAAAGACGGGAAGCTGGTGGGAATTCTCACCAATCGCGATCTGCGCTTCGAATCGCGCTTCGACCTGCCGATCGCGGACGTGATGACAAAGGACCAGTTGATTACCGTTCCGGTCGGCACCACGCTCGACGAGGCGGAAGAAATTCTCCACCGGCATCGCGTCGAGAAATTGCTGGTTGTCGACGATCAGTACTTTCTGAAGGGCCTCATCACCGTCAAGGACATTCAGAAAAAGCTGAAGTATCCGCACGCCGCCAAGGACGAACAGGGCCGCCTTCGCGCAGGCGCGGCGATCGGGGCAACAGGCGATTTTCTGGAACGCGCGCACGAGCTGGTCAAGAAGAAAGTCGATGTGCTCGCAATCGACACGGCTCACGCACATAGTCTGCGCGTGATTGAGGCTGTAAAGGCCGTGAAGAAGGCGCTCCCGGGCGTGCAGCTCATTGTGGGGAATGTGGGCACCTATGAAGCCGCGTGCGAGTTGATCGGGCTCGGGGTCGATGGAATCAAGGTCGGGATCGGCCCCGGCTCCATCTGCACGACACGGATCGTCTCGGGCGCGGGTGTGCCGCAGCTCACGGCCATTTCCGAATGCAGCCGCGCGGCGAGTCAGGCGAACATCCCGCTGATCGCCGACGGAGGCATCAAGTTTTCCGGCGACATCACCAAGGCCCTCGCGGCCGGCGCGGACTGCGTGATGATCGGCAGCTTGCTGGCGGGAACAGATGAGAGTCCGGGCGAGACGATTCTGTATCAGGGCCGGACTTTCAAGAGTTATCGCGGAATGGGTTCTTTGGGCGCGATGGCCTCGGGGAATACTGACCGGTACGCGCTCGATCCAACGCAGAAGCTGGTGCCGGAAGGCATTGAGGGCAGGGTAGCGTCGAAGGGTCCTCTGGCCGATCTGGTTTATCAGCTGGTGGGCGGTGTGAAGGCCGGAATGGGATATTGCGGGTGCCGGACGATTGAGCAGATGCACGAGGAAGCGCGGTTCGTCCGCGTCTCGCCGGCGGGCTTGCGTGAGAGCCATGTGCACGACGTGATCATTACGAAAGAAGCCCCGAACTATCGTATCGAGTAGTCGCCGCAGGCATCCGCCGTATTTCCATTGCATTGCCCCGGTATTCGCTGCTATACTGACCTTTCGCCTTTTGTTCGCATACGGGAGTTTTTAGCCATGGACGAAAAAGAACGAGCACGCGCACTGGAACAGACACTCGGACAGATCGAAAAACAGTTCGGGAAAGGTTCAATCTTAAGACTCGGGGCGAAAGACGCCATTGTGCCGGTATCGGTGATTTCAACCGCCTCCATTGCGCTCGATGCGGCGCTTGGCACCGGCGGCTTTCCTCGGGGGCGTATCTGTGAGATCTATGGTCCGGAGTCGTCGGGCAAGACGACGATCGCCCTGCAGGTGATTGCGGAATCGCAGAAAAAAGGCGGTATGGCGGCGTTTATCGACGTGGAGCACGCCCTTGATCCGGCATATGCAAAGAAGCTCGGGGTGGATGTCGATAATCTGCTCGTCTCGCAGCCGGATTACGGCGAGCAGGCGCTTGAAATCACGGGCGCGCTGATCGCCTCGGGGTCGATTGACGTACTGGTGGTCGATTCGGTCGCGGCGTTGGTACCCAAGGCGGAACTCGACGGCGAGATGGGCGATTCGCACATGGGGCTGCAGGCGCGCCTGATGTCGCAGGCGCTGCGGAAGCTGACGGGCGTGGTTTCGAAGTCCAAGACCTGCCTGATCTTCATCAATCAGATTCGCGAGAAGATCGGCGTGATGTTTGGCAGTCCGGAAACCACGACAGGCGGCCGCGCCCTCAAGTTCTATTCGTCAGTGCGGTTGGATATCCGGCGCATTGCGGCGATCAAGGACGGCGACTCGGTGGTCGGCAACCGGACGAAGATCAAGGTCGTCAAGAATAAACTGGCGTCTCCGTTCCGGGAAGCCGAGTTCGACATCATCTACGGCGAAGGCATTTCGCGTGAAGGCGAAATGATCGATCTGGGCGTGCAGCACAATGTGATCGAGAAGAGCGGATCGTGGTTCAGTTACAAGACGGAACGGATAGGCCAGGGCCGCGAGAACGCGCGCCAGTTCCTGAAGGACAATCCGGATATCCGGCAGAACGTCGATACCGAGTTGCGGAAGACGCTGGGGCTGATCAAG
>DATAZF010000245.1:0-5425 GCA_036272235.1 Bryobacteraceae bacterium | reverse complement strand
GGCACGCATTGTCACAGCGCGATTTTTCAGGTCTATCGTCCTCATGTAGTCCATCACGTTCGCCAATGTTTCCACCGTCATTTTCGTGATAATCCAACGGCTCCAATTTCGGAACTTCTCAAATCTGAGCTGCCGAGAATCAAAGAGAGCAGAGAGCGGCGAATCCTTTCGCGTCAGGCCGATCCGGCAAACGCGGACGACTTCGACCTTCTTGACGTAGCGCATTTTTACAATCTTTTTGATAACCACTACGAGCGTCTCGCGCCTTCTTCTGAATCCGGAAAGCGTCCTGAGAAACGCATTATTCTCGAATATATCCGTTCGATCACGGATTTTCGGCACCGGTTTTCCCATCCGGACGTCGACACGTCTTACAACGACACATTCCGGTGCCTCGATACTGTCAGGCGCGTGCTGGAATCGCTCAACTTAGGCCTCGCGGCGAAAGAGATTTCCGAGATGATGGAAACGCTGCGGGCTTCCGCCGGCTCTCCGATTGCCCACGCGCTGAAAGAACCGCTCGTCACCAACCTTCCGGCCGCCGAATCAATTGTTACCGAATTCATCGGCCGTGAACGCGAACTCGATCAGGTCCGCGCCTGGTTCGACAACCCGGAGCGAAGGCGATGGGCACTGTGTGGCGAAGGCGGTGCGGGCAAGACGTCGCTGGCTTACCGGTTCGCTCAGGAAATTGTGGACCGGGCTCCGGCTTTTCTGCGTTGCGTCTTCTGGCTCAGTGCAAAGAAGCGGAAGTTCATGGAAGGCGGCACTGTCGATATCCATCTTCCGGATTTTCATAACCTCGATAGTGCGCTGAACCTGCTGGCGCTGGAATACGGTAAAGAGCGGGTGCTCAATCTTTCTTCGCAGCGGAAGCGCGCCGCCGTTCTCCGAATGTTGAAGGACTTACCGACCCTTCTTGTTGTAGACGATATCGATTCGATAGAAGATGTCGATGCCGACGTGGTGGAGTTCTTCACCAACGATGTCACCAGCAGCCGCAGCAAAACGAAAATACTCTTCACCTCCCGGCGCGAAATGTTCGGCATGGCCGCGTTCAGGACCGAAATCAGGGGACTCGATGACGTTGATGCTCCGAGGTTCATCACTTCCCGCTCCGCCCGGTTCGGGATAGATGAAAGCCTCCTGAAACCGGATGTAATAAAGGGCATTGTTGGGGCCACCGGCGGCTCCCCTTTGTATATGGAAGACCTGCTCAGGCTCGCGCAATACGTTGGCCCGAAGGAGGCGATTAAGGTCTGGGAACAGGAACGTGGCGATGCTGCCCGGGCATTTTCCCTGAAACGCGAATTCGATTTACTCTCTGAGGATGCGCGCAACGTCCTCATTGCGGCTTGCATCCAGCCGATGGCAATTTCAGGGATCGAAGCCAGAACTGTATTACGGCTCAACGATGAGCGTTTTGAACTGGCCATCGAAAAGCTGCGCGGGCTGTTCCTGATGCAGAAGCCGGCCATGGTGCGGCGCGAGTTGCGCTATGAAGTGAATGTGAACCTGCGCCGTCTTGTGACTCGGATCATGAGCGAGTCGGATCAATTCCAACGCGTCAAGAACGCCTATGCGGCACACGCTGGCGAACTCACCAGTGGCCGCGGCGAGGAGAAGTCGATAGTGCGGCAGGCTTCTTTGCTTGTCCGCGGCGGGCAGGCGGTGGAAGCTGAAGAACTGCTCGTCAAAACCATGGAGGCGCAGGGCAGGAAGCCGGTACTCCTGACAGAATTGGGATGGGTTTACGCCAGCGCGAATCCACCACGGACAGCCGAAGCGAGAACGCTTTTCCAGGAAAGTGTCGGGCTGAGGAAATCAAGCGATGAGACATTCGTCAAGTGGTGTCGAATGGAATTGGCAATTAAGGAGTACACGAGAGCCTGTTCCGTTGCAGAGAAGGGGCTCGATCTTCATCCGCGCTCGTTTGAGCTGACCCGTCTGGCGGGCGTCGCCTTTGGCGAGGTGGCTCGCGAGAATCAAAAGTACAGTAAACCTCAATCCGCGGAAACGGCCTTCGAACGCTCGACGTTCTATTATTGGAAGGCCCTTGACCTGCCGCATCCGGCGCACGTTAATGACAGAGAAGTCGACGCGTCCTTGTTCAGGGGTCTGCTGTATAACTATCGATTCACCGGCGGGCTGGAGGAAATCGTCCCCGTATTCAGCGAATGGTCGCAGCGCCAGCCCGTAGACCCGACCATGGATCTCGAACTGTACCGCGTCATGCAACGCTATTCCGATGACCCCGACAAACAGGGCGAGGCCGACCGCCTGCTCCGCGGATTTCGCTGAACCGTTACGAGTCGGCCCGGGCCGCACTCGGTTAACACCCGGATCGCCCTGATGTTTTCCCGGCAGGACTTCGTGAAGTCCGGCGCTTAGAGACCGTTCCCTGTCACAACCGCTATCCGTTCTTCCTGAACAGCATCAAGACATGGCTCGCTGGACCGGGGTGGATGGAACTTCGCCCGTCGCGGAGTTCTATCCAGGAAGCTGCTCGACTGTTGAACGCACTCCGGCCCCCACTCGGCGAAGATGCTGCCCGCGCTGGTCGAATCCGCCGCCTCATCTGTCCGCGGAATGATCCCTGATGGCGGGGGGATTTACGGGGTCATCGGGAGTTTCTTCGCGTGGCCCGGCTTGCTCCTGACCATAACTTTCCCCGGTTGCCGACAAATAGTATTCATGAATACCGGGTACGGTAAGCAGCAATCCGGCTGAAAGCAGAACGAGCGTGAGCAGGGGAACGAAGGTAAGGATCGTAAAGCGCCTTCCCGCTTGTTTTTCCGCGCCTTCATTGCGGGTCCTCAGACCGTACCAGACCACGCTGACGATGAAGATGCCCACCAGACACAGTGCTCGCACCTCGAAAAGTTCGCCTGTCGCCCGCGCCAGAGCTTCGATGATTATGTGTCCCATCTCCACGCCATAAAGCGTCACAATGAGTGTTTCGAGAAGTTCTACCTTCTCCTGGCCACCTTTGAGTTCCTCCAGCACCTTGTGGGTAGTCCGCGCCATCTGATGGCCGCGTTGAGATGCCAGCAGTTCCCTGACGGTAGCGAGAGTGTCATGAAAGCCGATCGCATCCACGAAGCTGCGCAGTGCGACGGACCCACGCGCTTTCGCAAGCTTCTGGCGGATGCTCGAAATGTCGCCGAGTTGGCGCTCGTAGTGCGTGAGCAGCGCATCGGAAGTGGGCGATCCTCCGGGCGGCTCGCGGTGTAACACTTCGATGATCATGCCGAAGTCTTCCTGCAATTCCTTCGCGCGCCGATGGCCGTTCTCGTCATCGCGAAATGCGAAAGCCGCGCCGGCTCGGGACCAGACCTCGAGCGAATCCGTATTGCGCAGGAAATGGCGCTCCTCGAAATCGCCGGGAACACCACGCGCGCCGGGATGCAGAATTGTCCATAGCTGTTCTCCGATCTGCTCGACGTGCGCATCCACCGAGAGATCAAGACCGCGTATGAGAAACGCAGTGGAGAACCGATAGTCGAATGGAGCGAGAGCGCCGCCGGGCGACAACGTTGCGGATCGCTCGACGATCTTTCCGTCTACGAAATCGAGACAACCGGGCTGGGCCGTAAAGACGTTGTGGAGCAGCTCGCGGACAATCCCCGCCACGGGGTCGTCGGAGAGATCGAGCGCCGTGCCTGAAGGCCCGATGAACGTGCCTTTCGCCGGCGCAACCACGAGAGACCGCCGGAAATTCGGACCGTCGAACCAGGGGTCGCTAAAAAGGCCTTTGAACCCATCGGCGCGTTCCGCATATCCATCGCGCGGGGCGAGATTGATGCGTTCCTGTCGCGCGGTTTCTGTTATGGCTCCGATCTCGGCTGCCTGAAGCAGCGCCCACAAGGGATACAGCGTGAGTGAACCCGCATGCTCGGGATCGAGAGCGAAATAGTAATCCGAATGGTTTTCGATCCGATCCGGCTTCCTCTTTGAATAGGCCACCGCGGTGAACAGAAATCCCAGGCCGATCGACGAATGCTCGTAATCCATTCGGGCGAGGTCTTTGAACAGCACCGCTTCGGGATCGCGTATAAAAATACCATCGGCGGCGAGCGGCCGGGTGCCATTGAGATGGATGGGATCGATTTCCCCCGGGGCGCGAAAAAGCGGCGTGGCAACGCGCGCCTGGTGGTATTCTTCAAAATCCCCGCAGCTGGCAACCGCAACAATAATGCGGCGCGCGCGCGCCCGGTCCCGCTCGTACTTCTCGTCTTCTCCCGCAAGCAATTGCAATTCAGGAGCGAATTCCACGCTATTTGCGAACAATGGATCTGTGACGGGGTTTTTGCCGCTGACCACCGCGTCGCGAAATTCGCTGAAAAACATTGCGGCATCCATTTCGGTGAACGGCTGCCTCCGGTGTTGTGCGGCGTAGAAAATCGCGGGCGGCGATTGAACAGGGGCGCAGTCGAAGCGGCGGCACTGGTCCGTCATACTCGCCGCGACCCCTATCGCCAGACGCCAGCGAACATCCGGATCGAGCAACGCGGGCGGAGACTGTAGCCAATCGAAGCGCTGCCGCCTGCTGGTATGTTCGGCAGGTGTGAGGTCGCGCCACCCGTCCGGCGCAAGGCCAAGTTCCAGGGGGTCGAATGGACCGGGTTCCGCGAAGCTTTCGAGCAGGTATAAAGACGCGAGCGCGTCGAAATCAGGACCCTGATGGGTGATCAGAAAAATTTCTTCGAAACCAGCGATGGAACACTTATCCCACCAGCCGCTCACCGCGCCGACCGAGTGAAGAACAGCGGCACTGGCCGAAGGAAACTGTCCCGCCGCGGCGAAGTGATGGTCGATTATCGCGAGCGGGGCGGACCTGCCGTCAGGATTTGCGGGCCAGAAGCGCTGGCCGACATCGGTTGCGATCTCGTTTTCAAAAAGCCACTCCAGCGGATCGGCGTGCGCGGATGTGCGCGCACCGGAGTGCGGTTCAAAACGCGTACCGTACGGGACGTAGCGATAGCGTATTTCCATTGGGTCAGCGTAACATCACCACAAGTCCTGGACCATCACTCTGGACGTTGAAAAGTTCATCCGGCGGGTCTCTGATTCAGGGCTTTCAGCGCATCCGCTAAGTGGAGGTATTGGATCTGTTTTCCCCGTGGTGGCGCAACCGTGAATCAAACGATCGCCGCGAAAGACATTTGCAATCCGCGAAGAAAACGACACATCACACCATCCTCAGAACGCGGTTTACGGCCGAGGTGACCGCCTCCCAGCGCGACTCGCTGGTGGCCAGTTGCTTTCTGCCGTCGGCGGTCAGTTCATACAGGCGCGCCCTGCGCCCGCTGTCTTTCGTGATCCATCTGGCGCGAACCCAGCCCGCCTCTTCCATACGATGCAATGCCGGGTAAAGCGAACCCTCCTCGGCGCGAAGCACATCGTCGGAAATTTCCTGGATGGC
>DATAZF010000244.1:0-9425 GCA_036272235.1 Bryobacteraceae bacterium | reverse complement strand
CTCTGCAGTCCCGGCAGCCCCTATCGAAGCATGGAAGGCGCGCTCGCGGGGATCAGATTCGCCCGCGAGAACCGCCTCCCCTTGATCGGCACCTGTGCAGGCTTCCAGCACATCGTAATCGGGTACGCACGCAACGTCCTCGGATTCGAAGACGCCGCCCACGCCGAATCTCACCCGGAGGCCTCCCGCTTCTTCATCACCCCGCTGAGCTGCTCCCTCGTCGGCAAGACGATGGAAGTCACGCTCAAGCCTGGAAGCAGATCGGCGAACGCCCTCGGCGCCACCCGGTCCGTCGAGTCATTCTATTGCAACTTCGGCCTGAATCCCGAATACCAGGAAGTACTCGAATCAGGCGGTCTCGCGATCACCGGCACGGACCAGAACGGCGAGGCCCGCGTAGTCGAAATCAGCTCCCACCCCTTTTTCATTGGAACGCTGTTCGTGCCGCAGGCGAGGTCCGAGCCAGGACACCCGCATCCGCTCATTCTGGATTTCTGCAAAGCCTCCTGCGTGAAGGAAATCCCGAGCCTCTGAATCGGACCGCCCCTTCCTGTAATCTCATACATGTTATGTCTATCCGTCCCGTCAAGCGCCTCGTCCAATCCACTCCCACGCTCGAAGGCGCCGGCGTCCATCTCCGCCGCGCTTTCGGCTTCGGCAACACATCGGACTTCGATCCTTTCCTCCTCCTCGACGATTTCCGCAACGACGTCCCGCGGGAGTACCTCGCCGGCTTTCCCTGGCATCCGCATCGCGGGATCGAAACCATCACCTACGTCCTCGCGGGTACCGTCGAGCACGGCGACAGCATGGGCAATCGCGGCGCCATCGCGGCCGGCGATATCCAATGGATGACGGCTGGCAGCGGCATCATCCATCAGGAGATGCCGAAAGGCGATCCCGAAGGAAGAATGCACGGCTTCCAGCTCTGGGCGAACCTGCCGGCGTCCCTCAAGATGACCGCGCCGCGCTATCAGGAGATCAAGGCGCCCGAAATCCCTGTCGTCACCGACGACGACGGCACGGCCGTGCGCATCGTCTCCGGGACCTTCTGGGGCAAGAATGGCCCGGTCGAAGGCGTCGCGACCGACCCGACTTATATCGATGTCTCGGTGCCGCCTGGGCGCAAAAAGACCCTGCCGGTCGAGACCACGCGCCATGCTTTCGCTTATGTCTTCGCCGGAGCCGGAACCTTCGGGAACGCATCGGGGCCGCTTCCGGTGCGTACTGAAATCGCCGGCTCGGACGCCCCGCCCGCGCTTGAAGCGGGCAATCGGTCGCTCGTGCTTTTCGACCGCGGCGACGAAGTGACGGTGCAGGCCGGTCCCGAAGGCATTCGGTTTCTCCTCGTGTCGGGAAGGCCTCTCGAGGAGCCGGTGGCATGGCGCGGTCCGATCGTAATGAATACGCAGGATCAATTGCGTCAGGCGTTCGCCGAACTCGATCGAGGCACATTCCTGAAAGCCTGAACTGGAAAAGCCTGAACCCGGAAGGCCTTAAAGCGCCGAGAGCCCAATTGCGTACGACGAAAGGGAATGCGCCAGCAGCCGGTCGAGTGCCGATCCCGGACCGTTCACCTTCTGCTCAAACCCTCCATGACGAAACGGAGGATCCGTCGGCACATCCGGCACAATATCGGGCGCGTTGATGACCCTGACCGTTTGCCCGTTCCACAGCGCCGTTCCGAACGCAGGGTCGCCGACGCGCGGCGACGCGAAGCTCATCAAATCGCCGCCCAGATCCGCCCAGCACAAAGTCGCGATTGCCGCGCCCAGAGAGTGGCCCGTGATCACGCGGCCATTCGCCGCCGGCGCCCCGGTTTTGGCAGCGGCATCGATCGCCGCCTCGCGCAGCGCCTTCCAGGCGCCGAAGAATCCCAGATGCACTCTGCCCGCACCGAGCGGCTCCAGCGGTAGCGACAATGCGTCCTCGCACCACTCCTGCGCGAACTCCATGCCGCTGGTGAATTGCGTTCCGCGAAAAACGACATGCGCCTTTCCCCCAATGCTTGTCGCATATCCCCAAATATCCAGAGGATCGCCCCGCAGAAAAAAAGGCCGCCCGGCCGGCGGCATTCGGATCGCAATCGGCTCCGTGAAACCCTCGGGCAGCTGACAATGCCCGGTCGTTGCGAGCTTATAGGCGGCGTCATTCAAAGTGCAAAGTTCCAGCGCGGTCGCTTTCGAAAAAGTCATTTCTGATTCAGGTCGTTGCGCACGACCTTCCCACCTTTCATAACGAATTTGACTCGCTGCAACTCGGAAATATCCGCCAGCGGATCTCCCGCCACCGCGATGACATCCGCAAACTTCCCCTTCTCCAGCGATCCGATCTGGTCCTGCCATCCCAGCGCTTCGGCATTCACCATCGTGGCGCTCTGGATGGCGCGCGCGGCCGTCAGCCCACCATGTTTCACCAGCGCCTCCAGCTCCAGCCCCTGCGTCCCATGGACAAACGTCGATCCATCGACCCCGCTCCCGACCATGATCTTCAGCCCGGGCGTTGCGGCGGCCATCGCCACGGCCTTTTCAAAGATCGGAATCATCCGGTACTTGCCGCCGGTGTTCTTCCCGTCGTTGTCGTCCATATACGGCTCGGTGTAGCGCTGCAGCGTCGGATCGTAATAGAGCTTCTTCGCGACCATCATGTTCGCCTGCTCCTGATCGAGGCCGAACGCATGCTCGACGGTATCGCAGCCCGCCACGATAGCGTTCTTCTGTCCTTCGCCGCCGTAAACGTGGCAGCCCGCTTTCTTTCCCAGCTTGTGCGTCTCATCGATGAGGGCCTGCAGGACGGGCAGAGGATATGTCACCACGTACTCCGCTTTGCCCGCCGGCGTGAAGGAGTACGCGCCTGAAGGAAAAAGCTTGATCCAGTCCGCGCCATGCGCAATCTGCTCGCGGACAGCCGCGCGCGCCTCTTCCACCGAGCGCACCACCTTACTCGCCAGAGGATTTTCGGGCGCCTTCGGGGGCGATGCGCCCCACACGATTCCGAGTGTCGACACCTGGTAGCGCGGACCTTCGATCCGGCCCTCGTTGATGGCGTCCCGCACGGCAATATCGCCGTATCCGTTGCCATGGGAGCTCATATCGCGCGCCGCCGTGAAGCCGGCCCGCAGATCCGCCCCGACATTCTGCACTGCGATCAGCATCGAGGCTTCCGTCGTGCCTTTCGGACCGCGCTGATTGAACATGTGCGTATGCGCGTCGATCAACCCCGGCAGCACTGTCGCGCGGCTTAAATCGATGACGCGTGTGCCGGAAGGAATCGTGACTTTGCCCTCTGGTCCCACCGCTGAAATGCGGTCTCCGGAAAGAAGCACGACTTGTTTCGTGAGCATCCGGCCCGTCCTGCTGTCGAATAATCGCCCCGCCCGAATCGCGACGGCCTGGGGCACGGGCGGACATTGAAAGAAACCTCCGTCGGACCCGAGGCATGGCGTCGGACCCGCTCCGCGCCATGGAACCGGCGGAGCCTGAGCTTGACCTGACTCGGAAAAAGCCAGCGCGGCAAACAGAAGTAGTGAGAAGAGACGCATCGACATCGGCATCCTCCAAGGGTGCGGAATGCGTCTTCAATAGTACGTCAGTCGAATTTGGAGAGGGCGTCTTCCACAAGCGCGTGGCTGGTCGCGGCGCTGGAAGTCTGATAAGAATCCGAAAGCAGAGAGGCGGTCAGCTGGTGAATTTTCCCGGTGCGGGCCTTTCCCGTCACTGCCAGCGCCGCCGATGGACCGGAGATCCGGAATGCATCGGAAATCTCTGCGACCACCTCGGGAACCTTCGCCGAAACAGCTGACGCAGCCGGAGGCGTAGGCGGAATCGGACTTTCCACTCGCACTTTCATATCCTGTAGCCCATATCGGCAGTTCTGAAGACCTTTTTAGTTCGTTCGCGCTGGAGCAATTTCACTACCCGCCGATTTCTTTACAGGCTGCGAAGATTTTCGGCGGCGCATGCGGGGCAGGTTTGCAACTGGTCGGCAACCTGCGGCCGAAATTCTGCCCCGCGCCATTCGTGAAACTACTGGCATTTCCGCATAGAATAGACGTCGGTTGCGCATTTTCCTTCCCACCCTGGCCGCCGCAATCGCGGTGACCACGATCGCGCCGCGCAACGCCCGCCCCCAATCGGCGGCCGAATTTGACGTCGCATCGATCCACCTGAATCGGAGCGCGGGCGATGGCGCCACCATCAACACTCTGCCGGGCGGAAGATTCCGCGCAGCCAATGTCAGCCTGAAAGCGCTCGTCCAGACCGCCTTCGGAGTCAGGGACTTTCAGGTCACAGGCGGGCCGCGCTGGCTCGACACGACGGCGTGGGACATTGAAGCCAGGTCCGTGGAAGCGGCGCCGGGCGACCAGGAACTGAGCGCCGGGAAATTGCGCCCGCTATTGCAGGCGCTGCTCGCCAGCCGGTTTCAATTGCGCTTTCACCGCGAAACGAGAGAGGGTCCCATGTACTCGCTCACTGTCGCCAAAGGCGGCTCGAAGCTCATGCCGCACACCGGAACCGGCGGACCTTCCGGCGGCACCCTGCGCAGCGGGGGCAAGGCGACCATGAAGGTCTCAAAAGTAACAACCGCAAACCTCACCGAAGCGCTCAGCGGAACGCTCGATCGCGCGGTCGCCGACAATACGGGGCTGCATGGAGAGTACGATTTCACGCTGGAATGGGCAACAGATCAGTCGGCCGGCGCGCCCGGCCCATCCATTTTCACCGCCCTGCAGGAGCAGCTTGGCCTGAAGCTTGAGTCGGCCAGAGGCCCGGTCGAAACCATCGTGATCGACAGTGCCGAAAGGGCCTCGGAGAACTGAATTCACCCCTCAAAAAGGGTATATACTATCCGTCCAGAATCGAACTGTCACGCAATCCGCAGTCCGAAAAGGAGACATCCCTATGCTTGCTGCAAGGCGCACAGCCTGCCTCTCGAACTTTGGCGGAGCGGCGGCCCTTTCCATCGCTGTTGGTCTGATCGGCCTCTCGATCGGGATATCCACCGCACAGGAATCGGCGCCCGCGATGAAAATCAAGCCTGGTGACATCGGCGGCGTCGTCTCCAGCAGTAAAGGTCCTGAAGCCGGCGTCTGGGTGATCGCCGAAACCACGTCCCTGCCCACCCGCTACATAAAGGAAGTCGTCACCGACGATCGCGGCCGCTACCTTGTTCCCGATTTGCCGAAAGGCAAATACACCGTCTGGGCCCGCGGCTACGGACTCGTCGATTCTCCAAAAACCGAAACCGAGCCAGGCAAGATCGTGAACCTCAAGCCCACTATTGCGCCTGACGCAAAGACCGCGGCGCAATTGTATCCGGCCGAATACTGGTACGCGATGCTCAAGGTTCCGGAGAAGAATGAATTTCCCGGCACCGGCCCGTCAGGTAATGGCATTTCGCCCAACGTCAAGAACCAGGGCCAGTGGCTGCACCTCATCAAAACCGATAGCTGCGAGTCGTGCCACCAGCTCGGCAATCAATACACGCGCACCATTCCGCCGATGTTCGCGAAGCTCGATTCGCCCGCGCAGGAATGGTTGCGCCGCGTGCAATCAGGACAGGCGGGCAACGCGATGATGGGCGGGCTTGGGCAACTGGGGGCCGAACGCGCCACCACCGAATTCGGCGACTGGACCACACGCATCGCCCACGGTGAGTTGCCTGCACAGGCACCGCCGCGCCCTCAGGGAGTCGAGCGCAACGTCGTCATCACCCAATGGGACTGGGCCGATCCCAAAGCCTACCTGCACGACGAGATTTCCACCGACAGGCGCAATCCGAACGTGAACGCCAATGGACTCATCTACGGCTCCCCCGAAGAGAGCCGCGACTATCTGCCCGTTCTCGACCCCGTCCACAACACCACCGCGCAGGTGAAGATTCCGTTCCGCGATCCCAACACGCCGGGACAGCCGAAGCCGCTGAAGGAATCCACATTCTGGGGTGACGCCGCGATCTGGGACAGCCACACGACTGTTCACAACCCGATGTTCGACAGCCGCGGCCGCGTGTGGTACACCTCGCGCATTCGTCCGAGCGCGGATCCCACATTCTGTAAAGCGGGCTCCGGCCTGCCTTCGGCAAAACTCACCCCGCTGGCTACTTCAGGCCGCCAGCTTGCTGTCTACGATCCGGCGACGAAGCAGACTTCGATGATCGACACTTGTTTCGCCACCCACCATCTGCTCTTTGCCGAGGACGCCAACAACACCCTCTGGACCAGCAGCGGTGGCGGTGGCGGCGTGATCGGCTGGCTCAATACGAAAATGTACGACCAGACGCACGACGAGCAGAAGTCGCAGGGCTGGACCGCCCTCGTGCTCGATACCAATGGCAACGGCAAGCGCGATGCCTACGCGGAAGGCGAGCAGAAGGTCACTACCGCGCCCAGCGGGGAAAGCCTCGGCACTTCGGCCGCTGTAACCGCCATCGCGCCGCCCGACAAAGACACGCGTCTGAACGCGGCCCCCTACGCGATCGCCATCGCGACTGACGGATCGGTCTGGGGCAGCGTTCTCGGCTTCCCGGGCGGCATTGTGCGCGTGGTTCCCGGAACCAATCCGCCCGAAACCGCGCTCACCGAATACTACGAAGTGCCGTGGAACAACCCGAAAGCGAAGGTCCAGGGTTTTTCACCGCGCGGCATGGATATCGATCGCAACAACGTCGCCTGGGTTGCGCTGGGCAGCGGACATCTCGCCAGCTTCGATCGCCGCAAGTGCAAGGGTCCGCTGAATGGCCCCACCGCCACCGGCCAGCATTGCCCCGAAGGCTGGACCCTCTATCCGTCGCCCGGACCGAATTTCAAGAACGTCAAGGATTCCGGCAGCGCCGACTCCCACTATTACGATTGGGTCGATCAGTTCGATACGCTTGGCCTCGGCAGAAACACGCCGATCGAGACCGGCAACTCGTCCGATTCTCTGCTTGCGCTGGTCAATGGCAAGTGGGTTGTGATGCGCGTCCCGTATCCACTGGGTTTCTTCGCCAAAGGAATGGACGGCCGCATCGACGATCCCAAAGCCGGCTGGAAAGGCAAGGGGGTCTGGACCACATGGGGAACGCGCACCCCCTTCCACAGCGAAACAGGCAAGGGCACCACGAGTAAAGTAGTGCACTTCCAGGTGCGCCCCGATCCGCTCGCCGACTGAGCGAACCCGCTAATGTGGCGCCGGTGGTCTTTGCCACCGGCGTTTTACCTCACAGCCACCCCGAATGAATTTCCCCGGCAGCCGTTGACCTCAACGCTGACGGGCACATCCCCCGCCGCCCCCGCGGGCATCTTGAAGTTGACCTGATTCTCCCCCCGATACACAATCTCCGCCGCACGATCACCCGCCCGCACAACCACCGAATCTTTCGCCCCGCCGAACTTCAACCCATACATCGCGATCACGCGGCCAGGCGTAAACGGCGGCTGCGCATTCGTAGCCGCATCCACGATGCCTTGGGGATTAATCATCGGCGGCTGCAGCCGCATGAATGCCTGTTCCGCCAGGCCAGCCGTTGGCGGCACGCTGGACGCCAGAAACAACCACGCAACCCCGGCAGGCAAAACCGCAGCCGCCGCAATCCAAACCCCCTGTACACGCAGGCTGACGAGAATGATCGTCATGCCCGTAATCGCGATCCCCAGCCACCCGTCCCACGACCGGCCAAACCGCAAACGCAAATGCCGTGGACCCTGCCGCCCGCGAATCAGCAGAAAGCCAATCGGATCGCTTCCCGTCGCCGCTTCGCCCACCCGCCAACCCGCATCGTAGTTGGTCTTGATCAGGATCCCCTCGTCGGCTCCGAGATCCGCATCGACATCCGCGCTGCCCGCGGCGTTCCAGTGAATTGATGCCGGCCGCTTGCCCGCCGCCCACGCCACGTAAGCTTCCAGAAAGCGGATGTCGCCGGTCGACGCCATTTGCCGCAAGCGCTTGAGCTCGTCCAGATCGACCACAACCGCCTCGCGTCCGTCGAAATTTCGCGCTCGATAGATTGTGTCGCCATGTCCACTCTGCCAAACAGCCGGCAACACAGAGAATTTCTCCGGCTCGGCGATCCAGTGAAAGTACTCCTGCGAGTCCGCCCCATGCGCAATGAAGTACTCGACGTTCAGCGCGCGCATCCATAGTTCGGCGATCCGCTCGGACTCCGCCCCGCATCCGAAAGCGATTTGCCTCTGCGCCGCGAACGTCAGCGGATTCGAAACACCCTGGCCCGATCCGCCCACCTGCGGCAAATCGCTCCACACCGAAAGCTCCGGCTCGACTTCGCCTGACGCCATAATGCGGCCCGACCCCGCCCCGTTGCCTTTCAACCACTGCACGATCGGATGCCCTGCGCTCGCCTCAGGACTCTGCGGAACCGGTTGCACACTCCACGCATGCCGCAAAAAGTGGATAGCCCCCGGCGCTCCCGCGATGAGCACGGCCGCCACCAGCAGCGGACGGAATTTCGGCGCAAGGGAAATCAGGCCGGCGATCGCCAGTACCGTGCACACGTTGAATTCCAGCATGTAGCGATGCGGCAGAGGCAGCACGGAGTTGCCCGCGAAAGTATAGCTGAGAACGACGGCGCCCACGATGGCCAGCCACGCGAGCAACAGTGCGATCGCCGGCCGCATGCGTCGCCAGGTTGATATAACCACGAGCATCGCAGCTGCCGCGAGGATCGCCCACGTCGTCCGGTTCCACGGTTCTGCGACGTTCGTATGCCGCAGAACCACGCGATTCAGCAGCGTGATCGAAAGGAAAAACCCAGGCGTAATCCAGAACGCCGCCAGACCGTAGCCGGTCCCGACGGTTCCCAATATCCTGGGGATTCCCCTTTCCCGCACTTTCGCCACTCCAATAGCCGCCAGTGCCATCCCGAGCCCAATCAGGCCCGGCCAGCTGATGAGCATCACGATCGCGGTGAGGAATGCCGCCCATGTCCAGTGGTTTCGCCATGCCGCCGCGATCGCCAGCAACAGGAAAAGTAAAGCGAAGCCATGCGGTGCTTCTTCATATCCGATTAATGCCAGGTAGCCCCACGGCGCATTCGCGTAAGGCTGCGCCAGATTCTTCCAGAGCGGCAAAAAATAGTAAGCCGGCGAAGGAAAGGCGCTGTACAACACCGCGGCGAATCCGCCGAGCAGTCGCGATTGAAACAACTGCAAACCCAGTACATAGATTCCGACCGGAGTCAGAGCATAAGCGGCTCCAGTGAGCAGGTGATAGGCGCGCCCCAAAGACGCCACCGGGATTGCCCCCAGCAGAGCAGGAAAGATCGGCGGATATAAATAGCCAAGCGGCGCCCCGCCGTAAGTGGATGGATTCCACCCCCAGCCGTATTCATGGAACGCGCGCGCCATCCCGATATACATATAGCCGTTGTTCCACGGCTGATTCGGAAAATCGGTCAGCAGGTACGGACCGAGAATCAAGAGATTCAGG
>DATAZF010000243.1:0-15962 GCA_036272235.1 Bryobacteraceae bacterium | reverse complement strand
ATAATAACCGGCGGTATTCTTCGTCGCGCCGGACGCCGACAGCACCGGGACGGCGAACGGCGGCTTCTCGCCGCGCTTCAACGTCAGCATTTCACCACTCGCCAGCACCACCCGCAGACTACGCACATGCCGCCGCGTCGGACCGTAAAGAAAGCTGCGCGACCCGCTGGCGTTGGTCGCGATCGATCCTCCGACCGAGGCGCCCGTTTCTGTCGGATCCGGCGGATAAAACTGCTTCGGCCCCGCGGCGGCTTGCAGATCGCGCAACAATACCCCCGCCCCGCAGATCGCGTAGCCATCGCGGATCGAGAGCGCCGCCAGACGCTCGAGGCATAACAACCAGCCGCCGTGCGGCACGCGCCCACCCGTCAGCCCAGTCCCGGCGCCTGCTATGGTCACGGTCTGGCGATGCGTCGCCGCGTCGCGCAGAATCCCTGCAATGTCCGCTTCCGACTCCGGCAGAAAAATCCGTTCCGCAGAACCGCGATAGCCGGATGCGTCCACTAAATACGGCGAATCGGCCTCGGGAGTCATCACTTAACGGACGGCCATCCGCAGCCCCTGCTGCAGCAGCGCCGCGCCCGCCGCGCCGGCGAGTGCCGGGATGAAGGCAGGCCGCGCGCCCCGGCGCTTCCAGTCGCCGTGCACCGCATGCACGCCGAGGAACAGGAACGTACCGCCCGCAATCGCCAGCGGATAGCTCACCCAGTTCGCGGGCGTGAGCCAAAGCCCGGTCGCGCCGCCGATGATTGTGGCGCTCTCGACCATGGCGCAAAGCGCGAGCGCCATCCACGCTCGGTGCCGCGAGGCTCGCAGCAGCGCTGGAAGTGACGCTCGCAGGATCGTGCCGAGCGCCAGGCCTTCGGGAATCTTGTGCAGGAACAAAGCCGCCGCGAACGCCATACTCGCGCCGGGAGTATGCGTTCCCATCTGTACCGCGACGAGGCCCCAGCCGTCGACGAAGGCATGGATCGCCGTCGCCGTCAGCAGCGGCGCGGCAAAACCGTGGAGCGGTTCCGCGCAACCCTCATGGCTATGGTCGTGCGCGCAACTCGGGCAAACGGAAAATGCGAAGCGGTCGAGAATCTTCAGCAACCCGTAACCCACCGCCACGAGCGCCAGTCCGCGCAGCCAGCCTATATCGAGCACCAGTTCGGGAATCAGACCGAACGCCGCAACCCCGATCAGCAGACCGCCGCTGAGCGGAATCAAAACGCGCGTGTGCTTGCCCTCGGCGAGCAGCGCTACACCAGCGCCGGCGGCGGCAATCGCGACCAGCGCGGCGAGAATCGGCAACAAAAGCGAGGGGCCGGTCAACCTACTAATGTATCCGCCCGGATGCTCCCGGCGCTGGCGCTCTCTTGATCAGGCTACCGAAAAAGGTTCTGGCAGGCTGAATGCCCCGTCTTATCTCGCACGTTAGTCAGCGTGCCGATTAACCGCGAATCGGGGCGCCCCCGCCTCGCATCGAACGAGATCACAGAGGATTGGCCATGCCACCACATAGTGACGAACCGATTACATCCCTCACCCAGGACGTTCTGCAGGCCTTCAATGATCTCAACGGCCGGCATCCCGGTTTCCGGCCGGCTCACGCGAAAGGAGTTTTCCTCACGGGATTCTTCACGCCCGCCCAGGAGGCTGCGTCGCTCACACGCGCCCCGCATGCCCTGCGCGAATCGACGCCTGTGACGGTGCGTTTTTCTGACTTCGCCGGCTTTCCGGCTGTGGCAGACAACGATCCGAACAACGCCAGTCCGCGTGGCATCGCGATCCGCTTTCATCTTGCGGCGCATGAGCATACGGACATCGTGGCGCACTCTGCGGATGGTTTTCCGGCCCGCACGGGTGAGGAATTTTTGGAATTTCTGCACGCCCTCAAGGCAAGCCCGCCGGACACCCCGCATCCTGCTCCGATCGAAGTCTTCCTCGGCTCGCATCCAGCCGCTCTCGCTTTCGTACAAATGCCCAAGCCGTTCCCCACCAGCTTCGTTAAGGAATCGTACTTCGCAGTGACTGCGTTGCGATTTATCAATGGGAGCGGCGAGGGAAAGTTCGGCCGTTTTCGCGTGCGTCCGGAGGGCGGTGCCGACTATCTGCGCGATGCTTCGGAGAAGGCTCCGAACTACCTCGTTGACGAAATCACCGAGCGGGTTGCCACAGGACCGGTCAAGCTGCGCATCGTGGTTCAGGTCGCGGCGCCTGGCGACGTGACCGACGATGCCACGGTGCACTGGCCCGAGGACCGGACCAATGTGCCCTTCGGTATGGTGACTTTAACCGGCCGCATTCCGAACGACGACGCCGACGTGAAGCGAATCATTTTCGACCCCATCCCGCGCGTTGACGGCGTGGAGCCTTCCGGCGACCCGTTGCTCGCGGTGCGGGCGAATATTTACCTCCGCAGCGGTCGCCGTCGCCGGGCCGGCGACCCGTCAATGTAGACTGACATTGGATGTCCCTTAACCTTCGGGCGTGCCTTGTTCTTCTTCTGCTCGCCACTTCGGCTGGCGCTCAGACCTACGTCGGGTCGACCGCATGCCGTGGTTGTCACTCCGCGATCTATGACCGTTGGAGCAAGACCCGCATGGCGAACGTGGTGCGCGACCCCAAAACGCATCCGGACGCCATTCTCCCCGATCTCTCCAAACCCGATCCGCTCGTGAAGTTCACGAGGGACGATATCGCGTTCGTCTACGGCAGCAAGTGGAAGCAACGCTATTTCACGAAGAAGGGCGACGACTATTTTCCGCTGGGCGCGCAATGGGACATCACTCATCAGGTCTGGCGCGCATATCTCGTCGCGCCCGGGACCGACTGGTGGGTCGTTCATTATCCAGCCGACAACATGCAACGCCCCACCGGCCCGACCTGCGACGGCTGCCATTCGGTCAACTACAATATCCAGACCAAAACGGTAACCGAGTGGAATGTCGGATGCGAAAAGTGCCACGGACCCGGCTCCGTTCACGCCGCCCGGCCAGCGCAAACCAACATCGTGAATCCCGCCCGCCTCGACACCGTGCAGGCCACCAATGTCTGCATGCAGTGCCACACGCAGGGCCAGCCGCTTAACAATCCGATCAACGGCAGGTATTACGACTGGCCGGTCGGATTCGAGGTCGGCAAAGACTTAAAGGATTTCTGGAAACTTGAGGAACACAAACTCGGCGAGCAGTCGTTCACGCACTTCGCAGATGGCACGTCACACAAGAACCGCATGCAGGGCAACGATTTCGTGCAGAGCGCGATGTATACGCACGGCGTTTCCTGCTATAGCTGCCATGACGTTCACGGCACGGCCAACAACGCCGATCTGATCAAGCCCGCCAACGTGATGTGCCTCGAGTGCCACGGGCCGAAGTCGCCGAACGGCCCTCGCGCGCCCACGATCGAAGCGCATACGCATCACGCGGCGGGCACCGAGGGCGATCAGTGCGTCAGCTGCCACATGCCGAAGATTGAACAGGAAATCGGCGACGTCAACGTCCGCAGCCATACTTTCCGCTTCGTCACACCGGCGGAGACGGAATCCCTCAAGGTTCCCAACGCCTGCAACGTCTGCCACAAGGATAAATCGACGAAGTGGGCGACGGATGCGCTGAAAACCTGGTCGAACGTTTCGCCCTGGCGCGCCTCGAACTGAGTCGCGCCCGAGCAAATTGGCGCCGCGCTTACACGGCGACCGGCTCGCCGGCCTTCAGGAAGGTCAGCTTACCGGCATCGCCGTCTTTATCCACCACCACGGTTTCTCCCGACAGGAACTCTCCGGCCAGCAACCGCAGCGACAGCGGGTCCTGAATCAGCCGCTGAATCGATCGCCGCATCGGCCGCGCTCCATAAGCCGGATCGTAGCCGTCGTTCATCACCACTTCCTTCGCGGCCGGCGTTACCTGCAGCTTCAAGCCGCGATCGGCCAGCTGGTTTTCGAGCCGCCTCAACTGCAGATCGATGATCACCGACAAGTGCTCCTTCGAAAGCGGATTGAACACGATGATGTCATCCACCCGGTTCAGAAACTCCGGCCGGAAAGTTTGCCGTAACGCGTCCAGGAGCCGCTTCCGCACGTCCTCCTGCGCGTTCTTGCCCTTCTGATTGACCGAGAACCCGATCGGCGTCGAGTCGTGGATGATCGCGCTGCCCACATTCGAGGTCATGATGATCACGGAGTTCTTGAAATCCACCGTGCGCCCCTGACCGTCCGTCAGGCGCCCGTCGTCGAGAATCTGCAGCAGTGTGTGGAAAACATCCGGGTGCCCCTTCTCGATCTCGTCGAAAAGCACGACCGAATACGGCCGCCGCCGGACATGCTCGGTCAACTGCCCGCCTTCGTCGTAGCCGACATAGCCCGGAGGCGCGCCGATCATCCGCGCCACGGAATGCTTCTCCATGTATTCGGACATGTCGACCCGCACCATCGCCTTGTCGTCGTCGAACATGAATTCGGCCAGCGCCTTTGCCAGCTCGGTTTTCCCGACGCCCGTCGGACCGAGGAAGATAAAGCTTCCAATCGGCCGGTTCGGATCACTCAAGCCCGCGCGATTCCGCCGGATTGCATTGGCGACCAGCGACACCGCCTCATCCTGTCCGACAACGCGCTCGTGCAGCCGCGTTTCCATGTGGATGAGCTTCTGCACCTCGCCTTCCAGCATGCGCGCTACCGGGATGCCCGTCCACTTGGCCACGATCTTGGCGATATCTTCTTCGTCGATCTCTTCTTTGAGAAGGGCCGTCCCCGATTTGATGTGTTCGAGATCGCGCTCGGCCGCGTCGATGTTACGCTCGATCTCGGCAAGCTTACCGTATTTGAGCTGGGCCGCCGTGCCCCAGTCCCCTGCGCGCGTGGCTCGTTCTTCTTCGGCGCGCGCCTGTTCAAGCTCCTCTTTGAGCTGCTGGACGCGCGTAATCGAACCTTTTTCCCGCGTCCACCGTTCCTTGAGGCCGGCGGATTCGCCGCGCAGGCGCTCCAACTCGTCTTCGATGTGGCGCAGCCGGTCCTTCGATGCCGCATCTTTCTCGCGGTTCAGGGCTTGCCTTTCGATTTCGAGCTGGGAAACCCGCCGTTCGATGGTGTCGATTTCGATCGGCATGCTCCCGATCTGCATCTTCAGCGCGGAGCCCGCTTCGTCGACCAGGTCAATGGCCTTGTCCGGCAGAAAACGGTTCGTGATGTAGCGATGCGAGAGGACCGCTGCCGCCACGATCGCCGAATCCTTGATCCGCACGCCGTGGTGGATTTCGAACTTCTCTTTGAGACCGCGCAGAATTGCGATCGTGTCGTCGACCGATGGCTCCCCGACCATTACAGTCTGGAAGCGCCGCGCCAGCGCCGCGTCTTTCTCGACGTACTTCCGGTATTCGGCGAGCGTCGTCGCCCCGATGCAGCGCAGTTCGCCGCGCGCCAGCGCGGGCTTCAACATGTTGGCCGCGTCGATTGCGCCTTCCGCTCCGCCCGCGCCAACCAGAGTGTGCAGCTCGTCGATGAAGCAGATGATCTCGCCGTTCGATTCGGTGATTTCCTTGAGAACGGCTTTCAGACGATCTTCGAATTCGCCGCGGAACTTGGTGCCCGCCACCATCTGGCCCAGATCGATCGCGACCAGCTTCTTGTTCTTCAACTGGTCGGGCACGTCGCCGCGCAGAATGCGCTGGGCCAATCCTTCGACGATCGCCGTCTTGCCGACGCCGGGCTCGCCGATCAGCACCGGGTTGTTTTTCGTCCGCCGGCTCAGCACCTGCATCACGCGCCGAATCTCTTCGTCGCGGCCGATGACCGGGTCGAGCTTGCCGCGCCGCGCCTGCTCGGTCAGATCGACTGCGTAGCGCTCCAGCGCCTGATACTTCGATTCCGGATTCTGATCGGTGACGCGCTGGGTGCCGCGCACCGCGACCAGCGCTTTGAGAATTTCGTCGTGGGTGGCGCCCTGCCGGTTGAGCAGCGTACCCGCGGGCTCGTACTTCTGGTCGGAAAGCGAGAGCAGGAGATGCTCGGTCGAAACGTACTCGTCCTTGAAG
Source organism: Bryobacteraceae bacterium (assembly GCA_036272235.1). Taxonomy (GTDB): domain Bacteria; phylum Acidobacteriota; class Terriglobia; order Bryobacterales; family Bryobacteraceae; genus BOG-234. The sequence continues at coordinate 9,947 of DATAZF010000243.1, read as the reverse complement.
TTTTCGGCTTCCTTGAAGGCGCCTTCTAGAACCTGATTCATGGCCGGCGAGATATACATTCCGGCCGGCTGGCCGCCGACTTTCGGAATCTGATCGAGCTGCCGCTCGGCTTCATTAATCATCGGATCCGGCTGAACGTTGCACTTCTCAAGGACGGGCCGCACGATTCCCTCGCGCTCTCGTGCGAGCGAGATCAGAAGATGCAGCGGATGCACCGCCTGATGGCCGCTCTGGCTGGCGATTTCCTGCGCCTGCTGTACCGCTTCCTGTGCTTTCTGGGTTAATTTCTCGAACCGGAATGCCATTATTTTTCCTCTTTACCGCACACGAAAAGGCCTGCTCCACGTGAATCGCGGAGCAGGCCTGCACCAACGCTTTTCACGCGCCTCAATGCACTTGCTTGTCGCCGCCCTGTACCGCGACCTTCACCTGGCGCGGTTTCGCCGTTTCCTTTTTCGGCAAGGTAATCGTCAGGACGCCATTCCTATAATCGGCCTGCACCTTCTCCGTGTCTACCGTCGCCGGTACCGCAAAGCTCCGAATGAACTCACCATAGCTGCGCTCGATACGGTGATGGCCTTTGATATTTTCTTCCTTCTCGAACTTGCGATGCCCGCGCAGGGTGAGCGTCTGGTTCTCCACCCGGACGTCGATGTCGTCGATATTGACATCCGGAACATCGGCCTTCAATTTCAAAGCGTCTTCCGTTTCATACACATCCACAGCCGGGGACCAGGGGCGGTTCGCCCGGGGCTCGCTCATCAGCCGGGTCACGGCATCCTCGAAGACACGCAAACCATTGAACGGATCAACTGTCAAAGCTGTACTCATAGTGTTTCAGATTCCTTTCGCACCAGTTGGATTCATAATGATCACTTAAGATGATCTTGTTTAGATAATAAAATATGAGTGTTTACTTGTCAATTATCATGCTCGCCTTTTGCCATATGGCGGTTAACCCCAATCCAATCAATATCAAAGCGAGGCATAAACCATCCCAGATTCCAATTACGCCCCAGCCCCGCACAAAGCAGAGCCAACAGCCCAAAGGTAATCCGATCACCCAATATCCGAGCAGATTCCAAACCATTGGCGTTCGGGTGTTGCCGAGCCCACGGAGAGCGCCGGTCGCCACGGTTTGAAGTCCATCGAAGAGCTGGAAGACAGCGGCGATAAACAGAAGAGTGGCTGCGAGGGCAATCACGCGTGGGTCATCCGTATAGGCGCGGGCGATCTGCCGCGGAAAAACCAGAAAGCCAAGAGCCGAAAAGAGTTCGAAGACGACGGAGATCCGGAGAGCCATCCAGCCAGCCCGGGCTGCTCCGGCGCGATCACCTGCGCCAACCGCGCGGCCCACCGAGACGGCGGCTGCGGAGGCGATTCCGAGCGGGACCATGTATGTCACTGAAGCCGCATTCAAAGCGATCGTGTGCGCCGCGAGACTCACCGGATCCAGAGTGCCGGCGAGGGCGGTCGCGGTATTGAAGACGCCGACTTCGAAAGCGATCGTGAGGGCGGCCGGAAATCCGAGGCGCAGAAGTTTCCCGATACCCTGAAAAAGATTGCGCATGTGAACGAAGGCCGCCGGGTCGCGGTGCCTGACTGCAATGAACATGACTGCCGCCAGGTAGACGCGCGCGCAGACGGTTGAGAGGGCGGAGCCCCGCACACCCAGCGCCGGAAGTCCCCAGTGCCCGAAAATCAGCAGCCAGTTTCCAGCGGCGTTGACCAGATTGGCGGTGACCAGGGCGAAGGTGATCGGCTTCACGTAGTGGAGTGCCTGCAGGTAGCGGCGCAGGACCGAATAAGCGAGCAGGAGGGGCAGGCCCCAGATCAGCACGCGAACGAATGCCACGGCCTCGATCCGTACCGCTCGGGTGACGCCGATCAGAGCCAGAATCGGGGCGGCGGCGAGAATAGAGGCAGCCAGAAGCGGGGCGGCGCAGACCGCGAGTCCGAATCCCGATGCCAGGGCGCGCCTTGCGCCGGTGCTGTCGCCCGCGCCAAACGCCTGCGAGACCAGAGTGTCCAGGCCGGACATCAATCCGAGGCCGAAGATGGCGAATACATAGAAGAGAGCATTACCGATGCTGGCCGCACCGATGGATACGGCGCTGTCGGGCAGCCTGCCGACCATAATGGTGTCCACAACGCCCATCGACATCCAGCCGAGTTCGGCGAGGGCGAGCGGAATGGCGATGCGCAGCATGGCGCGAAATTCTCCGCGGGCGGGCACTGCCGTAAGTGTAGAGGGGGGCATGGCGTAAATTGATGGTTTATGGAGAAACTTCTCGCCGGCTACCGGCGCTTTCGTGACAACGGGTGGCCGGAACAGCGCAGGATCTTCGAAACGCTGGCCCGGGAAGGACAGGCCCCCAAAGCCCTCGTTCTTGGATGCATCGACAGCCGCGTCGATCCGACGCGCATTTTCGACACCGCACCGGGAGAAGTTTTGACTGTCCGCAACGTCGCCGCGCTCGTACCGCCCTATGAGCCCGATGAGGCGTATCACGGCACCAGCGCCGCCCTCGAGTTCGGTGTCCGCGCGATGGAGGTGGAGCACGTGATCGTGCTCGGCCACGGGATGTGCGGCGGCGTGAAGGCCCTGCTTGGCGGAGCCCCGCACGACAAGCATGCCGGGTTCGAGTTCATCACGCCGTGGATGTCGCTGGCTCAGCCGGTTGTGGAGAACTCGCGTCATCTCACCGACCCCGGGGAACGACAGCGATTCTGCGAACATGCGGTGATCAGGATCTCGCTCGCCAATCTGATGACATTTCCGTGGGTCGCGGAACGGGTCAAGGCAGGAAAACTGGCGCTCCACGGGGCCTGGTTCGACATACGCACAGGTGAACTGATGATGCTGCAGTCCGGCATCGTTTTTGAACGTGCGTCTGTAACGCGATGACGAATGCATCATCGTTTCTCCTTTCGCGAGTCGTACCTATGTGAAATGGAAGAGGGCACACGACGTTAATCGCGTGCCCTCTATTTGCGTTGACGGCTAACTACCGGCCTGGCCACAGTCGCAGGCTTAATGCTGACCGTGCCCTCGACAAGACCGGCCATGCGGCTTCGTCTCCGGCCGGGACCGCCGATGCCACCGGGTTATCGTTTTGTCTGGAGATTGTGGTAGCCGAATTGCTTACGGGCGTCGACTAATCGCGAGCCGTCGCGCACAGCCTTGAGGATCTGGCCTTCGACCGAGTCGATCTCTTCGGCGACGCGCAGGACTTCGTTTTCGTGCGCTTTGGGGATGACGATCACGCCATCGGAATCGCCGCGCAGGAGGTCGCCCGCATTCACGCGCGCGTCTCCGATATTCACCGTGCAATTCGTTCCTTCCACCTGCACGCGATCTTTGCCGGTACGCATCGAGTAGCTGCGGCTGAAGATCGGGTAACCAAGCGAAAGCGAAAGGTGCGTGTCGCGGCACGCACCGTCAATTACCGTACCGGCCACACCGCGCGTATGCGCCACGGTGGTGAGGATGTCGCCCCATACGGTTGCGTTCTCGCGTCCCCCGTTGTCGAGGACGACCACCGTATTCGGTTCGAGGTCGTCGATGTAGTCGCCGACGGTGCCGGAGGGTGTCGCCGAAGGTCCGTAGAGGAGCGTGAAAGCGCGGCCTGTCAGGCGGAAGCGGTGGTCCAGCGGTTTGATGCCGAGACATTGTCCGGCGATGCCGAGACGGTCGAGCGCGTCACTGAGAGATGTTGTGTCGAGCTTTGACGCTCGTTGAATGTTGTCGTCCATATCCTATTTCTTCAGCATTGTTTCGTAGTTTGTGCCCATCACCTGGCTGATGGGTTTGCCGGCGCGGAGATCGTCCGCCATGGCATTTTCACGGGCTACGATCGCCTCGGCGGTTTCGAGTACGCGGGCAATGTCGGCCCGGGCGACGAAGACGACCGCGCTGCCGTCGGCCACGACGTAGTCGCGCGGGGTGACCGTTAGGTCTCCGACCATGATTGGCTCGCCGGTGGCGACCTCGACGATGCGTCCCCGGGCCGTGCGCGCGGTGTGGCTGCGGGCAAAGACGGGGAAATCCTCACGGCTGCAGTCGTCGATGTCGCGCGCGGGGCCTTCCACAATGACTCCGGCGACTCCGCGCATTTTGGCGCCGATGGCGAGGTTGCCTCCCCACGATGCAGCGTCAAGTCCGGTGGATTGTTCGACGACGATGATGTCGCCGGGTTTGGCGGCTTCGATGGCCGCCGTGCAGAGGTGGCGTGTATTTGTGCGTCCTTCGGCCCGGTCGAGCTTTACGGTGAGCACCTGACCGGCAATGCGGCGATCGGTTGTGTAGCGGCGGATTCCGGTAACGGAGCCTTTGAGGCCGAGCTTATCCAGCGCATCGGAGACGGCGCAGGAATCCAGCTTCTGTAATCTTGCAGCAAAGTCAGACATGGTGATTTGTTCAGCGTTCGGGACGCCACCGTGAGAAGCGGTTCTCGAGTGCTTCGGCAGCGGCGGTCAGAATAATTCCCGAAAACGCAATGATGAGGACGCCGACGAAGAGGGTGTCAGTCGCGAAAGTCTGGCCTCCGTAGGCGACCATGAAACCGATTCCTTCGCTGCCGCCGAACATTTCTCCGACCACCACTCCGATCAAGCCGAGTGCAACGGCCTGGCGAATTCCCGTGAGAATAAACGGCACGGCGCCCGGAATAGCGAGTGTCATGAAAATCTGGCGGTCGGTGGCGCAGAAGGCGCGGGCGGCTTTCAGAAGATCGCGATCGACGGCGCGGATGCCTCCGATCGTGTTGATGAGCACCGGGAAGAATGCGGTGATGAAGACAATGAAGACCTTCGACCACATGCCGATCCCGAACCAGATGATAATCAGCGGCACCATGGCCACGCGCGGCGTCGCATAGAGAGCGCTCGTGAACGGGCCGGTAATCATTTCAACTCTCTTGTACCAGCCGATGATGACGCCGAACACCACACCGAGCACGACCGAGAGCACGAATCCGATGATGAAATTCTTGCCGCTGTAAGCCATGTCCTGGAGCAGATGGCCGTGGAGGAGATCGTCCCAGAAGCGTTTCGCGATGGCCGACGGGCCGCTCATAAACAGGGGCGAAAGCTTTCCAGCCGACCAGAATGCCTGCCAGATAATCAGCGTCAGCACGATGACGCCGTAGCCGATGATCGTCGATTCGTGCCGCTGGTAAAAAGTCTTGCGCGGGCGGGCGCTCATCGTATGCGCCACAGGAGGATTGCTGACAGCGGTGCTCATGGGGCCACCATATTCATACGCTCGGGCTTCTCTTCGACGAGCTGCCAGATGGCGTCTTCGATTTCGAGAAATTGCGGATCGCGCTTCAGGCTGAGATCGCGTGGACGCGAAAAGGGAATCTTGAAGACGTCTTTGATGCGGCCGGGGCGTGGGCTCATGACGACCACACGGTCCGCGAGATAGACGGCTTCGTTGATCTGATGGGTGATGAAGAGGACGGTCTTGCGGGCTTCGCTCCAGATCTTCAGAAGCTCGGCCTGCATGAACTCGCGGGTCTGGGCGTCGAGGGCGGCGAAGGGCTCGTCCATGAGCAGTACTTCGGGATCGGCCGCGAGGGCGCGCGCGAGATTGACACGCTGCTGCATGCCGCCCGAGAGCTCCGACGGGTAGTGTTTTTCGAAGCCGGAAAGGCCAACCATTTTGGTAAAGCGCTCGGTGCGCTCGATCATGGTTTGCTTGTCGAAGCGCCGCTGGAGTTCCATGCCGTAGCGAACGTTGCCCGCGATCGAGCGCCAGGGCAGCAGGCTCGAATGCTGGAAGACCACCGCGCGGTCGACGCCCGGTCCGTGGACTTTTTTGCCTGCGATGCTGACGATGCCTTCCTCGTAGGGAAGCAAGCCCGCGACAATATTGAGCAGAGTCGTCTTGCCGCAGCCGCTGGGGCCGACGATCGCGAGGAACTCGCCGTCGGCGACGGACACGGACACGTCGGACAAGGCAATGACTTCACGATCGAGCTTCTCGCGCCAGTAGCGCTTCGAGACGTGCTCGACTTCAAGTTTGTTTTCCCGCGCTGCCACGTCTTCTATTTTCCGAATGCCAGTTTGGCTTTCCGCTGCTCTTCAGCCTTCACCGCCGGGCCGAAGGTCTGTTCGAAGAAGCCGTCTTTCACCAGCTTCGACACATAACCATTGTCGATTACTTTGTGGAAGTCGAAGGCTTTGAGCTGGGCGGAAATCTGCGGGTCCGGCTGCTGGTTGATGACGGATTTCACGGCGCCTGCAAGAACATATGGGACGCGCTCGAAGGCCTGGGGCTTTGCGTAAAGATCGTAGACGCGCTCCATATCCGACTGCTGGGCGTTCCGGTCGTAGGCGAGGAAGGTCTTCACGGCGAAGGCCTTGTCGTCATAGAAGCGCTTGATGCCTTCGGCGTGCGCCTTGATGAGCTTTTCGGGCAGCCCGGGGTCGGAGGCCACGTTGCTCTTCTTCATGATGCAGGCGGTCGAGGCGAAGATGTCGTCGTGATCCGAGAGATTCGCGAGCGTCTTGTAGCCGGCTTCTTCGACTTTGAAATACGCCGGAGCCGTGAGAAGTGTGGCGTCGGCGCGTCCGGTTTGGAGGGCGGCGGCGCGTCCGCTCACGTCGGTGCCGACGGGAACCCACTCGACGTCGCGCGAGTGCAGCCCCGACTTTCCGAGCAGCGCAATCAGATAGCCGTAGGGGGCGTCGCCGATTTGTCCGATGGCGATTTTCTTACCCTTGAGGGATTTGACGTCGGCGATGTTCTTGTTCGCCATGAGCGCGAACATGCCGCGGTTCAGAGTGCTGGCGATGAGAACCAGAGAGCCGTCTTTCGAAGCCGCTTCCATCAGCTGTTCGAGCGAGGAATTCACCATCTGGCCCTGGCCGCTGACCAGCATCGCGATGCCGGCAGGGTGGACGCCGAAGGTGAGGGTAACGTCGAGCCCGTACTTCTGGTAGTAGCCGCCGTCTTTGGCCAGGAAGAGCGGCCAGTTGGAGCCGCTGCGGTTCGGGTAGTTGATGGTGATCTTCTGCTGGCCCTGTGCGGAGAGCCGCGAGGCCAGTACGGCGAAAGGTAGAGCGAGAACGGTTCTTCTGTTCATGATGTTGCGTCCAGCTTGAAGAATTTTTTGGCGTTGTCCTCGAAGATGAGCTTTTTGTCGGCGACGCTCAACCAGTCGAAAGCTTCGATCAGATGCCTGGTCTCGTCGAGCCAGCGGCCGGTCTTCGGATCCTTCACGGTGCCGACCCCGGGGCGCTCGGTGGCAAAAAGGCAGCGGTCCGCACCGACGGTTTCGATAAGAAGTTTGAGCGAGCCAGCCGAGTAGAGCACGGTGTCATACCAGATATTTCGCATCCGCTCTGAGAAGCGCTGAATGCCGCGGCGGATGGCGCTGGCTTCGAAACGCGCGAACTGATACGGGATGGCGCCCCCGCCGTGTGAGCAGAGGATCCTGAGCGTCGGAAAGTCGGTGAAAACGGTGGAGTTCAGCAGCGAGACGACCGAGATCGATTCCTCGTTGATGAAGTGCAGCGAATAGCTCAGGCGGTCGGAGCGGCAGCCGCCGGAGTGAATGTGCGCGGGGACGTCGAGCTCGACCAGTTTTTCATACAGCGGATACCAGAACTTGTCGCCGAGCGGAGGCGTTTCGATACCCGAAGCCTCGCCGGGATCGGGGTTGATGAGGCAGCCGACAAAGCCGAGCTTCTTGACGCAGCGCTCGAGTTCCGCGAGACAATTTTTCGGGCTGACATTCGGGCTCTGCGGCAGTGCGCAGACGCCGCGGAAGACCTTGGGGAACAGTTTTGCCTGCTGGGCGATGATGTTGTTGGTCTCTTCGGTATACCAGCCGACCAGGCGCGGGTGCTCGCTGTGCATCATCTGGTATGGGCGCGGCGAGATCAATTGCATGTCCGTGCCGGCTTCCTTGAGCTGGGCGAGATGGGAAGAGCCGCCGAACACGGGGGCGTTCAGGGCCTCAACGATGTCGGCCTCGGAGGCGCCGGAGCTGCCGCGTCCGTGAGCGCCGCGGTGGGAGATCAGACCGGCCTTGTAGACGTAGAGTTTGTCAGGCGCGGTGACGTGTCCGTGGGCGTCGATTACCATGCGCGGGTTCCTGTGAGTCGGGGTGAAGTCATGGAAGCCACATTATATAGGACTGATATGCCGGACTTGACGCGGCGGCGATATTTGAATAAACAAAGCGGCTGTGCGCGCGGCGCGACCGGTTCGGGCATTTGAAGAAACCAAGCCAATTTTGGGTTTAAGCTGCATTTTGTGAGAGTTGGAGCGAATTCGATTCTGGCCCGCCGGATCCTTTCCTGAGACCGTCATACCACGGAGTCCGCCGGAAAACCGAGCGGACCGCGGTAATCGGTTGATTCGATGGGAGCAATGGGTTGTGAATGGCCCATTGGGGTGGCCCGCACGGAGGATGAAACGGGCCGCGAAGGAACCAACATTGCGATCTAACCATGCTGGGCGTGCGCGCGTCGAGCTTGTGAGCCACCGCAGTGCGGCGGAATCCCTTCTGCGCGGGCTCGGCAAAACAGCCATGCGTGCGGATATTGATATTGGCGAGGGTTTCAGGAGCCAGGCGTGGTCATTTTCCCGAACAATCCCGCACGGCGTCTCGGGTGACATTTGGCGGCGAGCGCCCGTCTCATCCAGCTCTTGCGTTCAACTGTTACCAGAAGACCGCTAAACCTGCCACCTGGTCAAGTGACTATGTTCCTGCTAGCATGAGTTCATGGGAACCCGGGTTGTCAGCGCGTCGGAGTTCAAGGCTAAATGCCTCGCGTGCATTAGCGAGATGGAGCGGTCGGGTGAGCCCATCACGATCACGAAGCGTGGCCGCCCCGTTGCGATCCTCGGTCCCGTGAAGCATGCCGGGTACAAGTCGCAGGCCAATAGCTGGGCCGGGAGGATGCGCATTGTGGGGGACATCGTGAGTCCGGCCGGGTATTGGGAAGCGGCGGAAGAGGCGGAGTAGTAGTCTGATCCCGCATCTGCTGCTGGATACGCATATCGTCCTCCGCTGGTTGGGGAATGCGCGCCAGCTTTCACGTGAGCAGCTCCGGGTGATCGACCACGCGGCAAAGCGCGGTGAGCCGGTCGCGTTGAGCGCTATCACTCTGGTCGAGATCGCGCTGATCGCCAGCGGAAGGGAGCCGGCATTGCACGTTCCGCTGGCTGAATTTCTGGAAGACCTCAATTCGAATCCCGCATTTCGAATTCTTCCGATAACCGGCGAGGTCGCGCTGGAAGTTGCGGCGCTGGGGCCGTTGAAAGACTCAGCTGATCGCATCATTGCTGCGACGGCACGCGTCCATCGTCTCAAGCTGGTGACATCGGACCAACGGATCATCGATTCCGGCCTTGTATCCGTTATCGAGTAGTTCCATCCTGGCCTCCTCAAAGTCCACTTGCGTCGAGACGACACAGAGCAATCGAGTGCGGTCCTGATAATAAAGAAATTGTTCTGGTCAGCTGGTTGCATCGCCGGGGTTGGTGCGAATCAACCTGATCCCTGTTTTACTGATTCTGGCCTTCCTGCCGGCGGGGCCAGCCGGTGCACAAACAGCTTCTCTCTCCGCGAGCCCGTGGACCACAACGAGCAGCTTCATTACTCCCACCACAGCGGGCGTCGCGGGGCCGATGATTGCCGGGCCAATCGGCGATCTCTACGTCTCGGCTGCGGTGGCAGCGAGTCAGTTCAATGGGGTGTATGGCGATCAGAGCCAGAGCTGGACATGGATTTCGCGAATCGATCCCTCGGGCGGGGCGTTGTTTTCGGACCGCATTGGCGGCGCCAGCTTTACGTCGGTAATAGCGGTGGTGGCGGCCAACCACAACGGAATCATCGCGGGGACCGCTGCCGGGTCGGGTTTGCCCGCGACTGCCGGGGCGTGGGCTCCGTCGCCGATTGGCGCTTCGGACAAATTTGTCTGCGAGGTGA
>DATAZF010000242.1:0-5126 GCA_036272235.1 Bryobacteraceae bacterium | reverse complement strand
GAGAGGGCTCTACCACATCGAGACGAAACCGTGGATCCCGATGCGGCTCGGTCCAGCGCCCGCCGCGGGAGCGAAAGCGGAAGACGGCTCGGAAGTGGCCGACCTCCCCACGCTTTTCACGGTCTTCGAGAATCTCGGACTAAAGCTCGAAGCGCAGCAGGCGCCGGTGGAATATTTCGTGATCGACCACATCGAGAGGCCGGATGCCAACTGAGTCCCCGAGCTTGTGGAGCAGGTTGGCATCCTGCGGCCGATTGTTAATCGGCCCGCCGGGTATCGCGATAGCGCCCAGGCACGTTACCATCCTGGCCCACATCCGCTCACATGAATTACTCGCGGTCGGCATTCTCGGCGCCAGGTCGCAGCTCGGAGAACGAATCGCCCTTCTGCTCCAGCGCCACCGAACATTTTCCACGCGCGCGTCCGTTGCGAACCTCGCCGCCGTCTGTCTTGCGCTCGGTGCCCTGCTGCTTACCGGCGCTCTCGTGCCGCGCTGGATCGCCTTCGCCCAGCAGCAGCCGCGGCTCGAATTCGAAGTGGCCTCAATCAAACCGAGCGCGCCGGGTGAGCGGACGACCTCCAACACGACGCCAGGCGGTCGCGCAACCTACACCAACTGGGCGGCGAAGTCGCTGGTCCAGGTCGCCTGGGACATACCGGGATTCTGGGTCTCCGGCGGCCCGGACTGGATCAAAGCCGAGCGTTTCGACATCGCCGCAAAAGCCACCGATTCCGCCGCTGAAGACCTGCGGAAAACAACCAACGACCAGCTGGAATCGTACCGGTCTCGCATGCTGCGCAGGCTGCAAACGCTGCTGGCCGATCGCTTCCAGCTCAAGTTTCATCGCGAGATCAAAGAGATGCCCGGCTATGCATTGGTCCTCGCGAAGAACGGTCCGAAGTTTCATGAGGCGACTGAGGCAGGCCCGGGCCTCGGCGAGATGAAGCGCCCGGACGGCGGCAAAGGCGCGGGCATCCGCGCACGAGGCGGTACCCGTGATGCCAACGGCCGTTTTCTCGGGGGCGGCTCATTCAAGGGCCAGATGGCCACCATGGCCATGTTCGCCGACACGATCACGCGCACTACAGGCCTGCCCGTCATAGACAAGACCGGTCTGAGAGGCCGCTACGATTTCACCGTGGAATGGGCGCCCGATCCTTCCGCTCCCACAGTGGAGACCGCGGCGGCGCCGGACAACTCCGGCCCTTCCGTCTTCAGCGCGCTTCAGCAACAACTCGGGCTGCGGCTCGAAGCAGCGAGAGTTCCAGTCGAGACGCTCGTCATCGATCACATCGAGAAACCCGATGCGAACTGATTCCGCGGGAAAAGCTGCGCCGCGGGAGTTATTAACTGTCGGATTGTTCGGTGACGAATCCCAACTGCGCGAGCGGATTGAAATACTGCCGGGGCGACGACCCACATTCTCGCCGCGCTGGATCGTGTTCGCCCAGACCCCTCGCTTTACATTCGAAACCGTCGCCGCCGGCGGGAACAATTGGCGCGCGGTTCGAGTCCATCCCTCATGGTGAATTCGGTGCTCTTCACCGGACTGGCGCTTCTGATGTCTCTCGGCGTGCGGCCCGCCGCGGCTCAGCCGCACACGTTCGATGTCGCCTCAATCAGGGAACACAAAGCCGCGGCTATCGAAGAAGGCGGCAATCGCGACAGCATCGAGGCCTTCCCCGGCAGCCTCACGATGCGTAACGTAAACCTGCTCTCGTGTATCCGATGGGCATGGGACGTCAAAGAGTATCAGGTCACCGGGCCAGCCGCGCTGACCGGGGACCGGTACGACATCCTTGCGAAAACCAGCACTCCGGTCTCTCTCGATCAAATGCGCGAGATGTTTCAGAGACTACTCGCCGAGCGCTTCCGGCTTCGCGTACATCGCGAAACGAAAGAACAGCGTGTGTATCTGTTGGCCACAGCGCAAAGCGGGCCGAAACTTCACAAAGCGGAGCCCGGCGGCAACAGTGCCATGACGCGCGAGGCCGGCAGCTTTGTCTTCCACAGCCGCTCCATGCCGCAATTTGCGGACGATCTCTTCGGTCTCGCGCGTGTGGACCGTCCCGTGCTGGATCGCACCGGCATCGGGGGGATTTTCGATTTCAACCTGAAGTTCGGCGATAGCCTGGAGGACATGAAACGTGTTCTTGGCGCTGGCGATGGCCCCTCGATCTTTACTCTCGTCGAGGAGCAACTGGGCCTGAAAATCGAAGCGGGAAAAGGCGCGATAGCGATGGTGATAGTCGAGCGTGTGGAGAGGAGGCCGACGGAGAACTGATGGTCTGTACTGTCACATGCCCCACCGCGCGCCGAACAGCCTTTGAACTTCCCGAACTTTCCGAACTTTTCGAACTTCCGGCCGCCGGCGCGGTAGTACGAAGAGAGGAAAACATGTCCCTTCGCTTCGTACAGACCACTGCCTCAACCGCCCTGTTTCTGAGCAGCCTGGCGGCTGCTCCACCGCTTCGCGCCCAAACCTTCGAAGTCGCTTCCATCAAACAGAACAACTCCCCGTCGACGACAATGAAGTTCCCCTTCCCTTCCGGAGGAAGATTTACCGGCACCAACCTGAGTCTGAAAACCCTCATCTCATTCGCTTACAGCGTGCAGGGCTTTGGGATCGCCGGAGCGCCGGCATGGTTGAATTCCGACCGCTATGACGTCAACGCCCAAGCTGCGGATACGAACGTCGGAACGGAACAGTACCGCCGGATGCTGCAGGCGCTCCTTGCCGACCGGTTCAAATTGCAGGCCCACCACGAAAGCAGAGAGGCGCCCATCTATGCAATCCTGCCGGCACGAAACGGCTCCAGACTTCACGAGGCGCGGGAAGGAAGTTGCGTCGACGGCAACCTGCCGCGTGCGGCGCCGCAGCCCGGTCACGAAGTGCCGATCGTCTGTGGAAGCTTCTTCACCGGACCCGCATCACTCGATGTCAGGAAAATGTCCATGAGCCAGATCGCCGGCACTCTTTCGATCCTCTTCGGCCGTCCAGTCGTCGACAAGACAGGATTCACCGGCACCTACGACTTCCACATCGAATTTTCCCCGGAAGGAGTCGGCCTCGTGCCTGGCCGCGGCGCCGGATTTGATGTAGACTCCGCGCCCGATGACACGCGGCCAAACATCTTCACCGTCTTGCAACAACAGCTCGGGCTCAAACTGGAATCGCAACGCGCACCCGAAGACGTTCTCATAATCGACCACCTCGAAAGAGTTCCGAGGGAGAACTAAATGTGCAAATTAAGCCTCCATGACACCGGATATCCTTGCGAACGAATCGGGCATTTTCATCGTCAATGAGTAATACACCCTGGAAATCCTGATGCGTCGAATCCCACAAATGTCGAAATCAGCGATTTCACCGCAGCACCCTGCGCTACCAAGTGCTGTTCCCGGTCTCAGTATTCCTGGTGCAATGATCTCTGCCGTCCTCCTGGCCGCAGGACTCGCCAGTTCTCAGACGCCGGCGCCTCGTCCGGAATACGAGGTCGTCTCGGTTAAGCCAAATACCTCCGGAACCCGGCAAGTCTGGATCACGGGCGCAGGCAACAGCGGCCGAATGGTCGCGACCAACGTCAGCCTTCGGATGCTGATCACGATCGCATACAAGGTAAAGAACTTCCAGGTCTCCGGCGGCGGCTCATTCCTTGATTCCGACCGCTACGACGTCGAGGCCAAACCACCCGCGGGCAAGTTCACGGAAGCCGAATACCTTGCAATGCTGCAGTCTCTGCTTGAAGACCGGTTCAAATTGGAGGTCCATCGCGAGCGTAAAGAAATGCCGGTCTATGCGCTGGTGCCGGCGAAGACTGGAATAAAAATCGCGGACTTTAAAGAAGGCTCCTGCACCGAGTTCGACCCTAACACGCCGCAGGCTCCTCGCCAACCAAGTCAGCCGCCCACCATGTACTGCGGCAATTTCATGATGGGCCCTGACACACTTATGGGCTCGAAACTCAGGATGGCGGCGTTTACCGACGCGCTGTCCAATATTCTGGGCCGGACTGTCGTGGATAAAACCGGAGTCACCGGAGCGTTCAATGTCCGTCTGGAGTTCACGCGCGATGGCGTGGCCAATTTCGGGCCCAACGGCGCGGGCGCTCCGGGTCCGGCGACGGAAGGCCCGCCTGCCGATTCCACCAGGCCGACGATATTCACCGCCATTCAGGAGCAGCTCGGGCTCAGGCTCGAATCGGAAAAAGGACCAGTTGAGGTCCTCGTTGTCGATCACGCCGAAAAGGCATCGGAGAACTAACCGAAAATGAATCGACTCACACTGTCGTTGACATTGGCCGTCGCGTGGCTGGCCGCTGCCCAGACGCCCTCGCCGCGTCCCGAGTTCGAGGCCGCCTCCGTCAAGATCAATACGACAGGCGACGGGATGATGATGATTGCTCCACTCCCCGGCGGACGCTTCAAGGCCACCAACGCCACTCTGAAAATGCTCGTGGGGGTCGCCTGGAAAGTCCAGAGCCACGCAATCTCCGGGGGCCCGTCATGGATCGATTCCGACCATTACGACGTGGAAGCCAAAGCGGCCGACGGCAATCTCACGATCGACCAGTTGCGCCCACTGCTGCAGGCAATGCTCGAAGACCGCTTCCAGTTAAAGACACACATGGAGACAAAGGACGTCCCCGTCTACGCTCTCCTGCCCATGAAAGGCGGGCCCAAATTACCGGACGCGAAGGAGGGTGGATGCCAGGAGGTTAAGCCGGGGGCCCTGTTACCTGGTGGTGGCGGACTTGTAAACCCAGGACAACCTGCGTGCGGTCTGATGATGATGGGGCGCGCGCAAATGCAGGCAGCGAAAATCGGCATGAGGCAACTTGCCGGCGCGCTGTCGAATATCCTCGGCCGTCCCGTTATCGACGAGACCGGCTTCACTGGAAGTTTCGATCTGCATCTCGAGTACAGCCTAGAAGGTCTGGCGGCCGGTCGCGGTGGTATGCCCATGCCCGCTCCCAACGCGCCCGCCCCCGACACATCGGCACCTTCGATTTTTACCGCCGTGCAGGAGCAGCTTGGCTTGAAACTCGAATCTCAAAAAGGGCCGGGGGAAATCCTCGTGATTGACCACGCCGGGAAAGCTTCGGAAAATTGAAAAACCAGATGC
>DATAZF010000241.1:0-45209 GCA_036272235.1 Bryobacteraceae bacterium | reverse complement strand
GAATTACGTCCCGCTCAAGAAACGAAAACGCCGGGTTTGCCGGAAAGTATGGCCACTTGTCGGCATCATACCTTTCGCGAGCTTCTTTCTCGGCGGACTCAATCCTTTTGATTGCATCCCGCGGAATACTGGGTAGCGCTTCGGCTGTCATCGCTGCCTTTCGCGATGCCTATGTAAAGTGTTGCCGCCAGCAGGGTAGGCTCCCCCTGCTTGTCGCCTGGCCGGGCTAGGCGGCTTTCTGAAACATATCACGGTTTCCCTGATTGTGGGGGAATTTGTGGGGAGTAGCCGTCAATATCGCCTTGTAGACACTTGGATGCGCTCACCCTGAGTATCTGCGTTACCCGCTGAAAACATTGGGATTACTGTGAAAACAATAGGGATGAAATGAAAGGCGAAGGAGGCCGTTGGAGAGATTTTAAGTCCGTTGCGTCTGCCGATTTCGCCACCCGGGCATGTAGAAACGAAAGATTATTGAATCCTGGTTATCCGCGCCTGTCTTGGGTATGCCGTCTCTCTCGAAATCCAGAGCCTCAATTGCCCAAACGCCAATTCTACAGCCTCGCTTGACGGATGAACATACCGCTGCCCGTCGAGTTCGCGATACAAAGGCGGGGTGAAGAGTGCCTTTTCCAGATCGCCCGCAGAAAGAAAATCTACCCAAAATAGTAGATCCTCACTTCGCCAGTGCAAAAACGTAATACCCGCGTCGGTCCCGGCTTCCGCATTGGCGGCTCGATACCGTTCCGAGAATAATGAGATCCTTTGAAAACATAGCCGGGAATGGGTACGCTCGTTTTGGTATTGACGTCCCGAAGGTAGCTATTCATGGCGAAGATGAGTCGGCGATCTGAATGATCCTTGCTCTCCCCCGTAACTGAAGCTGCGGTTGATTGGCGGCCCTGCCTGCGGGCCGGCCGACTTGCCGGCAGCAGCGTCAAGAGGTCCAGCTTTGCGATTTTCAGGCAGGGCGGGTGATACGTCCTTACCGAGGATGCCTGGGCAGAAAAACTGCCAGACGGGCGATTCGACCCGCACTCCTCCGGAATTACCCCTCGCCAAGTCGGAGCTACCGCCAATATTTTGTTCGCCATACTTTCGCCATATTTTCCACTAATAGTGGCAGAGCGATTTGGCTACGCTTCTCGTAGTACCTGCGTAACGTTCATTAGTTTCAGACACTTGGTCGAAATAATCCCTTGCAACGGAATCTGAGTCGTGCCACAATCCGTAGTGGGTGCTGGTGGCCTAAAAGTGGATAAAAAGTGGTGGATCAGGAGCCAGTTTCGATCGGTGGGGGCCAGGAATTACCGCGTGGCCGGTACCCCGGGCGGCTGGATGACAAGGCCAGACTTAAATTACCAACAGTTTTTGCACAGTTTTTCAACGGCTTGCCGGAGCGCAAATTGTATCTGACCAGCCTGGACCGCCGCATAGCGCAACTATACCCGATTGCGGAGTGGCGGGTAAATGAAAAATTTTTCAACACCTATCGGGCAAACCCGGCGGCCGCGCGAAACATCCTGTTTAACTCGCAGGATCTTGGCGCGGATGTCGAGATCGACGGGCAGGGCAGGATCACGGTCCATCCGGACCTCCGGCGCGAGCTGGGTATGGAAGGCACGGAGCTCCACCTGATGGCGGCGAAGGGCCACGTGGAGATTTTAACGGACGCTCTCTATCAGGAGCGGAAGCAAAAAGCGCTGGAACAGGCGGCACAGGATCTCGAAGTTCTGGAAATGGACGGATTACGGTGACGCTCGATGGCCGACCCGCGCAAGCATTATCCGGTAATGCTGGCGGAGTCGCTCGAGTATCTGGCAATCAAGCCGAGCGGACGCTTCCTCGACTGCACGGCCGGGCTCGGGGGCCATACTTCGGCGATCGCCGCGTTGTTGACGCAGGGCGGAAAACTGATCTCGAACGATCGCGATGCGCAGTCGCTGGAGATGGCGCGCGTGAACGCGGCCGACTGGGCGGATCGCATCGAGTTTCAGCAGGGGAATTTTTCGGAGTTGTCCGAAACGAATCTGGACGGGTTGATCGCGGATCTCGGCGTAAGCCGGTATCAGCTCACCGATCCGGAGCGGGGATTTTCATTTCAGGCAGACGGGCCGCTGGACATGCGCCAGGATCAATCGCGCGGCGTCACGGCGGCGGAGCTGCTGAACCACAGTGCCGAAAAGGCAATCGCCGACTGGCTCTACCAGCTTGGCGAAGAAAGGAGAGCGCGGAAGATAGCCGGAGCAATCGTTCGAGCGCGGCCCATTCGGAGCACACTGCACCTGGCGGGTGTAGTGGAACGGGCCGCACCTCGAACGGGACCACTCCATCCCGCGACTCGTACTTTCATGGCATTGAGAATGGTCGTCAATCGCGAGCAGGAAGAGCTGGATGCGCTGCTGGAGCGCGCGCCGCTGATGGTCAAGCCGGGTGGGCGGATCGTCATCATCTCCTTCATGTCGCTCGAGGACCGCAAGGTTAAAGAGAGTTTCCGGGAGCTGAAGCGTATGGGGCGCGCTTCGATCTTGACGAAGAAGCCGCTGACGCCCAGCGAGCAGGAAGTCCGGGAGAATCCGCCGTCGCGCAGCGCGAAGCTGCGGGCAGTGGAAGTGGTTTAACCAGGCTGTTTTGACGACAGCGGCACTTCAACAGCAGTCAAACGAGGATTACGAAAGTCATGGCCACGCTCGCAACATATTTTCGCGGCACAAGTACAGGACGGCGCGAGGCGGAATTATCCGCGTCGGAGCGCTTCGAGTCTGTGCGGGCGCAGGCAGATCCCTATATGCTGCGGGCGCTGCCCAACGATGGGATCTATTTCTATTCGAAGAAGATCGACAACAGTCGCATCGTTCGACAGGCGGATCCGGAAGCGCGCGGCGAGTGCTGGTCGGCCGTCGGTGCGGCTGGAGTTTTATTGATGCTCGGTGCCAGTATCATCGCGCCGCACGTTGGATCCGTGCTCGCGGGCTACAAGATCGAAGCGCTGAAGCAGGAGCAGCAGACGCTGGTCGATCAGAAGCGCGATCTCGAGGTAAAGGAAGCGGGCCTGCTGAGTCCGGAACGTTTGAACGATCTGGCGCAGTTGCGCAAACTGGGGAGCCCGGCCGCGGATCAGGTGATCCATCTCGATGCGTCCCCGGTTGACGGAAACTTTGCGCGCGTGCAGGCGCCTGCCAATGGCCTCGCAACCCAGCCGGCACAGCCGCAGCTGAGAGCTCAGTAAGCAAGGAGCGAACGGCGGTGGGAGTGTGGGGCGGGGGAGTATCGAACCGGGGTATATCTGGCAGGATCAGATCGTCCATCCGGAGGCTTCGCGATGGACAAGCGCTGTCGGAGCGCCTTTCGGATACCGCGCAATACGCACTGGCTTCCTTCCAGCGGGCGTCACTCAGGGCATCCTTAAAGCCGAATAGTTCGGCAGTCAACCGGCTGACAATTCTTGCGGTGGCTCTCCTCTTGTGGGGCCTCGCGATTTTCGGCAAGCTCGTGACTCTCCAGGTCGTCGAGCACGCGAAGTATTCCGCGATCGCGCGGTCCCAGCAGGAACATAAAGTCGACATTCCGGCGCCGCGTGGAACGATACTCGACCGCAACGGCCAACCGCTCGCGATCAGCGTCCCTGTTGCTTCGGTTTCAGTGAATCCGCAGCAGATCCAAAACCTGCGTCTCGCGACGGAAGTTCTCGGCAACACCCTCAATCTCGATCAGCAGGTCCTCTTCAACCGGCTGGAGTGGGCGCGCCAGAACCGCAAGGGGTTTCTGTGGGTGAAGCGCCGGATCGATCCTTTTGAAACCGATCGTTTGAAAGCCATGCATCTCGACTGGATCACCTTCCACACCGAGAGCCAGCGGCATTATCCGAAAGACGAGCTGGCTTCGCATGTGCTCGGAGCCGTCTATAAGGATGAAGAGGGCGCGGGGGGAATCGAGCGCAGTCTCGATAAAGTGCTCCGGGGCAAAGACGGATCCGAGCGGCTGATCGAAGACGTGAAGCACCGCGGACTCGATTCGCACATCGATGCGGCGCCGCAGGCGGGCGTTTCTCTGACCCTGACCATTGACGAGCGGATGCAGTATGTCGCGGAGCGCGAGTTGAAGGCAGGGGTGGAGGCGAAGCACGCGCGCAGCGGGACGGCGATCGTGATGAATCCGTATACCGGGGAGATTCTCGCGCTGGCGAATTACCCGACGTACGATCCGAACAAGCCGCCGAAGCCAGGTGACGATCCGATCGCGCGCTTCGACCTGGGCGCCTCGGTCCCGTTCGAACCCGGGTCTGTGTTCAAAGTCGTCACGCTTTCGGCGGCGCTCGAAACGACGAATATGCGCCCGGATACGCTGGTCGCGACGGGCGGCGGCACGCTGGTGCTGCCCGGCCGGGTCATCCACGAATCGCATCACGGATACGGAACGATTACGATGCAGGAGGTGCTCGAGAAATCGAGCAACATTGGCGCGATCATGATTGGGACGCGCGTCGGCCGGGAAAAGATGTACGAGTATGCGAGGCGGTACGGCTTTGGCGAACGGACGGGGCTGCCAGTTCCGGCCGAGTCGGCGGGCAAGCTGCGGACACTCAATCACTGGGGGACCACTTCGCTCGCTTCGATCTCCATGGGCCAGGAAGTCAGCGTCACCTCCGTTCAGCTTGCGCGGCTCGGGGCGGTGATTGCGAACGGTGGACTGCTGGTGAAGCCACGGCTGATTCTCAAGCGCGGGGAAAAGCTCGAGCCGGTCGCACCGCCGGTGCGCGTGATCAAGCCGGAGACGGCTATCACGATGCGCCAGATGATGGAAGGCGTTGTTTTGCGGGGAACCGGGAGGGTGCACGCGCGGCTTGAGGGATATACGTCCGGCGGCAAAACCGGTACGGCGCAGATCTTCGATTCGGTGACCCATCACTATACCCACAACTACAACGCATCGTTTCTGGGGTTCGCGCCGGTGACGAATCCGGCGCTGGTCGTGCTGGTAACGGTGCACAATACCTCGGGTGAGAACGGGCAGGGCGCGGACGCGGCGGCGCCGGTGTTCCAGAAGATCATGACCGAAGCGCTGCGGATGCTCGATGTGCCGAAAGATATCCCCGAGGAGATGCTGGCCAAAAAGCCCGCCAAGCCGGAAAAGGAAAAGCCAGGCGAGTTCGCGAGCGATCTGGCGATTGCGGATCTGGGCGGGACGAGCATTATGGATGACGATCCGACAGTAAAACAGTTGCTCGCGGACCAGATGAAGCCGGCGAAGGATGGCGACGAGATTCCGGCTCCAGGGGGAAAAGACACAGACAACAAGATCGCCGACGCCACCTCAAAGCCACCCGCGACAGTGGTGGCGGGGAATCAGCCGATGGTGCCGGACTTCCGCGGGAAGTCGATGCGGGATGTGATGGAGGAATCGTCCGCGACCGGAATCGACGTAATGATTGAAGGCAGCGGAATGGCGCGGGCACAGGTGCCGTTGCCGGGAAGTCCGCTGCGGCGGGGCGAACAAATTCGGATTGTTTTTACGCGATGAGAACAGGCGAGGTGCTGGCGGGAGTGCCGATACGGTCCGGACTAACGCCGTCGCTCGCCCAAACGGAAATCCGCGGCCTCGATTACGACTCGCGCCGCGTGCAGCCGGGCTATTTGTTT
Organism: Bryobacteraceae bacterium; assembly: GCA_036272235.1. Classification (GTDB taxonomy): domain Bacteria; phylum Acidobacteriota; class Terriglobia; order Bryobacterales; family Bryobacteraceae; genus BOG-234. The sequence continues at coordinate 39,570 of DATAZF010000241.1, read as the reverse complement.
TTCGCTTTTCCGGGTTCGAAGGTGGATGGGCGAGCTTTCGCGGAGCAGGCTATTGGCCGGGGAGCGGTAGCCGTCGTCAGTGAACTTCCGTCGCCGGGGGAAATCTCCGCCCCGTGGATTCAAGTCGAGCACGGGCGCCAGGCGCTTGGCCTCGCGGCGAAGACGTTCTATGGAAAGCTGGACGAGAAGATTCCGCTCGTTGGCGTCACCGGGACGAACGGCAAGACCACGACAAATTATCTGATCGATTCCATCCTGCGCACCGCGGGGCGCACCACGTTGCTCGCGGGGACGATCGAATATCATCTCGCCGCCAAAGTTCTCCCGGCTGTGAATACGACTCCGGAGTCGCTCGATCTGCATCGCTTTCTCGCCGAGCTCGATTCGATCGGTACGGGCCCGAAAGCCGCAACGATGGAAGTGTCTTCGCACGCTCTCGCGCTGGGGCGTGTCTACGGGCTTCAGTTTCATACGGCGGTCTTCACCAATCTCACGCAGGATCACCTCGATTTTCATCAAACGATGGAAGCCTACTTCGCCGCCAAGCAAGTGCTGTTCACGGGCTCGGGCGCGCCGGCGCCGCGGTATGCAGTCATCAATCGCGATGATGAGTGGGGCGCGAAGCTCAAGGCCGGCAGCACATCAGAAGTGCTGTCTTACGGGCTCGGCAGCGATGCGAGAGTACGGGCGAGACATATTAACACCGGTCTGGCCGGCCTGCGGTTCGATGTCTCGTTCGACAAGCTGAAGTTTGAAATCCGGTCGCCGATGATCGGTAAAATCAATGTGTATAACATCCTTGCGGCGTGCTGTGTGGGGATGACATTTCAACTCCAGCCCGAAACGATTGCCAGCGGCATCGCAGCCTGCGCGGGTGTGCCCGGCAGGTTTGAAAGAGTCGACGAGGGGCAGCCATTCGCGGTCGTCGTCGATTACTCGCACACTCCGGATGCGTTGCGCAATGCGATCGGCGTCGCGCGCACGCTGGATGCAAAGCGCGTCATCACTCTGTTCGGATGCGGAGGCGATCGCGATCGCGCCAAGCGCCCGTTGATGGGTCAGACGGCGGGTGAGGGGAGCGATCTCGTGATCCTCACCAGTGACAATCCGCGGTCGGAAGATCCTCTGCGGATCATGAACGACGCGCTGGTCGGCATACGCCGCACCGATACACGGACCATCGTCGAACCGGACCGTGCGGCGGCAATCCGCAAGGCGATTGAAGAGGCGCACGCCGGCGATGTGGTGATTCTCGCGGGCAAGGGCCACGAGACGTATCAGATTTTTCGCGACCGGACGATTCATTTCGACGACCGCGAAGTAGCGCGCGAGGCGTTGCGGATCTTCGGATTCGGCAGAAAGACCGATTCCGGCGGAGGCGCGGCGCAATGACGATCTCGCTGATATCAATCGCGCAGACACTCGACGCGCAGCCGGCGGCGGGCTACTTGCAGGAACGCACTGTTTCCGGCTGGAGCATCGACAGCCGCACGGTGAATCCAGGGGAATGCTTTTTCGCTTTGCGGGGGCCGACGAACGACGGGCACGACTACGTTACGAAGGTGGTCGAACGTGGCGCGGCGGTGGCGATTGTCGAGCGGCCGGTGGAAGCCCGGATCCCGCAGCTTGTCGTGCCCGACACGCTCGCGGCATTGCAGAAACTGGCCGCGAAGACGCGGGAGCGCTGGGGCGGCACCGTCGTCGGCGTGACCGGCAGCGCGGGGAAGACCACCACAAAGGATGCGATTGCCAGTCTGCTGAATGTCCAGATACGGACCGGCCGGACGATCGGGAACTACAACAACCATTTCGGCGTGCCGCTCTCCATCCTGCGCGTGCCGGACGATTGCAAAGCCGCGGTGATTGAGATGGGGATGAATCACGCGGGCGAGATCCGGGAGTTGGCGCGCATTGCGAAGCCGGAGATCGGTGTTGTCACCAACGTCGGCTGGGCGCACGCGGAATTTTTCCCGGATGGGATCGAAGGCGTCGCGCTGGCCAAGCGGGAGCTGATCGAACAGTTGCCGGCGGATGGTATTGCCGTGTTGAATGCGGACGACGAACACGTGCGCAGGTTTGGCGACGTGCATTCCGGCAGAAAGATTTTGTTCGGATTTTCCGAAGACGCCGATGTGCGCGCGGAGGGTCTTCGGCTTTGTCCCGGCGGCGCGCACTTCCGCTGTCTGGGGGTGGATTTCGAAACGCCGATGGCGGGGCGGCATGGCGTCAGCAATGTGCTGGCCGCGATCGCAACGGCGTCGGCGGTGGGGATCAATCCGGAGCGCCTGCGCGACGCTGTGCGCAATCTTGCCACGGGGAAGATGCGCGGCGAGCGTTCTGAACGGAATGGCGTAACGATTATCAACGATTGCTATAACGCGAATCCCGAAGCGGTGCGCTCCATGGTGGAGTTGCTTCGGGGGACACCCGCGCGGCGCAGAATCGCCGTGCTGGGTGAAATGCTCGAGCTTGGCCGCGAGGCCGGGACTCTGCACCGGGACACAGGACAATTCGTCGCGGAGCAGGGTATCGATGCCCTTTTGGGCGTGCGCGGCGCTGCCCGCTCGATGGTTGATGGAGCCATCGCGGCGGGAATGTCGGACAGCGCCGCGTCTTTTTTCGAGACGCCGGAAGAGGCGGGAGACTTTTTACGCGGTTATGTGCGGCCCGGTGACGTGATTTTGTTTAAAGGCTCACGCGGCGTGCAGGTGGAGAAGGCGATCGAGCGGGCATTCGATGAGGTCAAAAGCTAACCATGCTTTACTGGCTTCTTTACGAGCAGTTGTATCCGGCGGTAGGGCCGTTTCGCGTGTTCCGCTACGTTACGTCGCGGACGCTGTTCGCGAGCCTGACATCGCTTTTTCTGTGCGTGATCCTGGGGCCGTTCCTCATTCGAAAGCTGCGGGAGTTTCAGATCGGGCAGCATATTCGGGAAGACGGACCCAAATCGCATCAGAAAAAAGCCGGGACACCCACGATGGGCGGAGTCCTGATTATCATCAGCATTCTGGTGCCGACTTTGTTGTGGGCGGACCTGCGGCACTTGTACGTTTGGATCGCACTGTTCGCCCTGACGGCGTTCGGCGTGATCGGATTCATCGACGATTACGCGAAGGTGATGAACAAGCGCAATCTCGGGTTGACACCATGGCGGAAGCTTGGGCTACAGATGCTGGTGGCGGCGATCGTTACTGGGGTGCTGGCGACGATGCAGTATTACGGGGCCTATACGACGACGTTGAACGTGCCGTTCATCAAACAGTTTCAGCCGGATCTTCTGATTCACTCGCTGATGGGGAATCCGTTTACATACGTGCTGGGATTCCTGCCGTTCTACTTGTTTTTTGTGTTTGTCGTGGTGGGGTCGAGTAACGCGGTGAACATCACGGATGGACTCGACGGCCTGGCGATCGGGTTGATGGTGATTTCCGGTGCGGCGCTCACGGCGCTTTGCTATACCAGCGGGAATCGCGACTTTGCAAATTACCTGCAGCTCGCGCGCAATCCCCGAACCGCGGAGCTGACAATTTTTTGCGGGTCGCTCACCGGGGCAAGTCTCGGCTTCCTGTGGTGGAACGCGCATCCCGCGGACATCTTCATGGGAGATGTCGGAAGTTTATCGCTTGGTGGGGCGATGGGCGTGGTCGCGGTGTTGATCAAGCAGGAAATCCTCTTGATCTTCATCGCGGGCATGTTTGTCGTAGAGCTGATGAGCGTGATTCTCCAGGTAGGCAGCTACAAGCTGCGGAAGAAACGAATCTTCAAGATGGCGCCGATTCATCACCACTTCGAAGCGCTCGGGTGGACCGAATCGAAGATCATCGCGCGGTTCTGGATTATCGGATTTGTGCTGGCGTTGTTCGCTTTGACGACGCTGAAGCTACGGTGATGCGATGAAGCTCGAAGGAATCAGAGCGCTGGTGGTTGGGATGGAGAAATCCGGACGCGCGGCGTTCGAGTTTCTCCATGCGCACGGCGCAAAGGCCACAGCGGCCGACCTTAAACTGCAGAGTGTTGCGGGATTTCGTTTGCAGACCGACGAATTGTTCGACGAAGACTGGGATTTAATCGTGCCGTCACCCGGTGTGCCGCTCGATGTCCCGGGGATTGCGCGGGCGAAGGAGCGCGGGGTTCCGGTGATTGGCGAAGTGGAGCTGGCGGCGCCGTATCTGGAAGGGCCCGTCGTCGGAATTACCGGGTCAAACGGGAAGACAACAACCACCTCGCTGGTAGGGCACATCTTTCGCGCCTCGCGAACGCCGGTTCAGGTTGGGGGAAATATCGGCGTCCCGGTGATCGCGTTAACTGCAACATCACGCGCCGATCAGTGGAATGTCCTGGAGCTGTCGAGCTTTCAACTGGAGACGATCGAAACGTTTCGTGCCGATATCGGGGTCTGCCTGAATGTGACCCGGAACCATCTGGACCGGCATCATACGTTTGCGGCCTATGCTGCCGCGAAAGCGAATCTGTTTCGCAGGCAGAAGGCTGGAGATTTTGCAGTCTTGAATGCCGAGGATGAGGTGTGCCGGTCGTTTGCGGCTATCACGGCCGCTGGTACCGTCTGGTTCTCTGGCGGTGAGATCGGCAATCTGATGCCGGCCGAGGATGTGCCGATCCCCGGCTCACACAATGCGGAGAACGTAATGGCGGCGGCGGCGGTAGCTGAGATCGCAGGTATCGCGAAGAGCCAGGTCGTCAGCGCGGTGAAGACTTTCCAGGCGGTGGAGCATCGGCTCGAGTTTGTGCGGGAGATCCGTGGGGTGCGGTTTTATAACGATTCGAAGGCAACCAGCGTCGACGCAACGATGAAGGCGCTCGATTCGTTCGCCGGAAATCTGTGGGTGATCCTCGGCGGGAAGGACAAGGGCAGCGACTATACGGTATTGCGCGAGACGCTGCACAGAAAGGCGCGCGCCGCGCTGCTGATCGGGGCGGCCGCGAAGAAGATCGAATCGGAAATCGCTGGTGCGACGCCGGTGATTCTTTCCGGAACACTGGATTGCGCCGTCGCGGAGGCGTGGAAGAATGCGGCGCCGGGCGATACGATCCTGCTGGCTCCCGCATGCTCCAGCTTCGATCAGTTTCAAAGCTACGAGCATCGCGGGCGGATTTTCAAAGATCTTGTGAACGGATTAGTGACAACGAATGGCGCAACGTCTTAAGACAGATTGGATCCTCTTCAGCACCATCGTGCTGATGGTGCTGTTCGGCGCGCTGATGATCTACAGTGCGTCGTCGGTGGTCGCCGACATGAAGCTGGGCACAAGCTACTACTATGCGCTCCGGCAATTGATCTGGATCGCGATTGCGATCCCGCTGATGATGTTTCTGAAGCGGCTGAATTACCGGAAACTGCAGACTCCGGCGGTGGCTTTCACGGCGATGGGGATGGTGATGATCCTGCTGGCAGTCGTGTATTTTGCCGATCCGAAGCAGCATCGCTGGATCCGTGTGGGGCCGTTCGGAGTGCAGCCGTCGGAGTTCGCGAAGCCCGCGCTGGCGCTCTTTCTGGCTTATTTCATTGCGCTGCGTTCGCGCGCCATCAACAGCCGCTACACGCTGCTGCCCGCGTTTCTCGCGCTGGGCTTCGTCACGATGGCGGTGGTTGTCGCCGATCTTGGAACCGCGATCGTGCTGGTCGGAACGGCAGCGGTGATTTTCTTTGTGGCAGGACTCGAATCGCGCTACATCGCGATTGCGGCCATCATCGGTCTGGTCGGGTGCGTGGCGGCGATCGCGGCAAAGCCTTACCGGCTGGTGCGGGTGATTACCTACGTCGATCCGCACTTCACAATCGTCGACAAGATCGACACGCACGGCTGGATTCGCGGACAAATGAAAAAGTCGATCACGGCGCGCGATACGAATTATCAGTCCGAGCAGGCGAAGATTGCGGTGGGTTCCGGTGGTCCAATGGGAGTCGGGTTGATGCAGGGGCGGCAAAAGTTGTTTTATTTGCCGGAAGCGCACACCGACACGATCTACGCGGTGGTTGGAGAAGAGTTCGGGTTGTTCGGCTCGGCGGCGCTGCTGCTTGGATTTCTGGTGATTCTCTGGCGTGGGATTCGGGCGACGGTCTTGATCCCCGATGAATTCGGCAGGTATCTGGCGCTGGGAGTAACCACGATGCTGGTGATTCAGGCGTTCTTCAATATGAGCGTGGTGCTGGGGATGTTGCCGACAAAGGGAATTCCTCTGCCGATGATCAGCTTTGGCGGGAGTTCGCTGCTGGTGACGCTGGCGTCGCTGGGAATTCTGTTGAATGTCGCGGAACATGCGGGGTGAATTTCATTCTGTAGCGCCGGCGGTCTTGCCTCGGGCGCTTTTGACCAGGAACGCCGGCAAGGCCGGCGGCGATACAAGATGAGCAGCCGGCAGCCGCTCTTCATCATGGCGGGCGGTGGAACGGGAGGGCACGTGATTCCCGCGATTGCAGTCGCGCGGGAAGTGGGGCACATGGGGTACGAGGTTTTGTTTGTAGGAACCGAACGCGGGGTCGAAAGCCGGATGGTGCCGGCCGCGGGGTTCCAGCTGGAAAAGATTCGTGTCGGCGGGATCAAGAATCTCGGGATTGCGACGCGCATTGTGAGTTTGTGGAGACTGGTGACCGAAACGGTGGGGCAGATTGTGCGATTTGGCGAGTGGAAGCCCGCGGCGGTGTTCAGCATGGGGGGCTATGTTGCGGGTCCACCGGTGCTGGCCGCCCTCGTGCGCGGGGTTCCGGTTGTGGTGATGGAGCCGAACGCCGTGCCGGGATTTACGAACCGGCACATTGCCCGGTGGGTGAAGCGGGCGTTGATCAGTTTTGAAGAGACGCGGGCGTTTTTTCCAGAGGGACGGACAGAGCTGGCGGGCCGGCCGGTGCGCGAGGAGTTTTTCTCGTTGTCTCCGAAGCGCGGCGGAGAGTTTACGGTGCTGATTACCGGGGGCAGCCAGGGGTCGCGCACTTTGAACGAAGCGGCGCGGCAAAGCTGGCCGTTGTTTCGTGAGGCCGGGTTGCCGGTCCGGTTCATTCATCAGACCGGGACGGCGATGTGCGAGTCGATCAAAGACGATTTTCAAAAGAACGGGATGGCGGGCGAAGTGACGGCGTTCATCGGCGATATGGCGAAAGCGTTCGGAGAGGCGGATCTGGTTGTCTGCCGCTCCGGCGGCACGGTTTCGGAGCTCGCCGCCGCCGGGAAACCATCCATCCTGATCCCGTATCCGTTCGCCGCGGATCAGCACCAACTGAAGAATGCCGAAGCCTTCGTGCGTGCGGGCGCCGCCCGGATGTCGCTCGATCGCGATTGGAACGGGCAGAGTTTTTTTAGGGCGGTGCGCGAATTATATGAAGATCGCGAGAGCCTGCGCGGGATGGGGGAAGCGGCGCGCAGGCAGGCGCGTCCGGGTGCGGCCCGAAGAGCGGCGGAAATTTTAGTACAAGTCGCCGGTTTGAACATTGACAGTGTTGTGGCTGAACCGAAACAATAACCTATTGAAATGTTTTTTTCGCGGCAGCACCTCCACTTTGCGGGAATCGGCGGAATCGGAATGAGCGGTATCGCCGAAGTGCTCCTGAATTTGGGTTACACAATTTCCGGTTCGGACCTGAAGCTCTCGCCGACGACGGAGCGGCTCGGGCAGTTGGGCGCGACGATTTACGAGGGGCACAACGCGGAGAACGTGGCCGGCGCGAAGGCGCTGGTGGTGAGCTCGGCCGTCGAGGAGTCGAATCCGGAAGTGCAGGAGGCGCGGCGGCTGCAGATCCCGGTGATTCCGCGGGGCGAGCTTCTCGCCGAGCTGATGCGGTTGAAGTACGGGATCGCGGTTGCGGGCAGCCACGGGAAGACGACTACAACTTCGATGATAGCGACGATTCTCAGTCACGCGGGAGTGGATCCGACGGTGGTCGTCGGCGGGAAGGTCGCGGCGATGGGCGGGTCCAACGCGCGCGTCGGAAAGAGCGATTTTCTAGTGGTCGAAGCGGATGAGAGCGACGGGTCGTTTCTGAAGTTGTCGCCGATTTTCGCGATGGTGACGAATATCGACCGCGAGCACCTGGATCATTACGCGAGCATCGACGCGATCCGCGCGGCGTTCGTCGAGTTCGTCAACAAGGTCCCGTTTTACGGAGCAGCGATTCTGTGCCTCGACGATGAGAATGTGCAGAGTATTCTGCCGTCGGTGAAGCGGCGCACGATTACGTATGGCCGCAACTCGCAGGCGGATTATCAGCCGATGGATCAGGAGTGCGGGAACTTCCAGAGCCGCTTCCAGTTGCGCTCGCGGACCGGCGACCTGGGGGAATTCCATCTCAACATCCCTGGCGAGCATAACGTGCTGAACGCGACGGCGGCGATCGCGGTTGCGCTCGAGCTCCATGTAGAGCCGGACGTGATTCGGGAAGGCTTGCGAAAGTTCACGGGCGTCGGGCGCCGGTTTGAAGTGCGCGGGGTCGTGAATGATGTCACGGTAGTCGACGATTACGGGCACCATCCAACCGAGATCCGGGCGACGCTGGCGGCGGCCAAATCGTGTTGCAGCGGCCGAATGCATGTGCTCTTTCAACCGCATCGGTACTCACGGACATTCCATTTGCTCGATGACTTCGCCCGCGCGTTTCATCAGGCGGATCGGGTTCTTGTTCTGGATATCTACGCCGCGTCGGAAAAGCCGATCGAGGGCGTGACGGCGGAGGCTCTGGTGGAGCGTATGCGGCAGTTCGGGCATCGCGGCGCGGAATACGCGGGCTCCAGCGAGTCCGGTGTCGAGACGATTACGCAAGGTGTGGAAGCCGGTGACATGATCCTGACGCTGGGCGCCGGCAGCGTCTCCCAGCTTGGCGACAAGATTGTGGAGAAACTGAAAAATGCCTAAGCCGGTCGCGCCTCCGAAAGCGAAGCTCAACTGGCGGATGGGGCTGCGAGTCGTAACGTGGTCGGCCGTGGCAGCCGGGGTCGCGTGGGGCGGCGTGCAGGTCAATTCGTTCCTGTTGCGCGATCCGCGGTTTCAGCTGGCTTGCGCGGACACCGATCGGGCGTGCGCGAGTCTGGAAATTCGCGGTGCTGTTTACGCCAGCAAGTCGCGAATCCAGAATGTGTTTGTGACCGACTTCGGCGCCAGTGTTTTCCGAATTCCTTTGCCTGAACGAAGAAGACGGCTGCTGGCGGTCGATTGGGTGAACACGGCGTCGATCTCGCGAGTCTGGCCGGACAGGATCGTTGTCACCGTGACAGAGCGGCAGCCGGTGGCCTTTGCGAAACTGCCGATCGCGGGGACGGCGCGCTACCGGTTTTCGCTGATCGATGCCGACGGCGTGCTGTTGTCGCTTCCACCGCGCGTGCGCTTCCGGCTGCCGGTACTGAGTGGCGTGATGGAGGAGCAGACGGAAACGGACCGCCGTCTGCGCGTGAAAGCGATGCAGCATCTGCTCGACGATCTGGGTCCGCAGGCGAAAGAGATTTCCGAAGTGAATGCCGCGAGCACAGCCGACATGCGGGTGATCACGACGATCGACCGGCATGCCGTGGAATTGTGGATCGGCGACCAGCGTTATCGGACGAGGTATCAGCATTTCGTGAACAACTATGAGGAGATCCGGAAGCATTTCGAACAGGCGAGCGTGTTCGATTTGCGGCTGGACGATCGGATTTTAGCGCGATGAGCAGCCCTGGCCGGTTATGTGGCATTGGCGATCTCGTCGCCGGCGTTTGCGCGATTAAAAACAGAGGGATCGGCCGGCGTGGCAAGGGCCGCGCGCGGAATCAAAAGCGAGAGATCCTGGCTGGTGAAGTCAGGTTGGCAGGAAGGTAGATGAGTACGAAATCAATTTTCGCGACAGGGGTCGACGCAGGCAGCACGCATACCCGCTGCGTCATATCGGTGCTCGAAGACGAGCGGCTGCGGCTGGCCGGCTACGGCTCGGTGCCATCGCAGGGGTGGTCAAAGAGCCGTATCGCAGATCAACAAGCCGTGTCGGCATGCATCCTCGCGGCTGTCGAGGAAGCCGAGGCCATGGCGGGGACCGCCATCGAAACCGTGGTCGCGGGAATGGGCGGGCTCACCGCGCGCGGGGCGAACAGCCGGGGCCGGATGGACTTCGGGCGTCCGCGCGAAGTGGAGCAGCGCGACATTAATCGGGCGATGGACCGGGCGATGCACATCCAGCTGCAGGAAGACCGCATGGTGCTGCAGCTGTTGCCGCAGGATTTCGTCGTAGACGAACAGCCCGGTTTTCACGATCCGCGCAAAATGATGGCGTCGGTGATCGAGGCCAACGCGCACCTCCTCACGATTTCGACGCAGGAGCACAACAACCTGATCGGGGCGATCAACCGCGCGCACATGTCGGTGGATGAAACGATCTACGAAGCGATCGCAGGATGTTATGCGGCCGTGCTGCCGGCCGACCGGCGCGATGGTGTGGCTTTCATCGATATCGGCGCGCACTCGACAGAGCTGGTTTGTTACTACGGAGAATCCGCGCAGCTCGCGACCTCCCTGCGAATCTGCGGCGATCACTTTTCGCGCGACCTGGCCCACGCCTTCCGCATTCCGATCGAATCGGCGGCGGTCGTGAAGCAGGAATTCGGCGGCGCAGTGTCACAGGGGACGGCGCTCAACAGCACGGTCGAACTGCCGCTGATCGAGGGCTACGGAGAGGCGCGTGAGGCGCCGCGCAAGATGGTGAACGAGATTCTGGAATCGCGCGCGGTGGAGCTGTTTGAAATGGTCCGGGCGGAACTGGCACGGGTCGGTATGCAGCGGGCGATTGCCAGCGGGTTGGTGATATCGGGTGGCGGTGCGCTGCTTTCCGGACTCTGCGATGTTGCTGAACGGGTACTGGATTGTCCTGCCCGCATCGGGCTCACGCAGGGAATTCTCGATTGGCCGGAAGAGCTGAACGATCCGGCCTGGACGACAGCCGCGGGTCTCGCGATGTACGCCGCGCGGTTGAGAAGCCAGGTGGATTTAGAGCGGCAATCGGTGGGAATGCTGGGACGGATTCTGCGATAGGTGAAAGAAAAGCGCCCGCGGCAAGACCCGCCGGCGGTACATAAGGAGACGGAGATGGACGACCTCAAGTTCGAGCTGCAGGACGAGACCCGCAAGGGCGCGCGTATCAAAGTGATCGGGATCGGCGGGGGCGGCTCAAATGCCGTGGCGCGCATGTATGAAGAAGGGCTCGATGGCATCGAGTTCTACATCATGAATACCGACGCACAGGCGCTCGAGGCCTCGAAGGTTCCCGTGAAGCTTCAGATCGGGGCGCGCGTGACGAATGGTCTCGGGTCGGGTTCCGATCCGGCGATCGGGAGACAGGCGGCGCTCGAAGATACCGAGCGCATCCTCGCGATCCTTGAAGGCGCGGATCTCGTTTTCATCACGGCGGGACTTGGCGGTGGCACCGGGGCGGGCGTCGCTCCGGTGGTCGCGACGCTCGCGAAGCAACTCGACGCGCTGACGATCGCGATCGTGACGAAGCCGTTCACTTTCGAGGGCGGCAAAAGAATGCGGCAGGCGGAGAGCAGCCTCAACGATCTGGCGTCGTCGGTGGACATTTTGACGACAATCCCCAATGATCGGCTTTTGACGATTGCACCCAAGGGCACGAGCATGGCGCAGGCGTTCAAGATCGCCGACGATGTGCTGCGGCAGGCGGTGCAGGGGATCAGCGAGATCATTTTGAATCCGGGGCTGATTAACCTCGATTTCTCGGACATCAAATCGGCGATTTCGGGGATGGGACACGCCTTGATCGGAACCGCGATCGCGAGCGGCCCGAACGCGGCGGTCGAGGCGTCGCGGGCGGCGATCAATTCGCCGCTGCTCGAAGACACGAAAATCAAGGGTGCGCGCCAGGTGCTCATGAATATCACCGGGTCGGGTTCAATCGGGTTGCACGAGTTGAATGAGGCCTGTTCGATTATCCGGACGGCGGCCGATTGCGACGATTTGCAGTTGAACTTCGGCGTAATCGCCAATGAAGCGATGGGCGACACCGTGAAGGTCACAGTGATCGCGACCGGGTTCGCCAGACCGGAAGACGTGAGGGAGTCGTTGATCGAGCCAAAGCCGGCTGTGGAGTTTTTTGCGGAGAGATCGTCGGAACCTGCCTGGACAGAGCCGGCGCCGCCCCCACCTTCCATAGTCGAGACGCCCATACCGATGGGCGCCGCCCCGGTTTTCGAAGAGGAACTGGATGTGCCGGCTTATTTGCGGCAGGGAAAACTTTTGAATTAGTGTCGTGCCGGTATTTGTACAGGTTGGCAACCTAATGCCGATTATCAATCGCCAGCGGGGCTGCCAACCGCACATGTGATGACCATCCTGCCCGCCAGGAATCGTTCATCAGAATAGAAACCAATATGCGCCGGCTGTGCCCGCCGGCGCGGCCGGCTAACTCGAGATCGCCGAAGTTACATCAGTGAGGTGTTGGTGTGAAATTCCGCCTCGGGCTCTTCGACCTGAGATTGCGGCTGATTGGGGGCGATCTGCAACTGCTCTCCGGTGGTACAGCGCGCCAGTTCGAAGCGGTTTCGCACACCGAGTTTGTGGAACAGCCGGAAGAGATAAATCTTCACAGTGCCCTCAGTGATGCCCATTTCGTGCGCGATCTGCTTGTTCCGCATGCCCTGGCGCAGGAACGAGACGATCTCGCGTTCGCGAGGGGTGAGCGAAACGCCGCGGCGCTGTTGAGACTGCTCGCCGGGGACGCCGAACCCGATCTGCAATTCGCCCGCCAGCACTTTGCGCACGGATTCAACGAGTTGCTCCGGCTGCACATTTCGCTGCACAATCCCGCGCACTCCGAATTCGAGGGTCTTGAACATGAGTTCGAGTGGAAGCACATCGGCCCAGAGAATGACCGGGCAATCGGGAACATGGCTGTGGAGTTCGCCCAGGTCGGCGAAAGTCAGACCCGAGGTGATATCGAGTAGAACCGCATCCGGTTTCGGGGCCGAGTCCAGAACCGTCGTGAAGAGGCCGGCCTGGCAGCTCCCGGCGATCTCAAAGCCGGTGTTGGTGAGAACGTATTCAAAGCCCCGCAAGAGTACGGGCTGATCGCTTAGAAGGAAAATCTTCGACAATTTAGTGCCTCCGGGTATTTATCAACGAGTCGTTCAGACGTTTCGGCGCGCCCTGGTTCCGTTCGTCTTGTTACCCGCCGCCGTACCCGGCCGGGATAGAACATTTGCGGCCACCTCTGTCGGGTGGCTTAATGGTCTTGCACTTTCCACGCTTGTTTTCACCGGGCTGGTCTTCATCGGGGTGCTTTGCAGCAGCCTCGGTTTCATCGGCCCGTTGGGAGCGCTCGTCTGCGCTTTGTTGTCGACCGCAGTCGCCGTCTGTACTTTCGAGCGGCGAGTTCTGAATTCGTACTTATCGATTCGCATAGCAGCCAGACCGTTCAGATTTCGAACGATTCGGCCCTCCGCCACGAGTTTAAGCGGTACCTGATTTTCGAGACGAGCCGGCCAGTCGACGGAAACCTGCAGGAGCTGCCCGGGCTGCAGGGGTTCGTCGGTCGCAAAAAGCACGCCTTTGCTGCTGATATTCAACGTTTCGCTGGTGGCCACCCCCGCGAGGAATGGATGTTCCAACGCCTGATAGCTGACCGCGAGACGGCAGGGGAATCGCGCATTGGTCCTGCGGTCGGCGCCGCTGGGGTCCGTCTTCTCGCCGTTTGCGCTCTTGAGCGCGCCGGCTACGGCGCGGCACAGGTTGGAGACGTCGAGATCCTCATAACAGAAGAAATCGTGCGCCCCCTTTCGGACGGCGGTAACGGCCGTGTCACGATCCTTCGCGTTGCAGAGCACGATTACAGGGGTCTGCGGCGCATGCTGATTCAGATGGCGAACCGTGGCGAGCCCTTGTCCATCCGGTAGAAACAATTCCGAGATGATCAGATCGAACGAGCGCTCCTGAAGCGTTCGCAGACCATCGAAAAGAGCGTCGACGTGCGTCCACTCGATCTGGCCGTCGAAGCCCGCGCGCACGGCGCTTTCGATATTTTGCGCCGGGTGTTCGTCGGGTCTGATGAAGAGAATCGAGTAATCGGGCATTAGCTATATACCAACGTTCCTTCTACAGCATACCGGGAACCAATCCGTCGTCGGAATACCCCTCCGGGAATCAGGGTTTTACAGGCATAATAGCCGAAGTTATTGTGACAATCTGTCTTCTGGTCGGGTCGCCGGGTGACAATCATGCGTCTGGCTGAAACAATTCTTTGCAAATAATTGATTTTATTCTGCGCGGCCGGTGCTCCGTAGCTCATGCTGCTTTCCTCAATGGACCCGAGCCGTTGGGCTTGGCCAGCCGGGCAGCCATCTTCATCAAGCTCCGGCCGAACGGAGCTTCAGCCGGGAACTCGAAGCGGTCGCGCGACAGTTTCCCCAGAGTGGCCTCATCGTTCGGCACGACGCCGAATACGCTCATTTCGAACATCTGCTCGATGCTCTCGACCCAGAAATCCTGTGGGGAGCTCAGGTTGCGGTTGAGGACGATTCTGGTGCGCTCCTTTTCAAACCCGCGGCTTGAGAGGGTTTGCAGCACGGAGCGGGTCTGATAAAGCGCGAGCACATCGGGCGCGGTGACAACGAATAACTCCTCGATATTCTGCAACAGGGTCCAGTTGGAAGGATTGAGATGACGTCCGAGATCGACGAGAATCCAGTTGTACTGACGGACAATGAAACGGAAAAGGCTCTCGACGCGCCACGGTTCAGGAGGAGCGGCCAGAATGTTTGAAATCGGCTCTGCCGGAGACGCGAGTAAATCGACGCCATTCGAAATGGGCGTGACGAATTCCCGCCAGACGCTCGAACTCAGGCGCCGCACCGCCTCGAACGCTTCTCCGGCGTGTGCCCGCGGATTGGCACGGAAAACGCTCCGGGCGCCCGGCGATTGATAGTCCAGATCTGCCACCAGAACGCGTGTCGCGGGGGTGGAAAGGGCAAGTGCAGCGCCCAGGTAGCAAGCGATGCTGGTGGCGCCGCATCCACCTTTGGCGGAAAGGACCCCGGCGATTTTGCCGCTTTCCATCAGGGCAGTGCGGCGCGATTCCAGCAGGGTGCCGATTCTCTCCATGGCTTCGTAGATGGCGGGCCTGATGGGAAGCGAGAGGAATTCGCTCGCCCCGGCGCGCAGTGCCGAGATCATCTCGGCGGGCTCGGCAGCCGGATGCACGGCGATAACCAGAGGGGTGTCTTCCCCGCTGCGCACATCGACCAGCCATTCGGCGGCGGGCTTCGAAGTATGCGCCAGCTCGACGAAGAGCAGGTCCGGTCTGTCGCGGTCGACGGCGTTGGCTACTTCGAACGAAGGCGTCGAAGCGGTGAACTCGAATACTTTCGCCGCGCCCGCCTCAGCCATGGCGGAGTTGATCTCGCTCAGGAGCTCGGGAGCTTCGAGGACCAGCCCGATTTTCCACGCCCACTCCGGCCGGCGGGATACATCCGGGGTCAGTGGGTTATATTCCATCGCGGCTCATTCGAGGTCAGTTTTTTCTTCTTTTGGGTGACGTCTGAACTGATTAATAGCACCTTGAGTTCGCGGTTCCTAGACTAACTTTCGCCGTATAACTTATCGCAGTTAACCAGCGTAGAGTCTTGTGTATCCAGGAGTTACACGCCGGATGTCCGGGGCGGAAAGGTGTGAGAAAACACCCATTGAGCTTATGATTTGATCATGCCCGCAGCGGCGTTACCGGCGCGAGCCGCGGCCCCGGAAGAGGAGTGGCGCCTGGCCGCGCCGAAAGCCGGTTTTAAGGTGTTTGCAACCGGCCGTCCGCATCCGATGCGAACGCCCAGGTTGCCGCGACCGGAGGGGATCAATGTCCTCGTCAATGTGGCATGGGGCGGGTGCCGCAACTGACGATCGAGAACGTATAACGCTGGTAAAACGGATACACTGGTTTGTCAAATGACTGGACCAATGAGACTCACACGATCTTTCGCTACACTCGCGCTCTGTGCGCTTCCGATGCTGGCCGCCGATGCCGCACCCGACGCACGGCAGATCTTCGACCGGCAGTTGAGTAACACCGAACGCGAGGTAGTGGGGCTGACCGACGCGATGCCGGCGGACAAGTTCGACTTCGCGCCGACGAACGGCAATTTTAAAGGCGTACGCACCTTCGCGCTCGAAGCCCGGCACATTGCGTTCGAGATCAACTGCGTGGCCGCCGCGCTTCTCGCGGAGCCGATCCCGACTCAGGAGCATGACAACGGCCCGGACGAGTTGAAGACGAAAGATCAAATCGTCAAGTACATGAAGGATGCGTTTGCGCACGCACACCGCGCCGTCGCGACGGTGAACAATGCGAATCTTCTCGAACTGACGACCGATCCGTTCAATCCCAGGGGTAAGAGCACGCGTGTGGCTTCGGTGGCCATTTTCTCGTGGCACACCTACGATCATTACGGCCAGATGGTGGAGTACCTGCGCATGAACGGCTTGACGCCTCCGGCGAGCCGGTAGCGTGATGTCTCCGAAGCATGCTCCCTTAATAGTGAACTAACTTTGGAATCACGATACTAACGATTTTGTGCGGCGCGGTTTGCGACAATTGCGGTCGTGATCCAGTATCGTCGGCTTTCCGCTGTTTTGCTGGGCGCGTGGCTCGGCGCGAGTGTTCTCGCCGATGTTGCGGTCACGCAGAATTTCCAGACCATCGATCGTTTTCTCGAAGCTCCGGGCGATCCGGGGACTTCCATCCAGTTGAATGAAGTGGGGCGCGCTCGCGAGAGGATCATCCTGCGGCGGAACGCCGCTGAGGAAAACAACTGGCTCTTCGTCAACTGGGAGCGCGTGGAGTTCGTGATCGGCGGGGGGCTGTTCCTTTTGCTTTTGTTCGGTGAAAGGCCGCAAAAGAGCCTGCTGGGGGCTTCGCTTGCGATGCTGGCCATTGTCGCGGTGGAGCACTTTCTGCTGACGCCCGGCATTACGAACATCGGCCGTACCGTGGATAATCTTCCGCCGACGGACCCGGTATCGAAGAGATTCTGGCTGATGCACGGCATCTATTCCGGGCTGGACATTTTGAAGATGCTGATCGGATTCGGAATGGCGGCGCGGTTGGCGATCCGCCGGAAACCGGACAAGGATGCGTTCGCGCGCGAGTACGCACTTGCCATGCCGGACAAAGCCGCGCCAGAGCAGGGAACCGCCAGGCGCGGTTAGACGTCATGACTGGACATCATGGATAAATATCGTGGGTAATCAAATTGGATAAACGCCGGATGTGCCCGAACTGCCGGGCTTTCATCACGAGCAGCGATCGCACGTGTCCTTACTGCGGGCAGTCGGTGGGACCTCGCGCGATTGACGTGCGGCAGCCCGGAGAAATTCTGGGCGGGCTGATTCCGCAGGCGCATTTCACGACCATCCTGATCCTGCTCATCAACGCGGGGCTCTTCATCGGCACGGAATTTCTTTCGCGGACGATGGGCGAGGGCAATGCGATCGGCGTCCTCGGGGCGAAATACGGACCGCTGATCCTGCAGGATCACCAGTATTGGCGGCTTGTCACGGCGGGCTTCCTGCATGGCGGATGGCTACACATCCTGATGAACAGTTGGGTGCTCTATGACCTGGGGGCGCAGGTGGAACAGGTCTATGAGACGCCGCGTTTTCTTGTGCTGTATTTCGCCGGAACCGTCGGCGGGTTTTACCTGAGCACGGTGATGAACCCGCTGAGCCCCTCGGTTGGGTCCTCGGCCGGAATCATGGGGCTGATCGGCGCCATGATCGCTTTTGGAGTCGCCAACCGGTCGTCGGTGGGGCGGGCGATCCGCAATTTCTATGCGCGATGGGTCGTGTACATCGTCGCTTTCGGGTTGATACCGGGATTCGCGGTAGATAACTGGGCGCATATCGGCGGACTCGCAGCCGGGTTCGTGATCGGCTATGCCGCAGGGACGCCAGTGCGCTCCAGCGCCGCCCGTGAGGGCATGTGGCGTGTGCTCGCGGCTTTCTGCGTCCTGCTGACGGTGTGGAGTTTCTTTCTCGTTTACCGCAACTTTCCGACGCCGGAACAGTTAAGATAATTACAATGCGTTATGTTGCTGTAGCTCTTGCGCTTTGCTTTTCCCTCGTGCCGCTCGAAGCGGGCACGCCGAATTCCCCGAGCGCAAATACGCGCTTCGTGAGAGTCAAGGCGAAGAGGAACAAGGTCAACAGGCGCAAAGGGCCCAAACGGACTCGGCGGTCGCGCAACCGCTCGCGCACACTTTAGCAGTCGCCCAAAAACTCACCTGCACTGCATTTCCTCCGAATTTCGTATTGCCCTGTCCAGCGTTAATTATGTATCATAAATGCATATTTCACGGCGGAAGCTTCTCGCCTGACGCTTTGGAATTTTGGCAAAGACAAAATCACTCTCAAAGGAAACCGGATGAAAAATTGGGTAACGGCCGTATTGTGTAGTTTCGTTTTGGCAGGCGCATCTGCCGCGCAGGCTCCTGCGCAGAAATCGCTGTACGAAAGACTGGGCGGACAACCGGCGGTACAGGCGGTCGCAAATGGCCTGGTGGATCGAATCCTGAAGGATGACCGTGTGAACCACTGGTTTGCGCATGCGGCGGCGAGTCCCGAAAATACGGTAGCCTACAAAGCCAAACTGGCCAGTTTTCTTTGCGTCGGAGTCGGTGGTCCCTGCAAGTACACCGGGCTGGACATGATGGCAGCCCATCGCGGCCGCGGTGTCACCAACGCAGCATTCGGTGCGGTGGCGGAGGATCTTGTTGCAGTGCTCGATCAGTTGAAGGTGCCGGCGAAGGAGAAGGGCGAAGTGATGGCAATCGTCGGATCGCTGAAGCCGACGATCGTGCAGAGTGCAACGGCGGCCAAATAGCGCCAGGTGCTAACCGCCTGATTCGCTTTTGAGCGGGCTGAATGGCTGCCCAACCTTGTACTCGCAAGCCCTGTTTTTTTAATGGACGATTTGCATGAACTCGCCAGTCGAGGCATCGACCAGGACGGAAAAGCTGCTTTCGCCCGCGCTTTGACCCCAGATGACCCGCCAGTCAGGGTCATTGCCTTTATCTACCGCCAGCGTATATGAGATCGGCGTCCTGGGATTTTTCGCATTGTACTCTTCACCGTGCTTCAATGCGATCTCCCACGCTTTGTCGGTGTCGACCTTCGCAGCCTCGATGAGGAACGGCTTGCCGTTTCCAGACCAGTCCTGCGGGGCTTCGGAGAAGAGCCCTTCGTGCAGCGTGGCGCTCGCTTCGTAGACCGAGAAGGTGTAGGTCCGCGACTTCGCGAGCGCCGCCGACACAAATACGACCTGCCACGCGGCGGCTTTTCCATCCTCATGCGGAACTTCCGGAATGTTGATGCTGGAGTAGCGGAGAATCTGTAAATCCTGTGCCCACGCTCGCGCGGATGTGTACATCTGGTACAGCGCATGCAATCCGGTAATCGGCCTGGCCGGCTTTTCGGATTCAGTTTTGGGTGGAGGGCTCGAAGAGCAGCCGGGCAGCAGCACTGCGGGTGCGAGGGCAATCCATTGGCGGCGTGTCATTCTCAAGTGTAGCTGCACGCCTTCTTTCACGCGGCTTCGCGATGCCGAGCCGAGTCCACTCGGTTCTGGCGCACCCGCCGTGAGATACTGAACGCTTCCGACCCTCCCTCGTATGCCGGACCAAACCCCCCTGGAAATCGTGAGTGCTCACAGCCCCGACTCGGACGACGCGTTTATGTTTTACGCGCTCGCGACGAAGAAAGTGCGCTCGCCGCAGTTGACTTTCCGGCATGTTTTATCCGATATAGAGACCCTCAACCGGAAGGCCATGGAGGGCGTTTACGATCTCAGCGCCATTTCCTATCACGCGTACTCGTATGTGTCGGACAAGTACGTTTTGATGGCGAGCGGATCGAGCGTCGGCGACGGCTACGGTCCGCTGGTCGTGGCGACGCACCCGATGGAGCCGGAGGAGATTAAGGGCAAAAAGATCGCAATTCCCGGCACAATGACGACGGCTTATTTGTCGTTGAAGGTCTTCGAGCCGGATTTTGAAAATGTGATCGTGCCTTTCGATCAGATTCTGGAAACAGTGCAAAGCGGCGGTGCCGACGCGGGGTTGATCATCCACGAAGCGCAGTTGACGTATAACAAAGTCGGCTTCCACCGGGTGCTCGATATGGGCCGCTGGTGGAAAGACAAATTCGGGCTGCCGCTGCCGCTCGGCGCCAACGTGCTGCTGCGAAAGCTGCCGGAAGATGTGAAGAGCGAGTGCTGCCGGATGATGCGTGAAAGCATTCAGTACGCGCTCGACAACCACGCCGAAGCGCTCGAATACGCCATGCAGTTCGCGCGCGATATGGATCCGCGCCTCGCGGACAAGTTTGTGGGGATGTATGTCAATCACCACACAGTCGATGCGGGCGAGGACATTCCAAAGGCCGCGCAGAGGCTGCTGGATATGGGGCATGAGGTTGGCGTCATACCGAAGCGGGTTACTGTCGAGTTCGCGCGCTGACGTAAAATAAGTATGTCCGCTGCGATTCTGCCTGTATCTCCGGCATCCGATTCGCTGCGCCGGAAGCGGTTTACGCGCAGAGAGGTCGAACGGATGCTTGAACTCGGCATCTTCGATGGGGCGCGGTGCGAACTGATCGATGGGGAACTCATCGACAAAATTGGTCAGAACGCTCCCTATGCGCAGGCGATCCGAAATTTGTTCGCCTGGCTTGTCCGGCTGTTTCAGTCCGGAACGATTGCAGATGCAGTTGCCAATCGAAGTGGGCGCCGGGGATGCCGAATGGAATGCTCCGGAACCCGACCTCGCAGTGCTGGGGGACGCTGGTGCTGATTATGGAAAGCGGCATCCCCGCGGCAGCGAATTGTCACTCCTCGTCGAAGTGTCCGACAGCAGCCTGCGCCAGGATTTGATCGTAAAGCGCGATCTTTATGCCCGGGCGCCGGTGAAAGAATACTGGGTGCTCGACCTTCAGGGACGCCGGCTGATCGTCCATCGCGACCCCGTTCAGGGTGCATACCGGCAAATCGAGATCCTTGCCGAAGATGGGCTCGCGTCCTGCGGCGGGCAAACCTGCGCGGTCCGCGATCTTCTTCCGCAAACTCAACTCGGTGCAACTCAAATCGGCGTAACCTGAAACCCGGCCCGGTTTCGCGGCATAATCGAGTATAGATGCGCGGATCTCTTCAGTGGTTGTTTATTGCGGCGTCAGTGTGTATGGCGCAGACGCCGAAAGATGTGCGGGCGGTCGCGAAGCAAGGGCAGATCGCGGTTCCAAAAGTAGCCGAATACCTCAACAGCGCCAGCGTCGACACTCGGATCGAGACCGTCAAGCAACTCACCGCCCTGGGCGGCAAGGAGACGATCGACCCCCTGATTCGGGCTACCCGCGATGCCGATCCGGAGATGCAGATCCGGGCGACCGACGGGCTGGTGAATTACTACCTGCCCGGATACGTCAAGCAGGGGCTCGGCTCTTCGGTGGTGCGCGCCGGCGCGTCGATCAAGGCCAAATTCAATGACGCCAACGACCAGATCATCGACCCCTTCGTGATCGTCCGGCCGGAAGTGATCGCGGCGCTCGGGCAACTGGCGCGCGGCGGATCCAGCATGGACTCGCGAGCCAACGCCTGCCGGGCCATCGGTATCCTGCGCGGAGACGCCGCGCTCCCCGATCTGATCGAAGCGCTCCGCACCAAAGACAACAACGTGATGTACGAATCGCTGGCCGCCATGCAGAAGATTCGCGATCCGGCAGCCGGTTCGCGGATCATCTATTTGCTGCGCGACCTTGACGATCGTGTGCAAACGACAGCCATCGAAACGACGGGCATTCTGCGGACGACTGATGCGCTGCCGACATTGCGGGGCATTGCGGGCAATCCGCGCAACAGCAAGGCGGAACGTTCCGCGATGTTCGCGATCGCGATGATGCCCCAACCGCAGGACCGCGATCTGTTCCTGCGGCAGTTGGGAGCAAAGGATGAAAAGCTGAGGGCAGCGTCGGCAGAGGCTCTGGGCCGGATAGGAAATCCGGCCGATGATGCGGCCCTCGAGAAGGCATGGCACGACGAAGACAAGATGGCACCCCGTCTGGCAGCCGCTTTCGGCATAGTGATGGAAGGCAAGCTGGATTTGTCGGAAGATGGCCCGTTCCGGTATTTAATCAATACGTTGAACTCCGCCGCGAATCACGACACCGGCTATGCGTACCTCGTCGAGGCGGCGCGAAGGAAACCTGTGCTCGACAGGCTGTACGATCCGATTGATCAGGGGACGCGGGACGAGAAGATCTACCTCTCTCGCGTGCTGGCTGTCAGCGGAGACGCGACTTCGGTGCCGTATCTGGACAAAGTCAGCCGGGATACGGACAGAGATGTCGCGCAGGAAGGGCTGCGGGCGCTGAGATCGCTCAGAGCCCGGCTGAAAATCTAGAACCGAAACTTCGAAATTATTTTGCTTTCTTCTGCTTCTGCTGACCGACGCGGACTTTCGTCTGCTGCGCTTTGGCGTCAGTAAAGGCTTTGTGGTCGTGACGCGTCACGGCCTCGGCGAGGAAGGCGTCGACGTTGGTGTCGTTCGGGAGAACCGCCATCAGAGTGTAGCTCTCGTTGCAAGTGGGGCAGAACGGCCGGAACCGCTTCACGTTGGGGATTGCCATAACCAATCCATCGTAACAGATCGCCCAGGATTCAACAAAATATGAGCACGCTCACTTTTCTCTTGATTCCCGATCTGGCCCGCTTTATTATTATGAGCGTGATCATATTACGCCAATGAGAGTTACCCTCCAAACCAAAACAGCCACGAAAGAGCGCATCGTCGACACTGCGTCGAAGCTTTTCGCGCGCCGTGGCTGGGAAGGCACGACGACGCGGGATCTGGCTCTCGCCGCGGGTATTGCGACCGGAACTCTGTTCAACTATTTCCAATCCAAGGAGGCGATCGCGGCGGAGTTGATCGCGGCGGCGCTGTCGCGATGGCAGCGAGAGTTTGCGGACGGTGAGCAGCGTGGACAATCGCTGGAAGAAGACATCTTTGCACTGGTGTGGGGCGGCCTGAAAAGCCTGCGAGACCTTCGCCCTGTCCTCAGTCCGGCGCTGGACACGGTTTTGAGTCCTCTGGCGCGCTCGTCGCCCGCATGCGCCGGAGATGCGATCCGAGCCGGTCATCTTGAAGCGGTGGAGCGCCTGATACTCGATTCCGGCGTCCCGGGGCCGCTGCCTGCCCTGACGATGCAGATTTACTGGACTCTCTACCTGGGAATTGTGAGCTACTGGGCAGCCGACGATTCCCCGCATCAGGAAGACACGCTCGCGCTGCTCGATCAAACGACCAAATTATTTACAGCGTCATTAAGGGGATTAAAAGGAGTGGGAAATGAACATGAATCTGAGTGAGCTCATGGCGGCCCTGCCGACGGAGCAGGGCGATGCCCAGGACGAGGGTGCGTTTGCAAACGAACAACTGCGGCAGATCTTCGCCGATCTCGCGTTGCGGCCCGCGCCGGTCCATTCGCTCCACCGGCTCTGGAGCACCGGTGAGCTTTCGGTCCAGATTGCGCTCGCGTCTCTGGCGCTTTGGATGCGATCCTGGTTCGCTACCGCCGACATGCGGAAGCGGCGCGCCATCGAAACCAATCTTCGGCTGGCACTGAAGACGTTCCACCGGCTGGGCTATCTTCGTGGCGCCATGATCAAAATCGGGCAGGCGGCGGCGAGTCTTCCGAATCTTCTGCCGGCCGCGATCGCAGACACGCTCGACAAACTCCACTTCGAAGCGCCTCCGATGCACTACACACTGATTCGAGAGATGTTGACGAACGAGCTCGGCGGTGATCCGGATGAAGTGTTCTCGCGGTTCGACAAAGAGGCGTTTGCGGCGGCGTCTTTGGGTCAGGTCCACCGCGCGAAGTTGAAAACAGGGGAAGAGGTCGCCGTGAAAGTTCAGTATCCGGCCATCGCGCGCACGATCGATGCGGACTTCCGGAATCTCTCCGCGCTCCTTTTCCCGGCGCGTTTCAGCAGGGATTGGGAATCGATCGAGCAGTCGTTCGCGGAAATTCAGCGCACGCTCAAGCAGGAAGTCGATTATGTCGAAGAGGCGGAAAATCTGCGCCGCGCGGCGTCTTTGTTCACGGGGGAAGACGAGATCGTGGTGCCGAAAGTTTACGGCGAATATTCAACGAAGCGCGTGCTGACGATGGAATATCTGCCGGGGATGCATCTGAACGAGTTCCTGACGACGGACCCTTCGCAAGAGGCCCGCAATGCGTTTGGCACGAAAATCCATATTGCCTGGTGGCGCATGTATTACGGCGATATCCACCACGCCGATCCCCATGCCGGGAACTATCTGTTTCTCAACGATGGGCGGTTGGGGTTGCTCGATTTCGGCTGCGTGCAACGATATGGCGCCGAGGAGCGGGAACTCCGCGCGATCACCGACAAGCTCGCGAATGGCTGGGACGCTTTCCCCGAATTCCTGCGGCTCGGCGCGCGGGCCAGCGCAAAGGACCTGGCCAACCCGGAGTATGTCAAAACGATCAGAGAGGGTTTTGTGTGGATGGCGGAAACGATGGCCGAGGGCCCTTTCGACTTCGGCGATGGCAGGCACCTGCAGGCCGGCATCGGCTGGTTCTCGCGGCTTCTGCGCAAGCGCTATACCCAGGGGCATCCAACGTATTTGTACTTCTTCCGGAGCGTGTTCGGATTGAAGGCAGTGCTTTACCGGCTACGGGCGCACGTTGACGTCAGGGCGCTTATGGAGCAGGAGCAAAGAGCCGCGACCGAAGCCCATTAACTGGACGGGGCGACACATCGCCGATTCGCGGCTCTCGAACGCCGCTTGACAACTATATCAGTTACAGGTATACCTGTAACTGATATGAACGACCCGGTAGAGTCGCTTCCCGAAAACATCTCTCGCCTGATTCCCCTGACGCCGGCGGTTTTCTACGTGCTGCTGGCGCTCTCCTCCGGCGCGAAGCATGGTTACTCCATCATGCAGGAGAGCGCAGTCCTGTCTGAGGGGGGCTTCACCATGGGGCCTGCGACGCTATATTCCACGATCCAGCGGCTCGTCGAACTCGATCTCATCGTCGAAACAGAAGGCGATGCCGATGCCGATTCCCGCCGCCGCTACTACGAGCTCTCGAATCTCGGCCTTCGGCTTCTTGAAGCCGAGGTCAAAAGGATGAACTCCGTTATGAAGCGGGCGGCGCGCCTCGTGCAACGCCGCTCCGAGGGTTGATTAAGGAGAGCCGATCGATGACCAGATATCTGAACCATCTCGCGGCCTGCTACCGCGTGACGTTGCGCCTCTATCCATCACAATTGCGGACCCGCTATGGCGACGAAATGGCTGCAGACTTCCAGAGGCTCATCCACGACGCATATCGCCGCCGCGGCGGGCGGGCCGTCGCGCGCATCTCTGTGCGTGCGTTTGGAGAATTCTTCACCGTGGCGCTTCCAGGGCATCTTGTGAGCGACTGGTTCATCGCGGCATCGCTCTCGTTTGTGATTACGTCCAGCGTGTTGGGCTTGCTCGTCGGCATCATGACAGCCCGCGTCCCGATGATCCATGCCGTGATGATTCACAGTTGCCGCTAGGGGCACAACGAGAACGTGATCTTCATGGGAAAGATTTGCGCTGTCGCGATGTTGACGCTAGTGTGCGGCGCGGCCGTGGCGGCAGATGCAGCGCGTACTTTTGAAGTCGCCGATGTCCACCCCGCGGAGCCCGACAGCGTCTGGACGCTCTCGGCCATGCGAGAACCGGTGCTTTCCGCCCGCGCGGGCCAAATTCGCGGCGGACGCTACGAGATCCATTCCGCCACGCTGGTCGACTTGATCGCCGTCGCGTGGTCAGTCGATCCCGTGAGGCTCATCGGCGGTCCGCCGTGGCTCGACATCGCGCGGTTCGACATCGTCGCGAAGGTCCCGGCCGGTGCCACCGCAGCCGACCTTCCGCTTATGTTGCAGTCGCTGCTGGTGGACCGCTTTCACCTGAGCACGCACCCGGACACGCGGCCGTTTCCAGAAGTCGTTCTCATCGCCGGGCCGCATGTTCTGTTGAAGACTCCGGAAGGTGGCGCCGAGTCCGGCTGTAAGCGGAGCGCCCTCCCGGGGGAAGCCGGGCTCGTTTGCCGCGATGTGACTATGGCGCAGTTCACGCAGGCCCTTCCGCAAGTGGCCGGCGACTATTTTCAGGGCAATCGGCTTCTCGACCAGACGCAGCTCCGCGGCGCCTTCGACTTTTCCTTTCACTGGACGCGACGCTCGAAATTCGCGGCCGCGGGCGCAGGCGGCATTTCCCTTGCGAGCGCTGTCGAAAAGCAATTGGGTTTGAAGCTCGCGATGCGCGATGTCCCGGCGGCGGTTCTTGTCGTCGATCGAGTGGAACGGGCACCCACGACGAATGCGCCCGCTGTCGCGCAACTGTTGCCTTCCGAACCGCTCGCCTTCGAGGTTGCAGTTATCAAGCCGACGCCGCCTGGGGTTGCGAAGAACGTTCGCATTGGGCCGTCCGGCCGCGTCGAGATTGAAGGCGTGACGCTGAAGTCACTCATCAAGCTGGCGTGGGATATCGAAGACCTGGACGCCATCGATAACGAAGAGCTCCTGATCGGCGCCCCCGGATTCTCTGAATCCGTGCGTTATGACATCGTCGCGCGTCCCCCGGCTACGGGACCTGCCGACCTCGATTCTCTCAAGTTGATGTTGCGCGCGTTGCTTGCCGATCGTTTCGGTCTGAAAACCCATGTCGAAACGCGCCCAGTGCCGGTTCTGGCACTTGTCGCCTCCAAACCCAGACTGCAACGGGCGGAACCCCGCGGCCGCTCCGGATGTCGCAATACTCCTGTCGCCCTGCAATCGGGGTTGGCTTTCGTGCCGGTTTTTTCCGTTCGGTGCCGCAACACGACAATGGCGCAACTGGCGTCAAAGCTCCAGGCGTTTGGCGGCCCCTATATTCCCCATGCCGCGATCGATGCGACCGGACTGGTGGGGGCGTTCGATTTCACTTTTCAGTGGAGCCCGCCTCATCTTGTGGACAACTCGACCTCCGACCCCAATGGCAGCATCACGCTGGTAGAGGCGCTCGACAGACAACTCGGCATCAGAATCAGACCGGAAAAAGCTCCGATGCCGGTGATTGTGGTCGACCAGGTGAATCCCACCCCGACACCGAACTAGAGGAATTTCACCAAAGAGTGGGGGGAGCAGATCTGCGGCCGGGTGGCAGCCCGCCGTTTTCGTTGCGAAGCTGAGTCATAAAGCATCCCGGTGTTCCTGAGCAATTCAGGCCCAGGTTCGGCATAGAGGGTGGATGGGCGCACAGAACGAAGCTCTGCCCGCATTACTTGTGGGGCCTGGGCTTCGTGGCGATGAAAGCCGCCACGTCGAAAGCCTGATCGTTGTCGAGGTCCGGCTGTCCCAGCGGCATCTTCGCTTTGATGAACTTCGCGGCCAGAGCGGGGTCGGCCATCTCGGCAGCGGAATTGAAACTGTTCGGTCCCCACAACGGCGGAAACAAGTAGCCATCGACGATCCGGCGCGTGGCTGGAAGACCTGCGCCGTCGGTTCCATGGCAATCGGCGCAGCGCTTCTCGAATACCTTCTCGCCCGCCCCCGGATCCGCTGCGCGACCCGGTATCCGCAATGCCTGAGGATCGTGCGGCTCGCGCTCGCTCGCTCCTGTAGCGGCGTCGCGGTCTGCGAGGAAATGCAGCCAGGAAATCAGTGCGGCCATCTCAGGGCTGGCGGCAGGAAGTGGGCGGCCGTTCATGTTGCCGGTCATGCAACGGTTGATCCGATCGATGATTTTGGGGTACCGCTCGATGGCGCCGATCAGGCTGAGTTCACCCGGCTCCGCGCCTGCATCGATATGACACGACGCGCAGGCGAGGCGACTTTTGGTAAACCGCATCCGGGAATCGGCCACATCCGGTCCCAAATACTCTGTGGTCCGCATCATCAGGCGCTTCCCATACTCCTCGTTTGCGCCGGGCGCGCGCGCGATTATCGAGGGGTGACCAAATGAAATTGTCGCGGCGATGATGATCGCGCCGATCGCGGCGCAAACGACGATGGCACCACCCATGCCCCGGATCTGCGTCATTCGGTCCGCTCCGCGCGCACGGCCTGGTCATGGTTTTCGACGTTGGCAAGGAAACGATATTTGGGCTTCTCTATCCATGTCCGCAACTTCGGCGACAGCGCCCAGGCAAACAGAAACAGCAGGGTGAACAGAAGAGCGATCAGCACCACCCAGTCCATCGCTTCCCACTTCATTGCCTGCATGGAGCCGGACATGTTCATGGCTGGAAAAACCCGCGCACAAATTCTGCGACAGCTCGCATGTCGTCGTTGGAAAGCCGCGGCGCCCAGGGCGCCATCGCCGTCCCTTCGACGCCTTCGCGTACTGCCCGCAGGCTCGTCTCGAAGGCGGGGCGGCCGGTCCGGAAATTGGATGCGGAAACAGCAAACCGCCTGCTTGCCGGACCATCGCCCGCGCCGCTTTCGCCGTGGCACTGCGCGCACTGCGCCTCGTACGTCTGGCGGCCCGCATCGGAAACGCGTGCCGGCTCGCTGGCGCGGTCGTGGAATTCGCGAATGACAGCGGCGAGGTCGGCAAGCTCCTGCGGCGTGAGGTCCCGCCATGCGGGCATCGCCGTCCCGGCGACTCCGTTCCACAGCGCAAATCCGAGGCGGTCGAGAGTATACTCGTGGGCCGCGAAATTGGTGGGATGCGGCCGCAGTCCGGCGGCTCCCGGTCCATTGCCCTCCCCGCGTGGGCCATGGCAACTGGCGCAATTGCGGGCATAGAGCTGGCGGCCGCGCTTCAAATCAGCGGCGACGGACAGCTTCGGAACGTCTCCCTCGCGCCGTGGCATCGATGCGCTCGCGTTCAGCAGCCGCGAATCGAACGCCTGATGCTTCTCGTCGTCGGAGCATTCACAATTTGCGCGCGCACGGGCCTCCCCTTCCTTTCCTGCGAGCTCCCTGTTGCGACCGAGCGTATCGAGATACGCGACGACATCGCGCGCGCTTTGCCGGGGCCTTTCGGGCGCGCCATCGAAGAGCCACGGAAACGGCGGCATCACTGAATCCGCGACCATTGCGCGCGGCTCGTAAAGATGCGCGAATTCCCAATCGGCCGAATGGACCGAACTGACGCGAGACAGATCGGGACCGATGCGCCGCGTTCCCCAAAGCTGCGGATAGTCGAAGATCGTTTCCCACGCCAGCGTCGCCGCGCCGAATCGTTTGACATCGCGATCGAGATAGCGGATCTGCTGGGTGTGGCAGTACGCGCACCCATCCTCGCCATAGATCAGGCGCCCGCGTTGTTCGCTCGCCGTGAGCGGCAGTGGATGCCCCGGGGATGTGGCGCGGATCTGGCGCTCCAGCACGCGGCCGGGCCAGACGCCGAGCAGGAGCACTGACATGGCGAAGAATCCTGCGCCCCCAATGCTGGCCGCGAGGTAGGACATGCGGAGGAAACGCTTCACTGCCGGTACGCTCCCGCGAACCCGGGTGAAATCTCGCGTACAGGCTCTGGCCCGATGTTCTTCTCGATCGCTTTCAGACCGGCGCCGCGCGGGCCGACGAGCAATCCCGCCAGGAGCGCGAGGAAGCCGGCAGTAATGGGGACAAACGTCAAGGTGCGGATCAGCCAGTAGGGCTTCGCCGCCCGTACCGAGTCAATCCACGGCGCGGCGGATTGCCACAGGTGCGCTTCCACGAGTCCCGCAGTCGTCAGATCGAGCACCATCGTCGTCACGCCCGCCAGCAGCAGCCAATATGACCAGCTGAGCAGCATTGCGTCGTAGCGAGCCCACGGGATCCGCTGCCACGCGTGAATCAAGCCGCCGGCCGCCGCGAAGCTCGCGAAGCCGAGCATGGCCAGATGCGAGTGCCCGATCACCCAATCGGAAAAATGGACGCTCTGATTGATCGACATCTGTGCCTGCAGCGAGCCCTGGATGCTGACGATGAGATAGAGAACGGTCGACGTGGCCACGAAGCGCAGCCCGATGTCTTTCGCGAACCATCCGGCGCCGCGCAGAGACAGGAGGAGATTCGCAACGACGATGATCACGTCCACACCGAGCAGCGTCGACGCGGTGATGGCGCCGATCTGCGCGGTCATTGGAATAACCGAAAAAATATAGTGGTGGGTGCCGTTGAGTGGATAGAGAAAGAACAACAGCCAGAATCCCAGCATGGAGAGGAAATGGCTGTAGATCGGCATCCGGCGTGCGGCCGGGATCACAAAATAAAGGATGCCGACCGCCAGTGGCGTCACGAACAGGCCGATCGAATCGTGGATCCAGAGTCCGCTGAACGCGGCGCCGCGTGCGCCCGGCACGAGCTCCGGGACGAAGTTTCCCATGGGGTAGGCGAAAAGGGTGAAGACGAGCGAGCCGATGATGTACCAGCTGCTGACGTAGAGCTCTTCAACGCCGCGCGAAAAAAACGGAGGCAGGAATTGAATCGCGGCAAGTACCAGCGCGAGCACGACGACGGCGTCCACAACCAGTGGGAACTCGGCCCACTCGAGCGGCTGGCTGAAACCGGCGAGTACCAGAATCCAGCCCGGCGCGACGACGGCGAAATTCCAGAGGCCGAAGATCCAGTGGCCGAGGCGCGCGCTCGTGACCGGCTTTCCGGTGAGCAGCGGCACCGCGTGATAGAGAAAGGCGAAGAAGGCGTTGGCGAGCCAGCCCAACAGGATCCCTTGTGTATGGTCGTAGCGAAGACGTCCCCAGGTGAGCCAGGGAGAGGAGCCCGCCAGATCCGGCGCGATGAGTTTGATGGAGACGAGAATCCCAAACAAAACGGAGATCAGCAGAGTGACGAGGGCCGCCACGCCGTGAGCATAGACCAGGCGCGTTTCGATTGCCGCCGGATCGGAATCCGCACTGGATCTCGCACCCATCGCAATTTTGATACTACCCAATGCCAGTTGAAAGCCCCGGGTTTTTCAACCGCCCGTCACCCGCAGGTGTGCGGGCAGGCTTCAACCTGGCAATGTCGGCGGCACTTCGAGGGTAATCCGCGTGCCTTCGCCAACCGTCGATTCCAGCTGGAACGTGGCGCCCATCTGGCGTGCCCGCTCTTCCATGCTCACGAGTCCCGGCCCGAAGGGCGTATTCGCGGTATCGAAGCCGTTTCCGGCATCGGTAATCTGCAGATGCACGCGGCCGGCTTTGCCCTGCAACGAGACTTTCACGTGCGTTTTTCCCGCATGTCTGGCTACGTTGCGCAGGGCTTCCTGAGCTATCCGGTATAACCCGAGCGCCAGCTCGAGCGGTATTGACTGAGGCACATCCCGCTCCGAGAATGTCGTCGGCATGTGTTCGCGATCGCGGAATTCGTCCGATAGAGTACGCAAAGCGAAGGCGAGCCCCCGATCTTCGAGGATGGACGGATGAAGGCGATCTGAAATTCCGCGCACGTCCTGCGAAAGTTGCCGGAGCGCTTCGTGCAGTTCCTGGAGTTTCCCATGCGCCGACGCCGGATCGAGCTGAAGCTGCTGCTCCACATCGTTCCTGCCGATCTCCAGACGTGCCAGCCGCTGGCCGACATCGTCGTGCAGTTCGCGCGCCACGCGGCGCCGTTCTTCTTCCTGCAGCGCGAACAAACGGCCTGTGAGCGCGCGCAACTGCTCCTGACTACGCCGCAGCTCGCTGGTAGCCCGATCGACTTCCGTCACCAGGCGCTCGCCCTCCACCTGCAGCAGCCGCTCGATTTCCTTGTGCGCAGTTATATCCTGGACGGTTATCAGCAGGAAATTCTCGCCATCCGGCTTCACGACGCAGCCGCGAATGGAGAGTACGCGCGAATTGTCGCCGGGGGTGTTCTGCACGAATTCGAAAGTCCTGCCGGCATCTGCGCTCGTGCCCAAATCGGTCAGATGCGAGCGGAGCGGTTGGTCGCTTCCCCATACAGCCGCGGCAATTTCGGGAAGGGAACGGCTCTCGAGATCCACCGCCGGGGTGTCCGTCAGCCGGCTGAAGGCCTCGTTTACGCTGTGGATGCGGAACTCCAGATCGACGACCGCCAGCGGAAGCGGAATGCCCTCGACCACCATGCGGGCGAAGTCGCGGGCCACCTGCAACTCCTGCTGGCTGCGGCGAAGCTGATCGATATCGACCAGCACTACAACGAGGCCTTCGATTTTGTTATCGGCCGTGCGATACGGCCGGATGCGCAACAGATGCCATTTTCCTTCGCGGTCCCTGACTTCGGTTTCGCGGGCGGTCAAAGTTTCAAGCACCTCGGTAAGCAGCGGATCGAGTGTTTCGATCTCGAGATTCATCCGGATTTCCGCGAACGGGCGACCGATGTCGGAAGGCCGAAGGTTCATCAGCCGCTGCGCGTGCGGCGTGAAATGCCGGATATTGAGGTCATTACTGAGCATGAGCACTGGAAGGCTGACGCTGTTCAGCAGATTCGAGAGATCGTTGCTCGCCTGCGTCAGCACGAGGTTGCGGTTCTGGAGCTCGTCGTTGACCGTCTGCAGCTCTTCGTTCGAGCTTTGCAACTCCTCTTTCGTCGTCTCCAGCTCTTCGTTGGTGCTCTGCAGCTCTTCATTGGCTGACTGGATTTCTTCGTTCGCGGAGACCAGTTCCTGGTTTTTTGCGTCGCGCTCTTCGAGAAGCGATTGCAGGTAGAGGCGCGCGGCTGCCAGATCCTGGCGTACCTTCGCGACGAGCCGATCTTTCTCGTCGGCGGTCTGCGGAGGGAACGCTTCGATTTCGCGGCCCGCCTCAAGCGCCTGCTTCCGTGACGGCGCGAACAGCACCACATAGCATCTGGGCCGCGAACGGATCGTCTGGATCGGCAGGACCTCAATGAGCGTAGTCTGGGCTTGTTCCGAGTCGTGGAGCGGAATCAACTCTGTCTCGACCGGCGCATCAGTCTCAATGGAGCGTTTTACCGCTTCCGTCAATTGAGCCCCGACTCCCTGTCGCGCGAGGCGCGACAAACTCAGTGTGGCCGGCCCCTGCGGCATTTCAAACCACGGATTGGTATGGCCGCGGGACTGCAGGATTTCCATGCGTTCGTTGACGACGACGCCCGGCGGCGCGTATCGCGCCAGGACGATGCGGTCGGCCGCCCGTTGCAGCTCCAAATTGCCCCACCCCTCGGTAGAGTCGCCCAACGCCGGAACGCCTGCCCGAAGGTCTGGCGCGAACAGCGGCGCCGCCAGATCCAGGCGCGGGCGCGCCACTGACCCGGGGATGCGGGAGAAAATTTTGTTCTTCCGATCCGCCATGCTGAACAGATCGGTGAATTCCCGGATCGTCTCCGACGCGCCGAGCAGCAGGAAGCCGGCGGGCCGCAAGGCATAGTGAAATGTCGGAATGAGTTGCCGCTGCAGATCCGCTCCGAAGTAGATCAGCACATTCCGGCAGCTGATGAGATCCATCCGGGAAAACGGCGGGTCGTGGCAGAGATTCTGGCGCGCGAAAATGCAGAGATCGCGTACGCGCCTGGCCACCTGGTAGCCCTTGTCGCTCTTCGTGAAGAAGCGGCGCAATCTTTCGGGCGACACGTCCGCCGTTATCGCGTCCGAATATAATCCGGCGCGTGCCTTTTGAATGTTCTGCTCGCTGGCGTCCGTTCCGAAAATCTGGATCGAGGGGTCTTCCTGCTTCGCTGTCATGTATTCGAGCATGCAGATGCCGAGCGAATAGACCTCTTCGCCCGTGGAACAGCCGGCGACCCAGATGCGAACCGGCTGGCCGCTTTCGCGCGAATCGAAGATCCGCGGAAACACCGTCGTCCGAAGCGTATCGAATACATCCGGGTCACGGAAGAACCGCGTTACGCTGATCAGCGAATCTTCCTGCAGATCGCGAATTTCCCGCGGGTTCGCGCGCAGAAATGTCTCGTAAGTGGCGAGCGAGTCGATATGGTGCAGAAGCATGCGGCGCGCGATGCGCCGACGAATCGTGTTCGGTTTGTACAGGCGGAAGTCGATTCCCGATACACTCCTCATCAACGCGAGGACTCGCACGAACTGACTGTCCTCCGGCGGCGCCTCTTCGCTATCGAGCCGGCGCAACTCGGGTGTCTTGAACTGCCGCCCGAGCTGCGCCAGATAAGCGCCAAGAGCGCCCGGCGGCAGCACGATATCCACGTGGTCGGCCGAGATGCTGGTCCGCGGCATGTCTGGAAAGCGCGCGGATTCCGGCGTCTGAACCATGGTGATGCCACCCTCGCCCTTGATCGCTTTGAGACCCATTGCCCCGTCGCCATCCATGCCGGAAAGAATCACGCCGATGGCGCGATTTTTCTGCGCAGAGGCGAGTGAGCGAAAGAAGGTGTCGATGGACCGAGCCTGCGCGTCGGGGGAGCGGCCTTCGAGCAGAAACCGGCCATCCACCAAACGGACGCGAGCGTTCGCCCCAAGCACGTAGACATGATTCGGCTCCGGCCGCGTGCCGCTTGTGATGCTCACTATCGGCATCGTGCTGTGGCGGGTGAGGATCTCCGGCAGATGACTCTTCTGATCCGGCGCCAGATGCAGAACCACCACAAAGGCCATGCCGGTATCGGCCGGCAATTGCTCGAAGAGGGAGATATAGGCTTCTACTCCACCGGCGGACGCTCCGATGCCCGCCACGAGGAATGGAAGGCGTTGGCCTTCGGTTTCTTCAAGCCCGTTTTCTCGTCGCTCCGCCTCTTCTTTCCCGGTTTCCCCGGTTTCTTCGTGCTCTGCGCCGGTTACGGTGAGCGGGCCGGTATTGCCATCGACGGTATACGGTTCGACTGAGTCGGATTCGCGAGCGCGCTCTTCTTTATTGGGCATCTGGCTGGGCATCTGACAGTGACCTTCGCACCTCCCAGTATGACCCCTGGCGCGCTTATGAACGGCGAGCGTGAGGGAGCGATTGCGTGCGGGCAGCTTTGACTGTTTCCTCTGCCACAGGAAGCAGCGCGCTAAGTTTGCAACGCGCTGTGGCCGTGAATCCGATCAACCGACAGAGGGCACATGCAAAGGATTTCAGGCCCGGCACACCGGTCGGAATCTCCCTGGCAAGCAAGGAGGGATTTTTTCAGGACTATTGCGGGGAAGCGGGAGTTTCCGCTCCGTCTGTTTTCTCGACGAGGATCGTGTACTTCGAAGCCAGGGCCACAAGTGTTCCGAGGACGGCCAGCTCAGGCAGGATCACGGCCCCGACGGCCGCAACCGTTATGGGAATATCCACCAGCGTTTTCCCCTGTTCGTTCCTGATAATGATTCGGCGCACGTTTCCCTCGTGGATGAGCGCCTTCACCTTGTCCGCCAAATCGTGGCCCAGGACTTTGAACTCTTCGAAGAGCGTGTTAGTCATCTTATTTCCCTTACTTTAAAGGACCCGCGACATCACCCGGGCCGGCAGCATCACCAGTGCCCAAATGAGAGCCAGCACGCCGGCGACCGCAATTCCGACGAACCGGAACGGCAGCAACAGCATCCATACAATCGGATAGAGGGCAAGTGCCATTAGGGCCAGCGGCCAGCACATGACGAACAGAATGCACCAGATCAGGAATTTCAACATTTCACGGTCCTGCATGAATAGTACGCAACGGCCCGGCGCTATGTTCAACTGTGATCGTGCTATGCTGAAAAATCGAGTTTAATCAAAAGGATCAGATACATAGATGGCGAATACGCATGGTGCACTGAAGCGGGTCCGGCAGACCGAGCGGCGCACGGAATTCAATCGGTTTGCAAAGACGCGGCTGCGGCACCAGATCCGGGCGATGCGCAGGGCTCTGACGGCAAAGGCGCCCGTCGCGGCCGACGTGAAGTCCGCGATGGACGCCACTTTTTCTCTCGTCGACAAAGCTGCTCGCAAAGGCTACATCAAGCGCGGTACCGCGGCTCGCTACAAGAGCCGTATGCACACACGCGCCAAAGTTGTTCTGGGCGACGTTCAGAAGTAGGCAATCACTTTTTCCCCAGAAAGCGCAGCCGCACGTTTACCGCGCGAGCCTGCCCGCGTCCATATGTTAGAAACCCGGGTGAGTCCACGTCATTATTGACGACGTTGGCATTGACGCGATTGAGCGCATTTACGGCACCGACACGCCAGGCCCACAGGTAGCCCCTGAACGGAAACCGGCGCTCGATCGCGATATTCACTGTCGCGTAGTCCGGGAAGCGAAGAGATCCTGGTGGTCCCACGATGTTTCCCGTTTCGGTCACGGCGCTGAAGGGAAAGCCGGTGCGGAAATCCGCCAGCAACTGCAAGTCGGTCTCGCCTACTATCGGTCGCAGAAATCGGGGGAACCATGTCTTCTCGATCGGCGCCCACCCCCAGGCCAGAAACCGATTGGGCGCATCCCATGGCAGCGGACCAGCCGCCTGGGGCGTCAGAATCGGATTATCCACCGAGTAGTTCACAACAGCGTTGGCATGGGCCGCCGAGTGCGTGTAGCTGGCGAACCACTGATACTTCGACAGGAAAGTCCGACGCACTGCGAATTCCTCCGCGCGGTATCTCTGCTCGCGGATATTGTCGAGTACATACAAATTCAACGACGGGCTGACTACGTTGTCTTCGAAGGTGAATCCCCGGCTTCCCTGCCGCGATATCAGATTGACCTTGCCGTAAAGTCCCCAGGGCAGCCGCCGCT
Source organism: Bryobacteraceae bacterium (assembly GCA_036272235.1). Taxonomy (GTDB): domain Bacteria; phylum Acidobacteriota; class Terriglobia; order Bryobacterales; family Bryobacteraceae; genus BOG-234. Next base: position 2,951 of record DATAZF010000241.1, on the reverse strand, counting down.
CCGCCGAAAAGCTGGTCAGAGCATAACGGGGCAAACGAAGATCCTGGGGGCGCAGCACGAAGCGCGTTTCGACCGGCACTCCGGTGATCTCGCCCGATGGCCCATAGAATGTGCTGACGCTGACCTGCTCCTGCGCAAGAGCGAGCATGTTCAATGTGACGGCGTCATAAAAAATGCCCCACCCGGCGGCGAATCTCGTCCCGCCCGCCCACTTCGGCGACCACGCGGCCGCAAGCCGCGGGGCGATGGGCGCTCCGCCTGTATACTCATCCCACTGCGTTCGGAAGCCGCCTTCGATTACGAGATTCTCGACCGGACTCCAGCGATCGAGAGCATATCCATACGCTTCAACATTGTTTCGGAACTGGCGAGGATTTCCGAGGAACTGGACATCGCGGACGAGTGAATTGTCCAGCCGAACGGTCGTAAACTCATGCCGATTGACCTCCTGATCGAGATCGCTGTGCTCGACATCGGCGCCCACCTCGATCTGGTGGGAACCCATCTTGTGGAGCGGGGCGAGAAAACCATTCACCAGCCATTCCTGCCGCCCGGTGTAGGCGGTCTGGTCGGAGAAAAAGTTCCCGCTTGCGCCAAACGGAGTCACCACATAGGTCTGGGTCCCCTGCGGGGCAGAACGCAGATAGGTGCTGCTGTCCGCAAAGCCGAATTCCACGAGGCCGCCACCTACGGACCACTGGTCCTTGATCGTGCCCACGAAGAGCGATGTCCGCCGGTTCAGCGTGGTTTCCGCGGGGCTGAGAAAGCTCAGTCCGTTTCGCGTGTCGTCGCCGATATTGGCGAGAAAACTCAGCGTCAGGATGTGGGAGTTCGTAACATTCCATTGCTGCCGCATCAAATCGCTGCCGCTGATACTGCGGGTCCGGTCCTGTCCTTGCGGAAGCCCGGAAACGGTCGTAACCGTGTAGTAAGCTTCCAGCGAATTGTGAAACCACGCGCGGCTCTTGCGGATCGGGCCCGAGAACGTGGCACGCGGCGACCAGTGGTCGAGATGCAGGCCATCCTGAGAGCCGAAGCCGGGAATGAAGTTGGTCCCGCCGAACCGCCAGCGATTGTCTCCCATTTCGGTCTTGATATCGACCGTGCCGCTGGAGCCTTTGCCCATTTCCGGTGAGAAGCGGCTGGCATCCCACTCGAGCGTCTGGATTGTATCGACGTTCAACCTTGCATTCAGACCTCCGGTTGCAGGGTCGGAAATATCGAATCCATTCAGCCTGTAATTGGCCTCGTCGGTTTCGCCGCCGTTGAGATGAAGTTGCCCGGAGCTGTCGAGCACCGCGCCGGTCATCAGGGGCAGGGCATTGCGGTAATCCTGCGAAGCGGGAAACGGAACGTTGAGGATCTCCTGGTTGTTCAGCCGCTTGGTGTCGGATGTTTGCGCAGGGTCGATGACGGGCGGGGAATAGTTAACGTCCACTTGCTCCGCCAGTTCCTTAAGGTGATTCATCCGGATCTCAACGGGAGTGCCTTCGCCCAGAGTCACGTCCGGATTTGTGAAGACAAAAAAGCCTTCGCGCCGGGCTTCGATCCGCCATGAGCCCGCCGCGGGAATCTCCAGACGGAAAAGCCCGGCGGCGTCGGAGGTCGCGGTGCCTTCGGGAACACCTCCGGATGAAACTGCGATGACCGCTTCCCGAACCGGAACTCCGTTCTCGTCGACCACTTTGCCGGTGATGAATAGTCCACCGGCGCCGGAAGTCGCGGGCACAAGAAATCCCAGCAGCGCGAACAATGGGATGCGCCGCATCGCGCGGGCACTACGCGCATGTCTGAATCCGTAAGAATCCACTGGCCTTTGAGCCGCAGCCTTGATTCTATGCCTTCGCAGCTATGCCCTTCCACGCGAAGGCCATTTCCGCCGAACGATTTCACACGGAGTAAGCTGGTGAGGAATGAATATTGAGGTTCTGCTCACAGAAGCGGAGATTGCCGACGAGTTTGCCGAGGCGATGGAAGCGCGCGACCTTCCGGAAAAATTCTTCTACTGGACGCCGCTCTCCGTGGGTGCCTGGCGCGAGCAGGCCGCTGTATCGAACGAGAGTCTTCGCCAAACGTGGGATGCGCTGGCACTGAAAGCCGCTGACCTGACCAAATCCTTTGGCGCGCGCGTGCCGCTCATCAGCTTCGGAGCCGGAGATGGCTTGAAGGACCGGGTAATCCTGAAAGCCCTGGTTACCGCGGGCCGTCAAGTGAAGTACTTCCCGGTAGATGCCAGCCAGACACTGCTCGAATCCGCCTGTGCGGGCGCGGAGGACGATGACTGCGAGGCGCTCGGACTCAAGGCCGATATCTCGAGTCCCGTACACCTGATGCTCGCCGCTGACGTCAGCGAAGCTCCCCGTTTGTTCCTGATGGTGGGCAACACGCTGGGCGGTTTCGATCCGCTGGATCAGATCAAACACGTGGCCGGCTGCATGCATAAAGCCGACATTCTTATACTGGACGCGCGGCTCGCCGGTGAAGACGATGACGCAGAGCCGACAGAAGCCCAGAAGCGTTTCGTGCTGGCGCCTCTGGCGAGCGTGGGCATCGCGTCCGAAGACGGCGAATTGAAGTTCGTGGAAAACGACGACGATCGGCATGTCGGTCTTCAGTTGAGGACACGGCGCTTTCAAGCGGCGAGAGATCTCACGCTGGTTGCGAGCGGTCGCGAAGTTCATGTGGAGCGTGGTGAGCGGTTCGTGCTGAACCTGCGCTACAGGTTTACCCGCGAGGCGTTTCGTTGGCTCCTTACCAGCCACGCGGGGTTGAAGATCAAAGGCGAGATTCCGAGCGCCGACGGTCGCTTCGTCACCGCTATCTGCACGAAGTAGCGCTGCATTTTTCGGATAGAAGTCATTCCGAATGTTTCGAATCACCTTCGCTGAAAATTGTGAGGGATGGCAGTGCGGGACAAAGAACACTGACGCCGGCGTTTCTCCCGCGTGGGC
>DATAZF010000240.1:0-18260 GCA_036272235.1 Bryobacteraceae bacterium | reverse complement strand
GAGCGCGGGCACGCCCTTCTTGACGAAGCTGTATTGATCGCTGCGGATGAAGCGATTGGCATTGGGGTCTTTGTCAGCCTGAATTTCCACGCGCGCGGCACCGGCGACGGCCCGAATATCGTCGCCAAGGGTCGATTCGTTGAGCCCCTGGACTTCGAGATAGCGCAGTGGGAACAAGGGCAGATACATGTCCATGTTGATGTCGGCCACGATGCGGCCCTCGGATGTAGGGTATTCGGCGAAATAGCGCGAGCCAAGCTCTCCTTTTTCCTCGCCGGTGACGGCCAGGAAGACGATGGAGCGTTTCGTTTTCGCGTTACCGGTTTGCAGCGCGCGCGCGATCTCGATGAGCGATGCCACGCCGGAAGCGTCGTCCATGGCACCGTTGAAGATACCGTCGCCGTGGATCTTTTCGCCAGCTCCGAGGTGGTCGAGGTGCGCGGAGAGAATGACGTATTCCTTCTTCAGTGTCCGATCTGAGCCAGGCCGCACGCCGACGATGTTGCGGGATTCGACTTTCTCGCGAGTAGTGGCGACTTGTGCGCGGATCTTTAACGCGAGCGGAATGTGCGGCAGAGGACGGTCGTGGTCGGCAGCGTCGAGAATTTCCGCGATCGTATGACCGGAGCCTGTGAACAGGTCATCGGCCTTCGCCGGATTCCAGGTGGCGGAGAACGCAATCGCAGGTGCCTCGGCGAAGGCCGGATCCGCGAGCCCCATACGCGGAAGAAGGCGATTCGCGCTTTGGCGGGCCCATGGGAGATCCATCGAGCGCGGATTCGGAATAGCGATCGTGGCGACGACGCCGGCCGCTTTCATGGCGGAGCCGCGCTCGGCGGCGGAAGCGTGGTGGGAGCGGATTTCGGAGGCGATGTTCGACGGGCCGCCTGCGAGGTAAACGGCGACGGCGCCTTTGAGGCTGGGATCTTTGAGATCGCTGTAGCCGGCCTCGGGAATGTCGAGGCCGTAGCCGACGAAGACCAGAGGCGCTTCAATGCCGGAGACGTTCGAAGTGGAAGTGAGCAGAGCTTCCTCGCCGAGCTGGATAGGAAGCGACTGGCCCTCGCGCAGGAGCGTCAGATGCGAGTTCGGCTCGTCGAGAGTCACTTTCGTGAAGGCTACAGGCTGCGAGTAGCTGGTTTGCCTGCCGGGTTGGAGTCCCGCGCGCTCGAATTGGGCTACTACATAATCGGCCGCGGCCTCGAAGCCGGGAGTTCCGACATTGCGGCCTTCGAGTTTGTCGTCGGCGAGATATTGGACGTGCGACCACCACGCGTTGCCCGCGGTCTCCCAATTGGTGACGCCCGTGGCTGCGGCAGCGAGGAGAGGCAGCGCGAGCGCGGATCGCATGATTCAGTGTAGGGCAAAGACTACGAGTGACTCGGTATTTGCCGGGTTGGGGTCGGTGATGCCGCTGCCGCCGGTTGCAATGACGGCGACGTATTGCTTGCCGTTCTTGCCGCGATAAGTCATGGGCACGGAAATGGCGCTGTAGTCGAGCTTCGCTACCCAGAGCTCTTTGCCGGTTTTCGAATCGAAGGCGCGGAAGCGGCGGTCGTTGCTGGCTCCGATGAAGACGAGTCCGCCGGCAGTCACGATGGGTCCGCCCAGATTCATGCGTCCCGTCTTCTGCTTCGCGGGCGGGAGTTCCTCCGTGATTCCGAGCGGGACTGACCACGCGAATTCGCCGGTGTTCGCATTGACAGCCATGAGGCGTCCCCACGGCGGTTTCTGGCAGGGCCAGCTGCTTTCGCCTTTGGTGAGGCCGTTCTCGTCGACCTTCTTGTCCCAGAAGCGCGGCAGACCGCCGATCTGGCTGCGGCGGTCATAGCCAACGCGCGAGCCCGCGGGGAGTTTTTCGATCCAGCCGATGCTCCCCTCGTCGGAGGTGTTGACGAAGACATAGCCGAGCTTCGGATCGGTGGCGGTGCCGCCCCAGTTCGAGCCACCGATCGAGCCGGGGAAAACCGCGGTACTCTTCGCCGTGGTGCCGGGCTGGTGGTAGAGATAGGGCGTGAATGGCCCGGCGTTGAAGAGTCCGCCGCTCGCTTCATAGAGAGTCTGGCAGGCCTTCGCGTGTTCGGGAGTTGTGTCATCCGCAGTGACGATGTCGTCGACCTTGAAACTGTTGCGCGCGAGAGCGGGCGGCTTCAACGGGAATGGCTGCGTGGGCGATGTTTCTTCGCCGGGCACGTCGCTTTTGGGCACCGGACGTTCTTCAACGCCGAAAACGGGCTTGCCGGTGATTCGATCGAGGATAAACATCCAGCCCGATTTGCCAACCTGAGCCAGCGCGGGAATCTTCTTGCCGTCTTTCGTGATGTCGACGAGGCCGGGGGCAGGCGGGAGGTCCTGATCCCAGAGGTCGTGGTGTACGACCTGGAAATGCCATTTGTACCGGCCAGTCGCCGCATCGACGGCGACAAGTGAGTTGCCGAAGAGGTCGGGGCCTTTGCGGTCGGCTCCGTAATAGTCGCTCGCGGGGCTGCCGAACGTCATGTAGAGCGTGTTGCGGGCCTCGTCGACCGTCATCGAAAAGCCCCAGTTGTTGACGCCGGAGCGATTCTTCCAGTCGTCGCCTTGCCAGACTTCATGGCCGGGCTCTCCGGGGCGCGGCACAGAGTGGAATTCCCAAAGCTTTGCACCGGTGCGCACGTCGTAGGCGCGGGAGTCGCCGGAGGGCCCGGTCGCGGGCTGTTCCTGCACGTTGGCTCCGACGAGGAGCATGTTGTGGAAGAGCGTCGGCGCGGAGTCGTAAGCGACGCCGAGGTCGACGATGCCTTCATTGCCGAATCCGGGGACGATTTGGCCACTCTTCGCATTGAGAGCCATCATCTTTGTGCCCGTGGTGAAGATGATGCGCGGTGGAGAGCTCAGGTCGCCGGGCCAGTACGTGACGCCGCGGCGCGAGGGAATGGCGTCTTTCGGTTCGTAGCTCCAGACTTCCTTGCCGGTTTCGGGTTCGAGGGCAACGATGCGTCCGCCGGCAGGCAGGTACATGATGCCGTTGACGACGATGGGGGTGGCTTCGGAGAAGCCGGCGATGCCGGTGAGGCGCTTACCTGCGTCGCTGGGGGCGCGAAGTTTGTACGACCAGGCTTGCTTGAGGTTGGCTACGTTCTTTGTGTTGATCTGGGTGAGAGGGGAGTATCGGGTACCGGCCAAGTCGTGGTTGTACATGGGCCAGTCGCCTGTGGAGGGGCTTCTTGATTGCTGGGCGAAGAGGGCTGGGAGCACCGCTAGAAGCAGGGGCCATGCAAAACGCATGGGGAAGAGTCTATCAGGAGCGCGGGGCTTCAGACTTTCAAGTAGCCGCGGAATTTTGCGGGGCTGGCGTTGTAGCCGGGGAAGACCTGGTCGATCGAACGATTCCCGAGGTGCGAGTAGACGGCCTCGCTGAGCACGTCACGAAAATCCGTCGTTAACGCAAGATCGCGCTGCTCGTTGAGCTGTTCCGGTGCGAGGCCGGGCCATTTGCCGTAGACTTTGCCGCCCCGAACGGGGCCGCCCATGATGAACATGACGTTCGCGTGGCCGTGGTCTGTGCCGCGATTTCCGTTCTCCTTCGCGGTGCGGCCGAATTCGGACATGGTCACGACGACGACGTCTTCGATGCGGTCGCCGAGATCCTGATAAAAGGCGGCGAGCGAGTCACCGAAGTCGCGGAGGACACCGGAGAGCTGGCCGGGTTCGTTGACGTGGTGGTCCCAGCCGCCGATGTCGGCGAAGGCGACTTCGACGCCGACATCCGCCTTGATGAGTTGTGCGATCTGGCGGAGGCTATCGGCGAAGCGTCCGCGCGGGTAGGTAGCGGCGGGCTCGTACGGGGCTTTCTGGATCGATTGCAGCAGCGAAACCGCTTCGAACGTTTCGCGCGCGGTCCCGTTGAGGATCTGGTCGCCGGTGCCTGCGTACATGGACTGCAGCACTTTCGAAGCAGCGGCATCGCGCACGTTGAAGTTGTTCAGGCTATCGACGGCGATGGCGCTTCGCGAACCCCGCAGGGCGCGGGGCAGCGCGGGTCCGAGGCTGACAGCGCGCACAGGCGAAAGCTTTCCGGATTCAACAGGCAACGCGCGATTTAGCCAACCGTCGGGTGTGGCGCGGCGGCCGGGGGTGCCGGATTCCATGTAATCCTGCGCATCGAAGTGAGAGCGCGTGGGGTCGGGGGACCCGGCGGCGTGCACGATCGCGAGGCGCTGTTGCTGCCAGAGAGGCTGCAACGAGGTAAGGGACGGGTGAAGTCCGAAGAATCCGTCGAGGTCGACGACCGCGTTTTCGACTCTCAGGGAAGGCCGCGGGATCGAGATGGTGGGCCGCAGATCGTAGTAACGCTGCTCGCCGTGCGGGATGACGATGTTCAAGCCGTCGGCTGCGCCGCGCTGGAAGAGGGCGACGAGTACTTTCCTTCGTGCGCCTTGTTGATCGCCCGCGAAGGCGGCGCGATCGAGCCAGAGCGGCGCGGAGCCCACACCAGTCATTGCGATTGCCGAGTTGCGAAGAAAAATTCTGCGTGAGAGTGCCATTAAAATTACCTGCGTTGAAAATCCGGGGAGCCGAGGGTTAGTCCAGCGATCTGTGGCCCGGTGTGCTCGGTGGCGAGGCCGGCTTCGATTGCCGACTGTGCATCCGGCGAGGCATCCGTCAACAGAAGACGATGCTCGATTTGTGACGGTTCGCCGGTGAACTGCGCGGTGTCGACTTTGACGCCTGGAATTTTGCTCTGCGCCAGAGAGATGGCGAAGTTCATGCGCGCGAGCAGGGAAGCCGAGCTCATCCAATCGGTGCTGCGGTTGGAGTAGCCGGTCGGCTCGAGCTTGCGATAGAGCGGTTCGCCCAGTTGGTTCATAAGACCGGTGAGAGTGTTTGCGAAATCGATGTCGCCATTGACGGCGCGGACCGCGCTCGCGACCATTTCGAGCGGCGATTTCACTTTCGAGCGGAAGTTCGCGGGATTCCAGAATTCCGGCGAATAAATCATGGCGCGCATGACTTCGCGGAGATCGCCGTTGGTTTCGAGAAAGCGTTTCGCCATCCAATTAACAAGAGCGTCGGGCGGATTGTCGGAGACGAAACGGGTCGCAAGGGCCTTCGAGATGAAATGCGCGGTGGCGGGAGAGTGGGCAAGAATGTCGATTATCCTGAGTCCATCGCCCATGCCCCCGCCTGCGGGAATCGTGACGCCGAGCACATGCTTCTGCCCTTTGTCGTGCAGGCGTTCGTTGAATTCGAAGCCGCCGCCGCGCAGGGGCTCGCGAATGGTCCAGCCGGTGAAACAACGGGCGACTTCGGTGACGTCCTTTTGGGTATAGCCGCCGTCGACACCAAGAGTGTGGAGTTCCATGAGCTCGCGGCCGTAGTTTTCGTTGAGACCCTGGCGGCGGGGGTTTGGGCGGGCGCCAGGGCGCTGATAGGGGCCGCGAGCGCCAGAGCGCTGATCGGGGCCGATGGATTGCCAGTTGTCGAGATAGAAGAGCATCGCGGGGCTTTCGGCGGTCGCGAGCAGAAGATCTTCGAAATGCCCGAGGACGTGCGGGCGGATGACGTCCCGCTCATAGCTGGTGACCATGTAGCGGTCGGAGCCTTTGTCGAGGAAGACGTTGAAGTGGTTGTACCAGAAATCCGTGAGGACTTGTTCGAGTTGCCGATTACTGTAGGCGGCGCGCAATAGCTTGGCTTCCGTGAGGTCGTGATTCACCACCTGCACGGGTCCGTTGAAGATCAGGATCTTGCGGCGAAGATCGGGCGATGCTGCGGCGTAGAGGCGCTGGCGTTTGGCGTTGGGCAGAGAATCAAGCAGGTCGTACTGTTCCCGCTCGGGCATCGATTCGAGAAGAGCAGCCTGTTCCGGCGGTTTGCCCTGATCGAGGACGAGTTTCTGGCTATCTTCCAATTGCCATCCGCCCTGGATACCGTCGCTGTTGAGGTCGGGCACGCCCGTGGCTTTGCCGGATTGATCCGCCGCTTGCTTGCGCTCGAAGCGCGCCACCAGTTTTCGCAGCATGTAGTGCGACTCCGGATCGGGTGGGAATGGAAGCCGCCCGTCGATCATCGCCTTCACGATTTGAGGCGCGGGATATTTGCGCGTCATTTCGGCGGTCGTCATCCGGAGCGTGTCGAGCGGGGCGAGTTTCGCTTCGAGGGCGGGATTTTCGGGGATGTCCGCAGGGTGAAGTTGCTGTTCAATCCACTGATCGAGGCCGCTCTGACTTATTGTTGCGATGTCGCCTGGGCGCGGGCCGAAGGTGAGGCGGTTGAGTGCTTGAAGGATCTTTTGGTCCGGGGCCATTTGGGCCTGCAGCGCGAGCGCTGGCTTCTTTGTCGCATAGAGGACTGAGACGAACGCGATGAGAGCAAGCGAAACAACGGCAACTGCTGGACGACGCATAGTGGGCCTGTATGGCGGACCTATATTGTTTAACGCGGCGGGGCTTGAAGAGTTGCGTCTGGCCGCTTAGACGGTGGGTTGAAGGTGGCGGGCTGCCTGCGCTTTCCTCGCGCGGTGATAGAGGAGACGCAGGAGAGCGAGGACCGGAATGCTCAGGAAGATGCCGGCGATGCCGCCAATGAGGCCGCCGGCGAATACTCCGAAGATGATCATCAGAGGATGAAGTTCAACGCCCTGGCTCATCAGGTGCGGCGAGAGCACGTAATCCTGGAATAGACGATACAGTCCGAGATAAATCACGACCCAGAGAACGTGCGCGTATCCACTGACAGCGCTGACGGTAATGATGATGGCGGCGGCGGAAAGCGGCCCAACCAGCGGAATGAATTCCAGCGGGAAGGCGATGGATGCCAGCAGAACCGCGTAAGGTACTCCCATGGCGCTGAGCACGATGATGAAGGAAACGAACGTCGCGCAACAGAGGAACAGAAGCGAGCGCATGTAGAGAAGGAGCAGTTCGTGAACATCGGCGAGCGTGTTGCGAACCACCTCCTGACCGGTATCGAGCATCTCGAGAAATCCATCCCGGATGCTGCGTCCGTCGCGCAGGATCAGGAAACTCAGAATCGGAATGATGATCAGGTAGATGAGGTTGCCGGATGCTGTCAGGATGCGCAGGCCGAGGCGCGGCGCCTGGAGCGCAATGTCGCCGTAGTGCTCCCGCAACTGAGTTTGCACAAAAGCGATTGCGTCGTTTTTGATCGAGCGCACGCCATTGGGCGGCGGGGCGGGGGGCTGCTCAATCCGGGCCAGCAGCGCGGGCGCCTGAGCGGTCAGGCTCACGGCCTCGCTGACGACGACTGAGCCAATAGCGAAGCCGAATCCCGTGAGAATCCCGATGACGAGGAGGAAGGTGACAGTGAGTGCGGGCGTACGGGTTTTCGCCGTCATGTGGCGATCGATCAAATCCATCAGCGGATAGAGCAGATAGGCGAACAACAGCGCGATCACAAAGACAAGCAGGGCTTCGCGGATGAGATAGATGACGCCAAGCAAAAGCAGAACCAGCGCAGCGGTCCAGGTATAACGAGCGGCTCTCAGGTCAACGCCGAGCATTTCGCTCCGTCACGACAGGCTCCGAAAGGACGCCTGTCGGCTTTTCTTCAGATGAAGTCGCTGCGCCGGGCAGCTTCTCCACGCGGACGGTGGCGATGCGGTTTCGCTCCATGGTGGCGACGATGAAGCGGCGCCCGTCGACTTCGACAGACTCACCCGCGCCTGGGATGTGCCCCAATTGGAAAAGCATGTATCCAGCAATAGTCTCGAATCCGCTGTTCGCGGGCAACTCGACGCCGTAGATCGAGGCGAGGTCGAGAATACTGGTGGCGCCGTCGAGATCCACCTTATCGGCTTCCGCGCGCGGTTCCGGAAGCTTCTCGTCAAACTCGTCTTCGATCTCGCCGACGATCTGTTCGAGGACGTCTTCGACGGTGAGCAGGCCGGTCACCGTGCCGAATTCGTCCACCACCAGAGCCATGTGGGAGTGGCGCTGGCGGAACTCCTCGAGCATCTGCATCAGCGGCTTGGTTTCGGGCACGATGAGAGGTTTACGCATGATGTGCGCCAGGTAGAACGGCGGCGACGGACGGCGGGACCGTTGCAGATTGCGCCGCTCGTGCCAGACGCGCAGCATGTCTTTGAAGAAGACGGCGCCGATGATTTGCTCGGGCTTTTCGTCCCAGACGGGAAGGCGGGAATGCTGGCTTTCGACCATCGTCTTCAGCACGTCATCAAGGGATGCGGAAGCGGCGACGGAAACGATCTCGCGGCGTGGCTTCATGATTTCACGCACATAGAGATCATCGAGATCGAGGACGCGGTGGATCATGTCTTCCTGCAGTTTGGGCAAATGGCCGGCGAAGCGGCTGGAACTGACGATGAGTTTGAGTTCTTCGGCGGAATGTCCTCCGCTGCGATGGCTGCCGCTACCGCCGAGGAGACGGGTGAGCCCCCGGGCGGAATTCTCGATTATCGTCACGAAGACGGACATCACGCGGTAGACCAGCATAAGCGCCGGCGCGACGATGACGGCGAGCCGGTCCGCTTTGTCGATGGCCAGGTTTTTGGGAACCACTTCGCCGATGACGACGTGACAGTAAGTCATGATCGCGAAAGCGGCGACGAAACAGATGGCGTGGAGGACCGCGGCCGTGCCTGCGTTCAGGATTGGATGAAAAAGCGCGAGGAGCAGGGCGTAGAGCGTGTCCTCACCGGCCCAGCCGAGCCCGAGGCTGGCGAGCGTGACGCCGATCTGGGTGACGGAGAGAAGCTTCTCGGGATGGGCGAGAAGGGCGAGGGCCATTTTAGCGCCGGTGTTTCCGTTTTCGGCCAGTTGGCGAAGACGGGAATCCCGGACCGAGAGCAGGGCGACTTCAGAGGCAGCGAAGAAGGCGTTGATTATCAGGATCAATCCAAGGAGAAGCAGCCGCGCGATGTAGTCGGGGGAGGAAGGCACGCTGATTTAAGTGTAGGCAAATGAGGGGCGGACCTGGCGAAAGCTACAATCGCATCAGTGCGCCGAATCCTGTTCGCGGTGAATGTGCTGCTCGCGATTGCCTTCGTAGCGGCTGCGGCGGGCTTCTACTGGTTTCTCTATCGCGCCCTGCCGAAGACGTCGGGAACGATCGAAACGTCGGTGAGTCAGCCCGTCGAAGTGGATCGCGATGGCCTCGGTGTTCCTCACATCAAGGCTCGCACACTGGACGATGCATGGTTCGTCGAGGGCTACACCACGGCTGAAGACCGCATGTTCCAGATGGATGGTCTGCGGCGGCTGGCGGCTGGGGAGCTTTCGGCGATCATCGGCCCTTCGGCGCTGGAGACGGACCGTGAGTCCCGCCGATATCGGCTGCGGCGGGTAGCGGAACAGATCTACACGGATATGGCGGAGTCCGATAAATCCGCCATGCAGGCGTATGCGCGTGGGGTGAACGCTTACATCGAATCGCACCGCGGACGCTATGGAATCGAATTCAGCCTGCTGGGCTACGATCCGCGGCCGTGGAGCGTGATCGATTCGCTGCTTTGCGGCCTGCATATGTTTCGCACGCTCACGAACGATTACAAGACCAAACTGGCGAAAGAGCAAATGCTGCGTGGCGGGGAGCCCGACAAGGTGAACTTCCTGTTTCCCAGCCGCAGCGGGTTCGAGTTTATGCCGGGGGGCGACGAGCATCCGGGTTCGAACGCATGGGCGATTTCGGGAGCGCATTCGGCGACAGGCAAACCGCTGCTTTCGAATGACATGCATCTGGAATTCAGCATTCCGGGCGTCTGGCACATGGAATATCTGGAAGCGCCGGGGATGAAGGTCGCGGGTGTCTCACTGCCGGGGCTGCCGGGAATCTTATCCGGCCATAATGACCGGATCGCGTGGGGCGAGACGAATCTCGGATTCGATGTGGAAGATTTATACATCGAAAAAATCGATCTGCGGACGGGCCAGTACCTTTTCAACGGCCACATCGAGCAGGCGCGACAGGAACGGGAGATCATCGAGGTCAAGGGACGAGCTCCGGAAGAGGCGACGATCTGGGTCACGCGGCATGGCCCGATCTTTCAGATCGCGAATGGCGAGGTTATGGCGCTCCGGTGGGCTGCGACGGAGCCCAGCGCGATTGCGGACGTCTTTCTCGACATTGACCGGGCACGCAACTGGGACGAGTTCAAGCACGCGATCGCGCGATTCGGGGGGCCAGGGCAGAATTTCGTTTACGCGGATGTCGACGGGAACATTGGGTATCACGCCAGTGGGAGGCTGCCGATCCGCCGGGACTATTTCGGCGATGTGCCGGTGGACGGAAGCTCCGGGAAGAATGAGTGGGACGGTTTCATTCCTTTCGAAGAATTGCCGGAAGCGTGGAATCCGAAGAGCGGGTTTGTCGTCAGCGCGAACCAGAATCCCTTTCCGGCGAATTATCCGTACCACGTAACCGGTGAGTTCGATTCGCCTTATCGATCGCGGCAGATCCTCAACATGCTCAAGGCGGGCGGCGACAAGCAGAAGCCGGAAGACAGCCTGCGCGTCCAGAAAGACGTTTACGGCGGGTTCAACAAATTCATCGCGGAGCAACTTGTCGCGGCATATGGGAATCGCAAAGGGCCGAGCCAGGTGTTCACCGATGCCATGGCGATGCTGCGGACATGGGACGGCCAGATGGATCGGGACCGGCCGGAGCCGCTGATCGTCACGCTGGTTTATCAGTACCTGCGCAAGGCAATTGCGGAGAGAGCTTCGCCAGGGAATGGCGCCATTTATGAGGCCAAAATGGCGCGGGCGATGATCGAGCGGATCCTGCGGACGCGCCCGGCGGACTGGTTTCCCGATTACGACCAAATGCTGCTGCAGTGCTTTGCCGATGGAATGGAAGAGGGACAGCGGATTCAGGGCAAAGATCCGAAGCGCTGGCGGTGGGGCAAGTATATGTACCTGAATGTGGAGAATCCGGTGGTCAGCCGCGTTCCTGTGATTGGAAAGTATTTCAATATCGGCCCGGTACCGATGAGCGGCGGGTCCACGTCGGTCAAGCAGACGACGCTGAAGCTGGGTCCGTCGGAGCGCATGGATTCATCGCCGGGGGATTGGGATACCTCGTTGGGAAGTCTGCCAGTCGGGGAATCGGGCCATGTGGCTTCGCGACACTACCGCGATCAGTGGGATACGTATTACAACGGCAGGAGTTTTCCGATGCCGTTCAACAAGATCGACGTGAAGAGTGCGGTGAGATTTTTGCCGAAGAGGTAGCGTACCGCCGACGGTTTGCCGTCTTTAGTCAAAAAGCGCCGGCGGCAAAACCACCAGCGGTACAGTCCCTACTTTTTGTCTTTCTTGGGCTTCTTGGTTTCTTTCTTCTGGTTCATGCCTTTGGCCATTGATAGTTCTCCCTTGCTCAGGTTATCGCGTTAAGGCATCAGCTTCAAGCTCAAGACCTTGATGGTGTCGCCCTTCACGTCCCCGGTGACTTCGACTTCGAAATCGTCCAGTTTGGTTGAGGCCTTGATCGTGGCGTAAGCTTTGCGGCTTCCGGCTTCATCGAATTTCAGAAACTTGTTGTCATCGGTGTAGACACCGTAGCCGCTCTTCTCGCATTGTGGCTTAATGGCGCACTCGCGAGTGTGTGCTTCAGCGACGATGCGGCCTCCTTCGAGCAGACCCGTGGCACCGGAGATCCGCAGATCCGCCTTTCCGGAACACATCTGGTCCATCAGGATGCCTTTAACTGTTTGTGGAGGGGTAGAGGTGGTTGCCGTCATGAAGCCGCAGGCGAGACCCATGGCGATCAGTAAACGAGGTAGACTTTCCAATTTCTTTGACGCTCCTTTCCTGATTTTCCTTGTATATCCTCAGACGCTGGTCTGTCAAGTTTGCCGGTTAAATGGCCGAAGGAGGGTTCTGGTAGAATCCTTCTGAAATGAAATTTTCTGCCATTGTTTTGATCGGGATTTTGCTCTGTGGCGTTTTTTGCGGTGCTGCGGCTGGACAGGGTCCGTGCGACCGCGAGTGCCTCAATGGTTTCGTGGATCAGTATCTGAACGCGCTCGTCAAGCACGACCCGAAGCTTGTGCCGTTAACGAAGAACGTCAAGTTTACGGAGAATGGGCAGCGGCTCGACCCCGGCGACGGATTGTGGCGGTCGATGTCGTCGAAAGGCTCGTACCGGTTGTTTGTCACAGATACGCAGGCCGGCGAAGTGGCTTTCCTCGGGACAATTCGCGAACAAGGGCGGAAGGCTGGCGAGGAAGTCGGCGACGTGATTGCGTTGCGGCTGAAGGTGGTGAACCGGCAGATCCCCGAAGTCGAGACACTGGTGGCCCGCAACGAGAATTTCGCGAAGAATTTCGAGAAGATCGGTACGCCGAATCACCTGTTCCAGGAAGCGGTCTCGCCAGCCGAGCGGATGTCCCGTGAGGATCTGGTCAAGACGGCGAACATGTATTTCACCGGCATGCAGCAGAATGACGGCAAGGGTGTCTACCCTTTTACCGACGATTGCCAACGCATCGAGAACGGCTCGCCCACCACCGGCGTGCGTCCGGCGGATGGCAAACCGGTGCCCGATCCGAAGACGGCAACGAACTATTCCGCGGCGTGGAGTTGCAAGGAACAGTTCGAATCCGGCCTGCTGCACTTCGTGACGCGTATTCGCGACCGCCGGTTTGTGGCCGTGGATCCCGAGCGCGGCATGGTGTTCAGTTTCACGTTCTTCGACCATTCGGCCGGTGACACTCGCACTTTCAAAACACCAGACGGGCGCACTGTCACGGCTGGCCCGAATCAGCCATGGACCTGGGAAATCGCGGAGTTGTTCAAGATCGAAAAAGGCAAGCTCCACCAGATCGAAGCCATCATGGACCGGTCGCCCTATGGCATGAATTCCGGCTGGAGCAATTGGGAAGACGGGATGTCGCCGCGCGCGCGCGACATCAAATAAGCGGGGCTAGGCTTTTTTACGGCGTACGAATTCGGCGGCGGCGTCTACACCTTGGGTCCGCTTGATTTGCTGGAATTCATCCAGCACATTCTTTGTGGCCTTCGATTTTGAAGCGACTTCGCCCGTTTTCTTCTTCGGATCGGAAAGAGCCTTCTGACTGACGCGCTGATCGATCTCGCGATTTTTCGCGATGCGATCCGCCATTCTTTCGGCTGGCGTCATCTCGCTCCAGGATTTAGTCATGTCACCTCTACATCCAGTGTAGGTGATGAGAGGACGCGCCGATAGCCGAATTTACTGCGGCAGCGCGAAAACATAGAGCGCATTACCACTTGCAGCGTTGTGAATTTCCGGTGTTATGGTTGCCGGAACATTCCGGGGGCTGCCGCCACCGAGTCCGGTGGTGACGGCGATGTACTGCTTTCCGTCGATGCTGAAGGAAACGGGGAATCCCTGTACGGATGTCGCGAGGCGGGTTTTCCATAGGACCGCGCCCGTTTTTACGTCCACAGCCTGGAACTTGCGGTCGAGGTCTCCGACGAATGCGATGCCCCCGGCGGTTGACAGCACCGCCGTCAGGAACGGTGCGCGCTGCTTGATGGACCACATCTCCTTCATCGTCGCGACATCGTAAGCAGCGAGCTTGCCGACGTTACCGTTCGATCCGGGCATTTCGAAGAATTTGCGGTCGGCGGCCGTGCCTCCGGAGCCGGCTTTGAAGTCGACGGTGCGGCCGGACATTTCCATGCAGCTCTGGCTGAGTGGAATGATGAGCTGGTTCGTGCCCGGGTGATAGCTCATCGCCTGCCAGTTGTGTCCGCCTTCGGTGCTGGGGCAGGCTTGCACCCACTGCTGTTTCCGCTGCTCGACGATTTCGTTGCGGTAGTGAACCTCGCCTGTCTTCGGGTCGATGCGATCGAAGACATTCTGGAAGACGGTTTCTTTATGAGCGAGGAATTTGCCTGTCTTACGGTCAAGTTTCCAAAGGACTCCCGCCTTGCCGATAGTGAAGACGAGCTTCTGATTGCCGGAATCGACAAGTACGCGCTCGAAGACTTCATCCAAATCGAGCGATTCGCCGGGAACGTGCTGGTAGTGCCACGCCAGCTTTCCGTTGTCGGGATTGATGGCCAGCGTCGAACTGGTATAGAGAGCGGTGTCGGAGTTCAAGGCGCCGCGCGTGGCACGCATCCAGGGCTTGGCCTGTGCGACTCCCCAATAGGTCAGATTGAGGTCGGGGTCGTAGCTGCCGGTGATCCATGTATCGCCGCCGGCGCGCAACAGATTCGGAAGCTTGCCCCAGGTCTCTCCACCGGGGTCTCCTTCGCGTGCCACGGTATTGAACTTCCACACCTGTTTGCCGGACTGCGCGTCCCAGGCGCTGATGAAGCAGGCGCCGCCTTCTTTGTAACGATCGCAGCCGCCCAACCCCTGGACGATGTTGCCGTGGATGACGATGGGTCCGCTGGAATTTGCGTAGCCGAGGGATTTGTCCGCAATTGTCGATTCCCAGATCGATTTGCCGGTACGCGCGTCGAGCGCGACAAGCCTGGCATCGGTAGTCGCGAAGAGGATTTTGTCCTGATAGATGCCGAGGCTGCGCATACCGCCGAGGCCGGTAGAGAGCTCAGGGCCGACGCGATTCTCCCAGATCAGATCGCCGGTGCGGCCATCGAGAGCCTGCACGATGTTGCCGGGGTTGACCAGATAAATCGTCCCGTTATGGACGATCGGCGTGGGCTCGTTGGCGCCGCCCTCCGTCATTTCCCACGACCAGGCGAGGGTCAGGTTCCGGACGTTGGCGGTCGTGATCTGAGCGAGCGGACTGTAGCTCCACGCCTGGTAGTTGCGGCGAATCATGAGCCAGTCGCCGGGGTCGGGGTTGCGCAGCATGGCGTCGGTGACCGGAACGTAATTCTTCACGACGCCGGAGACGGTGAGTCCGGTGGGACCGGATGACACGGCCGCAGCTCCGCTAAGGGTCGTGCGGCCGGTGGCAATAGAACGGATGACGGTAGTCGAGGCGCGGGTGAGAGATTGGGGTCCGGCGAGAGCGCCGTTCGATTGCAGGATGAAGGCTCCGAGATTTCCGTAAACTGCTTCGCCGAGGGAGCCGGGAGTGCCGGGCGGCATGGATGTCTGGATGTACGAGACAAGGTCACCGGCGGTGCGGGTCCCCCAGGCGCTCATGAAGTTTGATCCTGCGAGTTGCGGGGCTTCGTTGCGGCCGCCAAGGTCGGCGGCGTGGCAGCTGGAGCAGCTGGTCTGATACGTGGCCTGGCCAGCGGAGGACTGGGCGGCGGTGAAAGGGCCGGCGGGAAGTTGGGCGATGGCGGCGGAGGCCGCGATGAGTGCGATCAATAGCCGGTGAGCATGCGAAAAGAGAGGCATTTTGCTGACCGGGTAATTATATAGTTCGTGCCGTCCGGTGTCATGCCGTCAGGCCGGTTATTGCTTCCAGTCGGCCGTGAAAATATTGAACTCGTACTTCGCCGGCGCTTTCCAGTCGGAAACGAATACCAGTTTCTTTCCGTCAGGCGAATACTCTGGAAAAGAGGTGAACCCCCCGTAATCGGTCACCTGCTCGAGCCCGGTGCCGTCGAGATTGATGAGAAAGAGCTCGAATTTGCTTGAATCGCACTCAAGCTTGTTCGAGGCGAAAAGCAGCTTCCTGCCATCGGGGGTAAACGTAGGCGCGAACGAAGCGCAGCCGAAGTTGGTAATCTGTTTCGCATTTTCCCCGTCCGCATCGGCGACGAACAGTTCCATCTTCATGGGGCTCGTGAGATCTTCCTCGAGCAGTTGCGTGTACTTCGCTTTCGCGTCGGCGGTTGCCGGATGCCCGGCGCGCCACGCGATCTTCTTTCCATCCCGCGACATTACCGGGCCGCCATCGTAACCGAACGTCTTCGTGATTTGTGTCTTCTTCGAACCATCGAGATTCATCTCCCAGAGGTCGAGGTCGCCCGACGCCATCGATGTATAGATAATCTTTTTCGTCTTCGCGTTGATAGTCGCTTCGGCGTCATATCCGGGAGCGGTGGTGAGGCGCTTTATGCCGGTGCCGTCATCCTTCGCGGCGACGATGTCGTATCCCGGATAAACGGCCCACACATAGCCCTTGCTGTGATCGGCCTCGGGAGGACACGCGGGACCCGCCATCTCGGTGGTCCCGTAGAGAATGTGGTTGTTGTCCGGCAGGAAGTAGCCGCAGGTGGTGCGTCCTTTGCCGCTGGAGACCATGTGCTGGTTGGACCCGTCGGCGTTCATCACGAAGATCTGATCGCATTTCAGAGCATCGCGCGTGGACTGGAAAATCAGGCGCTTGCCGTCGGGCGACCAATAGGCTTCGGCGTTCTCGCCGCCGGAAGTCAGCTGCTTCACGCTGGAATAGAAGTTGTCCGCCAGATTTGCGGCGGAAGCGAGCCCGCACACAAGAAAACCGAGAGCCAAGGCAAGTCGGGAATACATGGTTCTCATTCTAGTTCGGAGGTCGTCGCTCAAAAAAAAAGACTACAATCGATCCATGAAGCAAGTGCTTTGGTGTTCTTTGTTCGTGTGCTCTGCGGCCTTCGCGCAGAACACCGCCGGCAACGCCGCCGCCGATTCGCTGCAGAAGCGGTTCCAGAGTATGAGTCTTCTCAATCCTCCGAAGCGGCTGGTCCCGCCTGCGCTCGCGATGGGGGCCAACGCGTTGCCTGAAGTTTGTTCGATCCCGCTTCTTGAAGCGAAACCGGCGGAAACAAACGACAAGATGAAGGTCACTCAGCCGAAGCTCCAGGGCCGGCCTGGCGACGTCATTGCGGTTCCGGCGCCACCCTGCGTGCGCTGACCGTCGATCGACATCATCCATGTCCTGTCCCCCGCCTCCTTGCGGGATTGACGCAAATCCACCCGGCGTATTTTTGATACGCTGAAGCCATGATGGCGCTGCTCGGAACGATTATTGTGGTGGCTCTTCTGGTGGCCCTGCGCCTCTTGATGCCGCCCGTACCAGGCTTGCTGGGTTTGTGGCGTGCTTTCGGAAAACGCACGACGGCTGTCCTCTGTTCGCTGGCTGTGGCTGGAGCGGTGGCGCTTATCGTGCTGTCCAGGCGTTAGTCCGGTCCGGTATCAGACCGAGAAGATTTTTCGCCAGTGCGAGCTTGGAAACCAAGCCAATTTGTGGAAGGTGCCCTTAAGGATTTTAGCCTGCAATCTCGCTAATTCTTCCCTGCGGCTGCCCCTCTGACCCCGATATCCCGCAGGCAGTGATCGATCCACAACTTCGTCACTTTTTCCTGCGCGCCGTTTTGCGAGAGCCGCGTCCGCAAGCTTCCGAAGTCCACGTGATCCAATGGCTGGTCCTGATTGAAGCACGAGAACACTACCGTCTCCTCACCCGTCACCGGATCCTTGTGCATCTGCAGACACTGCGCGCAAATCTCCTTCATCATGCACTGCATCGGCGAATTGATGCTTCCGATCGCATGATGATCCGGCTTCAGGAATGGGAATAGCACGCCATGCCGGGCCTGCTGAACCGCCTTCATCATGCCGTCGGATCCGATCACGATCAGCCGGTCGACCGCATGCATCGGAATCGTATTCTCGCCGAGCTCTCCACGCCCGTACGCGGCCATGGCTTCGACAATGTTGCCGACGAACGCGCTATCCTGCACGCGGCCTGCGGTAAAGCCCGGGGCCTCGTCGCAGACCCACACCACGAGGTCCGCGGCCTTCTCGATCTCTTCCACCTTGTAGCGGTCGATGATCTTCTTGTAGCCCGCAAAGTAAATCACGCGCGAGCCTTCTTCGCGCAGCTTCTGTCCAATTGAAAACAGCACCGCGTTGCCCAGACCGCCGCCGGCGAGCAACACTGTCTCCCGCGAAGGCGTCTCGCTCGGCGTCCCTGTCGGACCCATCAGGATCACCGGCTCTCCCGGCTTCAACAACGCACACAAGTCCGACGAACCGCCCATCTCGAGCACGATCGTCGAGAGCAGACCTTTCTCGCGATCCACCGATGCGCCCGTCAGCGCCAGGCCTTCCATCCCGAGCACTGTATCTTTTGTACGCGGCGCGAGGGTTTCGTAATTCTGTAGCCGGTAGAACTGCCCTGGCAGAAACGCCCGCGCGGCGATCGGAGCGCGCACGATAACCTCGACAATGTTCGGCGTCAGCCTGACGACTTCGTGAACGGCTGCCCGCAGCTCATCGTCGAGCTTGCCGATGAGCGCGGCCGGCGCCGGCTGGGAGGTTGCACGCTTCGCAAGCGTCCGCGATACCACCGGATACCCCTGTTTCGCGCTCCCCATCGCCTTCACGACGTTGCCCGAAAACGAGGGATGCAGGTCGCCGAAGAAGCTGATGGCGCGCCCGTCCTCACGCAGCGACATGAG
>DATAZF010000239.1:0-12134 GCA_036272235.1 Bryobacteraceae bacterium | reverse complement strand
AGAACGAGGTCCGTCTCGTAATTCGAGATCTTGCCCTGGAGAACGGCGGCAGTGCGCTCGAGGCCCATGCCGGTGTCGATGGACGGGCGCGGCAGAGGCGTCATGGTTCCCGACGCGTCGCGGTTGTACTGCATGAAGACGAGATTCCAGATTTCGGTGAAGCGTCCGCCGCCGTCGTCGGGGAATTGTTCGTGCCCGCGGCCAGGCTCGGCGGCTTCGGGTCCGAAATCGTAGAAGATTTCCGAGCAGGGTCCGCAGGGTCCGGTGTCGCCCATCTGCCAGAAGTTGTCTTTGGCGCCGAGGCGGAAGATGCGGTCTTTGGGGACGCCGGCGACCTTCTGCCAGAGCTGTTCGGCTTCATCGTCGGTTTCGAAGACGGTGACGTAGAGGCGGTCTTTGGGGAGGCCGAAGTCTTTGGTGACGAGGTCCCAGGCGAAGGCGATGGCGTCGGATTTGAAGTAGTCGCCGAAGGAGAAGTTGCCGAGCATCTCGAAGAAGGTGTGGTGGCGGCGGGTGTAGCCGACGTTTTCGAGATCGTTGTGCTTGCCGCCGGCGCGGACGCACTTCTGGGAGGAGGCGGCGCGGGTGTAGTCGCGGGCTTCGAGCCCCTGGAAGACTTCTTTGAACTGGTTCATGCCGGCGTTGGTGAAGAGGAGCGTGGGGTCGTTCGCCGGCAGGAGGGAGCTGGAGCGCACGAGGCGATGGCCGCGGGCGGCGAAGAAGTCGAGGAAGCGCTGACGGATATCGTTGCCGGTCACTGATAGAGGTCCTTTAGGGTGGATAGTTCGATTATAGGTGGCGGCGCTGGAAAACCCTTTTTAGCCGCCGATGAAGGCAGATGAGATCATGTGGCGCTTGCCGTTGTGAGGGTACGCTCGCGGTTTGGCGGGTGGGTCCTGGGTACCCGGTGGGTTTTTGAGGCGCGATTTCGCTGGTTTTTCAGCGGCTTGTAGGGTTTGCTGGTGAAATTTAATTCTTTCGGGCTCGGAAGCCGTAGAGCCTGGCTTGCTCGCCCGTGAGCTTCATCATCGAGAAGCAAATCACCGGAATCGAGGCGTATCCTGATCGTAGGGAACGGCGCAGCAACAGATAGCGAGAGCCCACCAATGCAAGCCCCGGCCGCGAACATGTTTGTCCCAGGTGGTGTAAGGTCTGGTAAGAGACAAAACCCATGAGGACTATCAACCGCCGGGATTTTGCGAAGGGTCTGCCTGTCGCCGCGGGGCTTTCGTACCTTCCCGAGCAACTGGCCGGGCAGTCAGGCGAGGGACAGGGAAAGCCGGTGCCTCCCGAGGGCATTGGGAATCGCTTCAAACATCTGTCGTGGAGCGACATCGGCGGGCGTCCGGACAGTGTCCAGGTGATGCACAATCGCGGTCACCTTTACGTCGGCCACATGTTCAGCAATGGCGTCACCATTCTGGACGCGGCGGATCCGCGCAAGGTGAAACCGGTCAACTTCTTCACCGGCGGAGACTTTACCCGCACTCATCACCTGCAGGTTGCGGAGGACCTGCTCCTGCTGGCCAATGGCGCGAACATCGTGGCGATGCAGTCTTACGACAGCATCCGGGGCTACTTCGAAAATGCGCTGGCCGACAGTATCACCAATCGCAAGAAATTCCGGTCGGGCCTCAGCATCCACGATATTTCGCGCCCGGGCGAAATGAAAGAGATCGCCTTTCTCGAGATCCCGGGTTTGGGTATTAATCGTCTGTGGTGGACAGGCGGCCGATACGCCGCGGTGGCGGCGCACATGGACGGCTTCACGGACCATTTCCTCTGCATGGTCGATCTGCGGAACATTACGAAGCCCGAGATCGTGGGCCGGTGGTGGATGCCTGGAATGAACCGCGCGGCTGGTGAGCCATCGACGCTTGCGCCAGGCCGCCGGGTTGCGCTGCACCACATGATCACGGCCGGCAACCGCGGCTACGGAGCATGGCGGGACGGCGGATTGACGGTGCACGATCTCAGCGATCCGACGAACCCGAAGATGATTTCGCACATCAACTGGTGCCCGCCCTTTCCCGGCGGCACGCACACACCGCTTCCGATGCCGGGCCGAAAGCTGGCGATCGTGGCCGATGAAGCGAATGCGGAGAAGTGTGCGAAGGGCATGTTCTGTACGTTCATTGTGGATTTGCGGGCGGAGGAAAACCCCGTGTCGATATCTACTCTGCCTGCTCCGAAGGACCGGAACTACTGCGGATTCGGAACTTTCGGCCCGCACAACCTGCACGAAAACCGGCCGGGGACGTTTCGCAGCGAAGAGACGATTTTCGCTACTTACAATGTGGCGGGCGTGCGCGTCTTCGATATTCGTGATGCATTCGCGCCGAGGGAAATCGCGTACTGGGTGCCCCCGGCGCCTAAGAAATTGATCGATCCGCGGCCCAATGTTGCGCTGGCGGCGAAGTCGGCGGACATCCTGGTCACGACCGATGGGTTCGTGTATGTCACGGACTGGAACGCCGGCTTGAATGTGTTGCAATATCAAGGGTAACGGCGGAAAACCGTGCAACACAATTTAGCCGCAGATGAACGCAGATAAACGCAGATTGAAAACAAGGAATTTCTAAGGTGTCCTGGACGCCGCGTATGCCGCGATATTCAGCATGTCGTCGGGACTCAAATGCTCGACGACGGGCTTCATGAGTTCGGTCCATGATCCCTTGCGGAAGCCCTGCTGCATGTCGAACATCTCGCGCATGAGGTAGCTGGGCGAACGTCCGGCCAGTGGCGGCACCGGGCCAATGCCTTTCAGATCGGCGCCGTGGCAGGTTCCGCAAGCGGTCGTTTTGCCTGCGCCTTTGGTGACGAGGGCTTCTCCCTTCTTTAAGGAGCCAACGGGCACATAGGCGATGAACGACGAGCGGGGATCGCGCAGGACCTCGGTGGCTTCGCCATCCACCGGCGTTTCCACGATGCGGTTTCCGAGCGGCTCCTGCTCCTTGCCTTCGACGATGAACAAGCCGTTCGAGGGTTTGACCTTCGGGGCCGTTTTCGATTCGACGACTTTGATCCACGGGGTCCACTTCATGGAGCCGAAGTATTCGGCGACGGCTTTGATCTCGTCGTCGCTCATGTTCTTCGCGAACTGGTTCATGAGGTTCGTGTTGTTCTTGCGCGGGTCGGCGCTCTTGCGATTGCCCACTTTGAAATCCTGCATCGTGTGGATGAAGTACTCGACAGGGAGTCCGCTGACGCCGGCGTTCTCGGCGCGTCCCTTGCCGTTGGGATAGTGGCAGAGACCGCAGGCCCAGACGTCCGGTTCTTTGCCGCGCGCGACGACAGGCGGCATTTGAGGATGCGAGGAAGGGAACCAGTCGGCGGGTCCGTACCGATTGGCGATCTGGGCGCGTGAGTATTTCGCGGTAGCGCCTGGGATGGTGCGGGGAGTCTGGTCGGTGTTGGCCGGGCCGGGGGCAGGGGGTTTGGCGCCTGGAGGCGGAGGTCCTTCGAAGCCGTAGGCCCATGGCGGTGGATCGGCGCCGAAGATCGTGCCGGCGCCGGCGAGTATGGTCAGGGCGAGTGTCGCGACTGTGGTGAGTTTCATCCGTGCCTCCTTACGGGGAGTGCTTGATGCAGATCAAAGTTTATACCTGTACCGGAGCGCGTGCGGCTGGCCAGGAAGACGCGCCATTGCTCAAATCGCCGGCGGCAAGCATCGGCGGCGTTACATGGTGATTCGGGGTAGAACCTGAACAACGGGATACTTTGTTCGACTACCTCTCGGCGCGCTACAAGCCTCGAAAATCAATCGACGCAGCCTGCAACTGCTACAGTCGGGCAGAGAGGTTTGCCATTCCCACATTCCCGGTAAAGCGTCGTTGATAAGACGGGTCCGGCAACTCGCGGCTGTCGTCGTTTTGTTCTTCGCGCCGTTGGAGGCGAACCTGCTTCATGCGCAGGGAGGTCCGGTCGCGGCCGAAGCCGGCTTCGACACTGACCACGACGGTCTCAGCGATGAACTCGAACAGGCATTGCTGATGCGGTTCGCGCCGCGGTTCATGGTCGATCCGTCGGATTGTTCGAGGGTTCCGGCGGAGTTCAGGCGCGATGTCGCCACACCCACGGTCGAAGCGGAGAACGGCTCGATTTACGGTCAGGCATTTCCGTCGAAGATGCCGGGATCGGGGATGGCCGCCGCGGAAATCCATTTTTATCATTTGTGGAGGACTGACTGCGGCTCACATGGCCATCCGCTCGACGCCGAACACGTGTCGGTGCTGGTGCAGGCGCCGGCCAGTGGACAGAGCGCCGCGGAATGGAAGGCTGTCTATTGGTTTGCGGCTGCGCACGAAGACACCGTCTGCGATGTGAGTCAAATTGCACGCGCGTCCACGCTCCATGCGGAGGAACACGGCGCGACCGTGTGGGTGTCGCCGGGCAAGCATGCTTCGTTCTTCGACAAGAGGCTGGCGAGCCGGGGCTGCGGGGGCGATCTTTTCCGCGAAACCGTGCTGCTGCCGCGGGGCAAACTGATCGACCTTGGAGAACCCGTCCACCCGATGAACGGCTCTTCGTGGGTAAAGGCGCCGGGCTGGGCGCTGGCGGCGAAAATGGCGACGTCCGACTTTCCCGAAGCACCGATCGCGAGGCTGAATGCACTGCCTGCCACCGAGATCGCCTGGTTCAGGCCCGGGCGACATCCGGTGCAGGGAGCGATTGCCATCAGCGGCACCACGGCGGATGCGATCGGAGGTGGCGGGAAGGATACCGCCGACGCTATTTCGCTGGCGCGCGATTCGACAGGCAATGCGCTGCAGCGAAGCTATCGCGATACGGTGGACGCGCTGGCGGTATCGGCGAACCATACGCGGCGGTTCCTGCGTCTCACACCGCCGAAGTGACGCCAGGACATTATCGCGCCCGGGGAATTCGAAACTACGCACCTTCGCAGTTAGCGGAGTTGCCTACGCTGCAGGCTGCTCTTCCAGAATCCGGATAGACGGCACGGGATCAACGCCGATTTCGAGAATCACAGGCGACCGTTCGGATGACGGCCGAGGTAGCCTGCCGGCGGCAATGTCAGCCAGCATTGCATCGATGTTCCTCGAAACAGGAACCTGAATTACAGCGTCGTTCGCCCCGGCTTCAATCAAAGCCGACTCAAACCGCAATATCTCATCGAGGCCGGGAATCGGGAGGGGATTCAGGTCCATGAATCGCCGGAAGCTGAGTACCTCATCCGTCGGAAAGGCGGCCGGCGGGGTAACCGAAATGTAGCGTTCAATAAGATCCCGGAGCGCGTGCTCACCAAGCGCAAGCAGGAGCAATCGCGTCGTATTTTCGAAGAGCTCTGCAATCGCACCGGACCGGAAAGAAGCGGCAAGGGTTGCATACAGGGCAAAGCTCCGCGCATCCTCGGGTCTGATTTGCAGGGGCGCAACGGCCGGCCCAGGCCGATCGCCCGGAGCCAGCATTCGGCCGGCGATGAACTCTTCCCATGCTTCTGGTGACGGCGCCGGTTCGGCAGCCGCTGGCGCCGCGGCCCACAGCCGATGCAGTGTTTCCATTTCATGCAGGAAAGCCGTCGGGCCGAAGCGGGATACACGGTCTGGTGCGGCTTCAAAAATGATGGCGCCGAGGTTGGGCAGCGCAGGAATAATTTCTGCTGCAATGCCGGCAAGCTCGGGATCGATCGCGCCAGAGTGCGCATCCAGCCAGTGGCCGTGCGCGAACTCGATGCCCGCGAGATGAACTTCCCAGACACGCTCCAGCGGAAGTCTGGCCAGCACGTCGCCGATCTTCGTACGGCCGTTCCTGTCGTTGACCCACAGGTTCGTGAGATCGAGCAGAATCCCGCAGTCCGAAGCCTCGGCGACCGCGGCGAAGAATTCGCCATCCGGCATCTCGCAATCCCGGCGGGCAAAATAGTTCACACCTGTTTCAAAAGCGAAAGGCAGGCCGGTCACGACGGTCCGCTGTCTGATATTTCGTGCGGCGAGTTTGACCTGCGCATCCGTCTGGAGTGGCGGCATGAGGAAGCCGCAGTGCCGATCGGGGCCTGCGTCGCCGCGCACATGAAGGATGCTCAGGTGTTCGCTTGTCCATGGCGGCGAGAGTACTTCGGCCCAGCGCTGAAACTCGC
Organism: Bryobacteraceae bacterium; assembly: GCA_036272235.1. Lineage (GTDB taxonomy): Bacteria > Acidobacteriota > Terriglobia > Bryobacterales > Bryobacteraceae > BOG-234. The sequence goes on along the minus strand of DATAZF010000239.1, from coordinate 6,037 downwards.
CGAGGTGACGCTCCTGATCGCAGATTGTTCCGCCCACCGGATAGCCGACACCATGCACCAGAAAGCGCTGCGGGAGCGCGGCTACGCGTTGCCTCTCAACGGGACCGCTGCGTGGCAGAGAGCCAGGTTCGGTCCCTTTTGTCGACAGGGCTTGCGGCTCAATCTCGGCAACCTTAATCAGATCGGGATGGGAACGGAACAAGCCGTCCAGTGACCGAAGATAGATTGCGCCGGGACCGAGCCGCGGAGTCCGAAAGGCCATGGGCCACCTTCACCTAGACTTCGGAAACGTGGAGATTTGCGTCCACGCGCAGAACGGCGAGAGCCGGATCGACGGCGTTCTGGAAGTTGATATTGAATCCCGAATAACAGGCGGGATGGCCCATTTTCCCCAGCACGGATGCCAGGACTTTCTGGGATTGTTCGAGAGTTAACTTATCCGGTACCCGGACGCTTATGGTTTTCATGATGTTCTCCTTCGCGGCAATGTGCCGTCTGTTTAACAACCACTACACTGGTGACGGCACTCGGAGAGCTGTTACGCGCGCTGGTGAACTTTGTTCCTTTTAATCAGTTAAATGTATTCCCCGTGTCTTAACTCGTTGGTATTAAATCAAGGTTTTCAGCTGTGGCACATTCGACATAGTCATGAAACGTACTTTCCCGGTGCCAATAACTGTCTCAAGCCCGGGTTGGATAAATCACCCGCGCCAGTGCCAGATATCCGAAGGTGAAAGACCTGTTTTCTTTAGCGAGAGTTAGTCCCGGCCAGACATGTCTTTTCAAGATTTTGCGGAAGCCAGCATCGTGGCCGGGACTGCGCTGGTGTCTGAGAGCGCGAGCGATATGGCTCACTTCAAGCTTGCGAGCGCCGTCTTCGGCACTTTGGCCACCACATTGAATTGCGGGTCGACAAGTTCCGTGATATCGTACTTCGCGACCGCTCCGAGGAACAGTGCGACTTCGCTGTCGTTCAGCCTGTAATCACGCTTCAGCCAATCGCCCAACTGAGAAGTGGCGATCTGGATGGAATCTGCGACTGAGCCCGCCACGCCCATCGACATGATGTAGTCGGCGTTTTCGAGGCGCGGCCCGACGCTTGCGTAGCCTTTGACGATGTCTACCGTGAATTCGATATCCGCCGAGGTTTCAAGCGCGCTGCCGGTTACTTCTCCATCGCCCATCGCCGCGTGTGCGTCTCCGAACGTGAGCAAAGCACCCGCGTGGAAGACCGGGAGATACAGAGTTACACCTTCACCCATCTGGTTGTAATCCATATTTCCGCCAAAAGCACCCAGCTCGGTGCCACGATACGCCAGATCGCCGGCGGGCGCCGTCGAGATGCAACCCAGCATCGGTAAAATCGGGACTGTGAAGTTCTTCAGGCGCTCGGTGGGATGCGCCAGCGCGGCCACGCCTTTCGCGCGGTCGAGCTTCCATTCGCTGTCGAACGCCGGGTCATATTGGGCAGCGGCGATATATGCAGGCGTAAGCGCGCGCCCGTTGATGCGGCTGCCCTGACGAGCGGAATCGCGGTTCATCCGGAGCTTGTTCAGCTTGACGATCAGAGTGTCACCAGGCAGCGCGCCTTCGATATAGAACGGACCGGTCTCGAGATTGCCACCGGGCGAACGCGGGTCGCGCGCCGCGTCGTACGTCCGGGTGCGCACCGTGTCACCGGCGAAGACATGCAGTACCGGAGCATAAGAGGCCGAATAGTAGCCGTGAAACTCCTTCGGCTCGAAATCAATTGTCCTGGGAGAGCCCGCCGGAGGCTGCTTCTCGCGCGTGAATTTCCAGGCGACCTTTTCCATCTGGCCCGTGTTGCGCTGTTCGCCACCGCCCCGGCCGGTCGCGATCATCTGTCCTTCGCCTGCAAAAGCGTTACCGGTTCCCGCCGCGCTGAGGTTCCCTGCGGGCGCGCCGCTGCGGATGAGAGAGAGATTCAATTTGCCGGGGGAAGCCGCGCCTTCCACCGACAAACGTACTGCCGCCTGACTCCACTCCCCCGTTATCTTTGGGCCATCGGCATTCAAGTGGACGCGCGCATATTGCGGGTCCGCTCCTTTGGCCTGGATTTCCGCAATCCAGTCGCCGGATAGGCCGGCCGCGGCGCAGAAAGCAGGGCCGCAGAGAGTCGTGATGCAGAGTATGGCGACGTTCAACGGATACTTCATGGTATTGATTCCTTCGATCCTCAGAACAGAATTTTCAGCGCCAGTTGCATATTGAAGGGCTCGCCAGCTCCGATGCCGGGCTGCCCGGAAGACGCCCCGCTGGTGGACCCGATCAGCCCCAGCGAACTGCCTACCTTCGCACTTGGCTGCGCCAGATTGACACGGTTGAAAACGTTGAACATCTCGACCCGGAACTGAGCGCGCACCCTTTCCGTGATCGGGATACTGCGGAACATGGAAAGATCCACCGAAGCGAAACCGGGTCCGAAGACCGAGTCTTTCTGCATGGTGCCAAACGTTCCATTGTCTGGGTTCACGAACGCCGCCGGATTGAACCAGCGGAGGCTTTGTCCGGTCGTGAAGTCGTGTGTCTCGCCCGCCAACGGGTCGCCCACTATGTTGGCGCGCTGCGTTCCTTCCAGCGTGCCGCTCGTGTCGGAAGAAGCCTTGATCACAACCGGCTTACCCGTGCGGAGAGCGAGGTTGCTGTTCACCTGCCACCCATGGCTCAACCACTTCGGGCCAAAGCGCGAGCCGGGGATGTCGTAAATGAGGTAACCCTTGAACTGGTGGCGAATATCCGCCGCGGCGTTGCCGTAGTCGCCCATGATATTCGTGCTGTCCTGAGGCAATGTCGACGCGCTCGATAACTCTTCGAGATTGTGCCCATAGTTATACGCGTATTGCGAGATGATGCCGTGCCAGCCTTTGGTCCTGATCGTGACCTGGAGCGAGTTGTAATTTGAGGTACCGGAGCTCTGCAGCTCATCGATTGCGCCAAAATTCGGGAACTGCGAATAGAAAGGCCTGGTCTGTTGCAGATAAGTGAAGCCCGCCGCATTCTTCGTCGAAATGAAGTTGCTGCCGAGCGCCGGCTGATTGATGTCGCTGATGATCGCGAGGTGGCGGCCTTCCGACCCTACATAGCCGACCTGCAGGATGACGTTATTGCCGAGGCTCTTCTCAACATTCAAGCTGAAGTTCATGGTGTCTGACGGCGTGAAGTTCTGGCTGACGCCAAAGAGTCCGAAAACATTTGTGCCGCAGATGCAGAGGCTGGTCGGGAAAATGGGCTGGCCGGAGAAGATCGTATAACCGGATCTGGCCTCCGCAAAGACAGGAGCGGCGCCGGCGGGGTTCGCGTTCACCCCAATGGCTCCATTGTTGGTCAGGCCGCCCTGCGCCAGAAAAGTATTACCGGATGGAGTGTCGTAGAACAATCCGAACCCCCCTCGGATGACCAGTCCATCGGTTCCGCGAGGCTGATAAGCGAATCCGAGGCGCGGGCTGAACATTTTGAAATCGGAGGGATAAAGCTGAGAGATCTGCTGCCCGACGACGGCGATTCCCCCGGCTACTGCCGGGTCGAATGTCGAGAGGTTGTGAGCTCCGTCGCTGAGCGGTGAAAGATAGTCCCAACGCAGGCCGAGATTCAGATTGAGCTGACGCGTGACCTGCCAGGAATCGTTGGCGAAGAGATTCACGCTGTTGAGGCTCACGTTGCGGTCCACGTTGCCGGCTTCAATGGTGGAGGAGAAGACATCGCCCGCCATGAAGTCGGCAAGGGCAAGAATATTGGTGTCGTAACCTTTGATGCTCGACAGACTGCTCCACGGCCCCGACTGGCCGTTAAAGGAGAAGTTGCCGCGTCCGCCCCAGTTATTGCCGGCACCGGCGCCGATCTCAAACAGAGCCGTTCGCCTGTACTCCGCTCCCACTCGAATGGTGTGAGAACCCTTGACGAACGACGCGGTATCGACAAGGTGGCCGGTGTAATCCTGACGCCCGGAAATCGGACTCAGTCCGGTTTGATCGAAGCCGCTGATGTTCAGGTTGGGCGACCCGCCGAGGTAAGGGCCGGTGATGCCTGTGACAAAACCGGAAGCAGCAGGATCGAAGCCGCTGTAGGCATCGTGAAAGGCCTGGTGGAAGTAATTCACACCCAGCAGCAGCTGGTTCGTAATCGTAGGCGTCAAGGTGGAGTTAAGCACGGCAGCGATGTTATCCACGTGCATCGGTCCGACCTGGTAGTAATACGGGATGAAACTGCTCAGAGGAGCGGTTTGCGTTCCCTGACCCGCATACCAGCGGAGCGAGAGACGATTCGCATCATTGATGGTCTGATCGACTTTGACAATTCCGTTGTGGCTGAAGCCTGTCTCCGGCGTCGTGGCGTAGTAGTTATTGGGAGCCGCGGGCCCGGTTAGCAAAGCCGCCGGCCACAGTGTGTTCAACAGATTCTGGGCGACAGGATTCACCGCCACGCCGAACTGGTTCAGGACCTGTTTCGCAGCTGCCTGGTAAGCGGCGGATGGCTCCGTCGCGTAAGTCGCCTGACCTATGATGAACTTCTGCTCCTCATAGGTCAGAAAGTAAAACGTCTTGTCTTTACGGATCGGTCCGCCGACAGAGCCGCCGAAGTTCTGGTTCCGCAGCTCACTCTTGGGGCTTCCCGGCGCGGCAAAAGGCGAGTTGGCTGCCAGTGCTTCGTTGCGATTGTAATAGTAGGCGCTGCCGTGAACCTGGTTGGTGCCCGATTTGATAATCAGGTTTACAACCGCGCCAGGGCTCCTGCCCGTTTCGGCGCCGCCCTGACTCTGCACCGAAAATTCCTCAATCGCGTCCAATGGCAACAGGACACCGGGGATGCCCTGAATGCCACCTTGATTTGCGGCCGATGAGTTGTTCGCGGCGTCGTTGTTGTCGATGCCCTCAATCTGCTGATTTATCTGGCCGGAGCGTGAGCCGTTGAATGTTCCACTTCCTCCCGTTCCGGAGAACCCTGCGGCGAAAGAGACCATCAGGGTGAAGTTACGCCCGTTCACCGGGAGGTCCTGTACGGTCTTCGCCGGCACCACATTCGTCTGAGCGACAGTGGTAGTTTCGACGGATACGGCCGCGGCCGACACCTCGACCGTCGAAGAAGTCTGCGCGACACTCAGCTTTACCGGCAGATTGTAAATGGCGCCCCCCGATACGCGCACGCCGGTGATGTTGAGCGGCTCGAATCCTGCCTGCGTGACGGAGACCGTATAGTCTCCCAGTGGCAAATCCTGGAATGAGAAATCACCCGAGGTGGAGGACAGCGTCTGCAACGACTGGCCTGTCGCCGGATTCAGGGCTTTCACGATCGCGCCAGCCACAACGGCACCGGATTGATCCGCGATGCTGCCGGAAATGCCGCCCCGAAACGTCTGGGCGGTCACGGCAAATACGAGAGTGAGAAGAAGAGCGACAAGGCTGATGCCACGTTTCAATGGTTTTCTCCTGAGAAAATGTGTTTTTCAGGACGATCAAGGTCCAAAGCAAACGGGGGCTGTTAAGAAGCGGTATTGTCCAGGATATTCCTGGATACCCTCGGTGTCCAATTCAAATCTTTGATGGGTACAAGAAAAAAGAGTTTGTTACCGCGCCATTAGTTCAGCTAATCAGGGCACCGGCACAAGCAGAATCTTGTTCCCGAAAGTGGTGAGACCGTCGAGGCCATCCAGATAGCCGGCGGCAACGGGAGGGAGAGCGCGCAATTGCCATAGCGCCTCGGCGTGGTTCCATGCCTGCTCGCGGGCCGCGGTCGTGCCCCAGGCTGCGATGGTGTCCTCAAGGCGGGATACGGGAGGAAGCGCGTCGCCCAGCAGCCGGACATGCAGCGTTTTTTTGGCGGACTCGATCAGGCTATCGAGGGTGGCGTTCAGATTCGTATAGTCCGCGTACTGCGGCGTTCCGTGTTGCGGCAACACGCCACTGGCCGCGCAGGTGGCGACGAGCGCCGCAGGCAAATCATGGTTGATATGCGCGTTGACCCCTGCCAGGGCGAACTGTATACGCGCAACTCGCACGTCATTGCGAACGGAAAACATCGC
>DATAZF010000238.1:0-5256 GCA_036272235.1 Bryobacteraceae bacterium | reverse complement strand
GGCCCTGAAAAGGCCGGCGTCGGCGGTTCGATCCCGTCTCTGGCCACCATTTAGAATCAATGATTGACAAGGATTAGATATAGTCCTCCCGTATCTCCGGCAGGCCTTCCAGGAAAAGAACGGCTAAAGACTTTGAACCGGGACGAAGAAATAAACACTTGTCGTGCCTGCTGTGACAGGCTCTCTTTTGGACTCGGTCGGCCGGATCGTCCCCGACCTCGGTGAGCGCCTTGCCCTGTTAGCACCAACTGAGACCCAACTAATAGATGGCCCGTGGTCCCATGAACAGGGTTGGGCGATTGATTCTCACCACAACGACCCGGTTTCGGTGGATCGGCTGAATGGCCATCTGCTTGTTTCGTCGAGTTAACCGCCGAAGATTACTACAACTTCGCGTACTCAGCTCGTGCTTGGGTCAGGAGCTGGATGCCGGGATCGGCTTCATTCCAGAGCGTAAAGAAGTCCTGATAGGCGGACCTGGCTTTGATCCTATCTCCTGCTAGCACGTACGCCCTGCCTAATTGCAGGTGGGCGAGCGCGCCGACGGGGTCGCTGGCCACAATTCCTCGGTGATCGAGAATTTTTTGAAACTCCGCGGCCGCTTCGGCGCCCCGTTGTTCGGCGAGATATGCTTCGCCGCGTACAAATACGGGATAGAGTGCTCCGAAGAGGCCGTGGATGGTGCTGCGATGGAGACCCAACTCATATGGAACGGCTACTTGCAGCCCCTCGATCGTTTTGGCTGGGTCTCCGAGCTTCAGAGCAACCACTCCCCGAAGCACGGGCAAATAACTGAACCTGACAGATGTGTCCTCTGGGAAACGGGTTTCCATATCGCTGATCATCGACCGTGATCTAGAAATATCACCGGCAAGCGCCAGCGCAAGAGCGGCACCGTACTCGACCTCTCGTCCCCTGGACATCTGGATCGCAGCCGTGGCATCTTGCTTCGCGGCGGCCCCTTCCCCGTAGAACGCCTCCCACACCGCTTTACCGCTCTCGAAGAGCGCTGCGCGTTCTCTGTTTGTCGCCTGCTCTGCCAGATCGACAGCACGCTGTGACACCGCCTTGGCTTCGCGCAACCGCCCGCCATAGGCCAATGCAAATCCCTGATGGACCGAGATCCAGTCTGCCGCGCCTTCGACTTTCGGCGGAGAGGCAGCCGCACGATCCATCTCGGCTCTGTCGCCTCTCAGAAAAGCGATGTCGTAGCGCAACGGGATCGAATCGGGATTTGCCAGCTTGCGCTCGGAGGCTCGCTGAAGCGTGCTTTCCGCATCATCCAGGCGCTGCAGATAAACATAGGTGTAGGCGCGCGTAAGATACCCGATCGCCGAATTTGGATCCACGTCGAGGATTTTCTGAGATTCATCAAGCGCCTTTGCATACCGGCCAGAAACAGGGTAGATAAATCCGGCGAGGTAGCTATGTGGCCCGGCTTCGCGGGGATATGTCTCGGCCCACGCTTCACAGGTCTGTTGCGCTCTTTCGAGATTTCCCGTTACTCGACCGTCGTACGACGCGGCAATAAAAAACCTCTCATTGTCGCTTGCGCGATCCCTTAACTCGTATGCCCTGCTGGTGCTCTCTGCCGATAGGGCCGATTCACCCATGGCACCGTACATGAGTCCGAGATACGCATATGCTGTGGCGAATTGCGGATCAAGTTCCGTTGCTCGTTGGAAGAACGGCACAGCCGCCGGCTCGCCGCTCGTTGATAGAACCTTCAGGCCGGTGCTGTAGGCCTTCAGCGCCTCGAGCGATGGCGTTGTCGCCTCGGCCAGCGGCGAGTTGTGTTTCTGCACCGTGGCAAGTGATTCGCCGAGATGTGTCCTGAAGCTGCTGGCGATTTCGCTCAGTGCGTTCAGCACATCCTCTTTTCTCACCGCCTGTACCTGTTCCTCCGCAAGGACTTTTCCGCTTCTACAGTCCTTTGCGCGCAATCCCACAACATATTGCGTGCCCAGCCGGGTGATCGATCCATCGAGCACGGCGGCGCTTGCGGTCCGCTCACATATCTCGTGCGCGACCTCAGAGGTCAGTCGCGTCTCTGCCGGCTTACGCATCAAGCTGAGGTTTTGTTGGATTTGTTCCTGAGGAATCAGACTGAGAAAAGGCGATTGTGCCAACTGCACCGCCAGACCTTGTCGCAACGTTTCGTCGAAGACGGGATCTCCCGTCGAATTCACGAAATCGGCAAGGACAACCGTGTCCCTTTCCGTAAGCAACTTCCGGCTGCCGAAGGAGTGGGACGTAATCAGAACTGCGCCGATGACGCCGATGACGCCGATGACGATGAGTAGCAAGATCGAGACTAGCGCCCACTTCCGGGACCGGGTCGATTCGTGGGCGACGAGTTCGGCAATAGGTGGGGCGATCTCGGCGGCCCGCGGGTCAGCGTCGGGATCGAATGCCGGATACGCCTCGGGGGCGAGGAAGCGATATCCGCGCTTAGGAATGGTCTCGACGTAGCGGGGATTCTCCGCGTCGTCACCGAGCGCCTCCCTCAGTTTGCCGACAGCCACCCGGAGACTGCTGTCGAAGTCGACAAAAATATCGTCCTGCCAGATGCGGTGGCGAAGCTCCTCGCGCGTGACGATCTCTCCGGCGTTTTCCAGGAGCACTACCAGGAGCCGGAATGGCTGCTCCTGCAGCTTTACCCGGTTCCCGTTCTTCAGGAGTTCGCCTGTGGCCGAATTCACCTGGAACGGTCCGAAGCGAAAAAGAGAACTGAGAGGCGTCTGCACATCGCCCCCAATGCGCGAGCGTTCGCGCCGAGTGTATCAACTGGTGCGACGGTTTACGACCCAATTCGACATGGTTCATTCGTAACGACTTAATACTTAACGGACGATTTACAGCAAGTTTCTTTGACCGGTATGGATTACTGCGCTTTGATGCGTGTGCCCAGGCCGGAAGCCGGGCAAGCAATGCACTAACGGCATAGCCGAAGGAGAATTCCAATGAAACTTAAGACACTGTTTTCCATGGCCGGAATAAGTTTCCTCGCCATGGCGGCGCTGCCGGCGCAGCTGACCGCACAAGGTGGGTCAGCGACTTCAGAGCGCAACGGAGGGCCCACGCATTACAACCTGACAGACCTGGGTGTCGTGGGACCGCCACCTGGACAGCCATTCCACCTCACGGACAATAGCTTGATTACCGGAAGTGAAGCCGTCGGCAACGCAGAGCACGCCATTCTCCAATACCGGCGATTGACTCTGGATATCGGCGCACGCGGACTGGGTGGCGCCAACAGCGTCTCTTTTGGCATCAACCGATGGGCGCAGGCGGTGGGAGGGGCGGATACGCACACACCGGATCCGCTCGGCGAAGATTTCTGCGGTTTTGCGACCCTTGGCTTTGCTTCGGGGACCAGGTGCTTGCCTTTCTTGTGGCAGAACGGCGTGATGCGGGCGCTTCCAACCCTGAAGGACAAGAGTGGGCAACATGGAAACAATGGGGCGGCCAACGTCATCAACGGCTATGGTGAAGTGACCGGGGACTCTGAGAACACGACGCTGGACCCTACCTGTCCGCCATACGACCCGTCGAAGGGTCAAACTCAAAAGTTGCAGCAGAAGCCTGTGATTTGGCGTGCTGGTCGCGTCTATGAACTGCCAGTGATCGGTGGAGACCCTGACGGGGATGCACTTGCTATCAATGACAGAGGACAGGTTGCCGGTGGTACTGGAACCTGTGCGGCCTTCAACCTGAACAACTTCATTGCTATCCAGTTTGCCCATGCCGTGCTTTGGGACAACGGCAAACCAATCGATCTCGGTAATCTAGGCGGCCAATTCAACAACCTTGCCACAGGCATCAACGAACATGGCGACGTGGTTGGCAGTTCTGACGTAGCAAACGATGCAACCACGAACGGATTTCTGTGGACGAAGGAGAAGCATCACATGGATCCGCTTCTTCCGGTCGACACTGACATCCTGAGCGTTGCACTGGCGGTGAATGACAAACGTGAAGTCACTGGCGTTTCTCTCCAGGCAAGCTTTCTCCCTCGCGCCGTTCTATGGCATCACGAAGTGCCTTTCGATCTCAACACGCTGATTCCCAGTAGCTCGCGTCTCTTTTTGATGACTGCATGCAGCGTCAATGACAGCGGCCAAATCGTCGGGCTGGCCGTGGACAGCAACGGAGTGTTTCATGGATATCTCGCAACTCCCCGAGGAGACAGGGACAGTCATGATGCCGCGCTGGATGGGCCGATGAAGCTCTCTGACAACGTTCGCGAGATGGTTCGGAAGCAACTGCATTTCGACCACAGCGCGTCTGGTTCCAGGAAGACGGCTCCGTAAGCGGGGGAGCGATCCGTAACGATCCAATTGGCGGGACCCAACATTACATAAGGCGACGGTCTGCTTGCTCCCGGAGGAGTGGGCAGACTGTTGCGTTTCCGCCGCGGCAACGTCGAGTATCTGGACTACCGAGAAAACGGACACGCTCCGGCTTCCCGTCAACATCCCGTATTTCCAGTGATCCACGGCGCACATACAAGAGGGTGAGCGCCGGACTACTTCGACGCTTACCCTCGTTAGCTAATTCACCGCACTCGCATTAGCGTCGGTTTCTCCGAGGCGTCGCCCGGAATGCGTGCATTACAGTGCACTCCGGCAAGACGCAACCCTGACCCACGATCTCTCCTGCATCATTGATGGATTCAGCAAAGAGCAGATGCAGTGGCGAGTTCGCCGGGATGAGAGAGTTAAGGTCTGTGATCACCTTATCCCTCCAGAAGAAAGCAGTCGGCCCGTTCGCGCCAATCGAAAAGCCCACTACCTCGTCTCGGTTGTTGATGCTGTGGCAGCAAGGGGCTATTGTCGCAAAGGCGCCGGCGAGCGTGCCGATGTCCCGCATGCCAGTTGCCCTTGTCCACAGGAAGGAGTGAACGGTGCCATCTTTGTACTGCGATGTCCCCGCCACCTCGCCCCGCTGGTTGATGCTGTTTGCAGAATTGAACTTCGTATTGTGTACGTCTCCGAGGGTGCCAAGGTAGGTGGGCGAACCGTCTCGTTCCCAGCGGACTGCGTGCAATCCGGTGACGTTGTTTGGAGGCAGACCCTGGGTTGCGCACGTACCCGAGGAGCCGACTGCCTGACCGCGATCATTGATCCCGAAGCTGAATGCAACGGTATCGCCCTTCAGCGGACGAAGCTTTTCGATTTCACCGTTTGGCTCCCACTTCACGGCCTCAAAGCGGTAGACCTGAAACGCCGTCGCAGTTGCACAAGTGGAATCGCG
>DATAZF010000237.1:0-44839 GCA_036272235.1 Bryobacteraceae bacterium | reverse complement strand
CTGCTCTACAAATTCAATCAAAACAACGCGAGCTGATGGAGCGGTTTACGTTCGTCTCAGCAGGAACACAACGGCGATTAAAAGTCCCAGAGCAACGAGGACAAGGATCAGAGACGCAGCGAGGTGAAAACTCGACATGTACCCAAACGGACGGCCCCACCGTTGGTGCGGGCCGCTGAATTTAGGTGTCTCAGGTGATTTCACATGCAAGCGCCTCGCATGTTAATTGCCGCGCGTACGGTCTGCGAGGCGTCGCACAAAAGGAATCCGACGCCGCTCGTTGCGGCGCTGGCGTGGGTTAGTTAACAGACGCCACTCAAAGGGAGACATTCCCGTCTCCGGCCGAACTCGCCAGCCGCCGCTGAAAAACCGAGCCGCATCTACATCGTTAACGAATATTGATTTTCAGCACTGCGTCGGAATGATCGTGCCGCCAGCCCCAATATGACTGCTGGTCGTCTTCCTTGAGCTTCGCGAACGGAACGGCTTTCCGGTGGTTCTCTTTCGCCCACATCTTGTACGCGCGATCTTCGTGGCTGTTCCATTCGTGATCGTCGTTGTGGCTGTTGTCGTGATAGCGAGCGGCAGCGTGTTGCTCGGCGCGCAGAGCCGGCGCTGCCCCGATGGCAACGAGCACTGAACTGAACAGGGCGGCTTGACAAAAACGGAGGACACTTGTTTTCATGCGTGAAACGCAGGCACTCGTGTGGCCAATCACAGTTTTCCTCTGCTTTCAGTCGCGTTACCAGGGTAAACACAGGGGATCGAGGAGTCTTCCCGCTTCGATCGAGCAGTTTTTGTCAGTGCGATGCAGCCTGATGTGACATCATCGTTTTTATGAGCAACCAACTCCCGGCCGCCGGTGCCACCCGAAACGGAAATCGGGAGTGAGCCATCGCGGCTACGCCTCAACGTCCGCAAATGTCCGGCATCAGCTCGAGGAGTTAATCGGCACCGACGACGGCTCGGAGAAATGGCAGGCATTCCTGCGCCGGGAAACCACCCTGCCGGCGTGGATTCTGCCGGCGGTTCAGGTAGCAGTGCGGATGGCTGCCTGGCGCAACGCCCCGGACCCCATTGCCGAGATCACGTTCGCAGTGCGCCGGATTGCGATTCAAATGAAGTTGAGCGGCGGTAACAGGCTTGCGGACGTTGCCTTAACCGAGGACGCGGAAGCCGAACGATAAAGGCCAATCCCGACGCGCGGAACTATCGGTTGCACTGACCCGCATCGCCCAACCTGGTACCCACTCGCGGGCGCGGCCTTCCTGGCACGCTTGTTCCGATTGAACGGCGCATATTTTTGACAGTCTCAGGCCATGGCACGCTGAGAACCGCCACTCGCTTCACGCGCGGTTGTTTGGCCGCAAGTCTCGTTGGCGGCAGAGAAGAAACCTGCGTCGGCGGTTGCCGGATCCGGAACCCGATTCAGCAGTCCCTTGTGTTTTTCGATTGAGGGCGTCAGCAGCTCGAAATCGCCGGGACGCTGATCGAAGACTTCGGGGGCGGCACCGGACCTACCTGCTGATCGCTATTTGTACTTGCTGTCGATCTGTTGCAACTGACGATCAAATCCGTCCTCGTCAACGTGTTCTTCGGTGTGACAGACCTCATTTTTCCCGGAGGCTGCTACGGAGCAAACGGAACGTTGGGTGACCGGAGGATTCACATACACCATAGCCCTTTCAAATGCCCGCCAGACGCCCAGGTCGTCGGCGCCGATCGAGTAAAACAACGCCTGTCCGGCAGGCCGAAGATCCAGCCAGGTATTAATCTGGGCAACCTTATTTAAATCCCTGGGTGTTCCGATACCTTCTTCGTAACACCTGCTGAGAAAGTATGTGCCCCATACATCGCCTGCATTGGCGGCGGTGTCAAAAGAGTGGAAGGCAGCTTCTCCACTCTTTGCCGTACCCCAACCCATCATCTCGGCTATTCCGAGCAGGATATGCGCCCGCGACTCGCCCAAACCAGCGCTGCGTTGAGCCAGACAATAGCCGAGGGCGAAGTTGGTTGCGCGAAACGCAAACCTGCTGAACTCCAATGCCTGTTTTCCGTCGAAGGCACCAGCGTTTTCGCAGGCAAGCTTGACGGTCGACGGTGGGATGTCCCACCCGGGACGAAGCGCAGCCCGAATATCCGCGGGGAAGTGTGCGTACTCGGGAGCCGCACCAGGAGGGACCAGTATGGGAGATCGCGTTTGTTGCCCGGCCTTTGTCTGGTTACTGCCTGACTGGACTGAAGGAGAAGGAGCTCTTGGGGAATCTGCCGGCTTTCCTGGGACAGTTCCGATTGCATCTCCCCAGGCCGCCTGGAACGGGCCAGAGGTGAGGCCGCAGCACTTGTGGTCGATCCACTGCAGCCGGCCATTGGCGATATGATTTCCATCGTTCGAAATCTGGCCAGTCAGCACCGCCGCGCCGGGATACTGGCCTTTATCGGTGCGGCGGAGGATAACCTGTTGGCGCGTGAACTTCTCGACAGCATAGACACTATCGGCTGAAGGAGGCTCCAGGTAGACGCCGTCGCGCAAAACGAGACTCGTGCCCCTCCCCGCCGCGCAGCCCGCAACGCAGAGGTGCATTTCCGGGGGCAGGGACATTTTCTGTTCCCCATTGTCCGCATATTCGTAATGGGGTGCGGTAGAGACCTGTCCGGAAGCAACGAAAGCGGACGGCACTATCAGGATGGCGATGGCCAAAAATCTGTCGCTTGCCACGGCAGCAGGATCGCATAGCTGGATCACACGTGCAACCCGCGTGACTCTTTTCTCATGCAAGATGAGCCTGAATGGGGCACAGGATTCTCACACAAGATGAGCGTTTGAACAGATTCATGGGCTGACATTTCTTCGCGGCGTCGATTGAAGTTCCTTTCGAGGGCTGTGGGACGTGGTACTACAGGCTTTCCGGTGGTTCGCGCCCGTTGCCCGAATATGCGCCGACGCGCATTTATCCATCTGTAATCCGCCCGTAGTTTCAACGAAACATTCGATTGCGACCATAACTGCCTTAGGGGTGAGGTGCAATCAAATGAAACGTTCCGTTACATGCGCGCTCGTCGTGTCTCTCAGCACACTTTTCTTCGCACTTTCCGTTAACGCTCAATTCGAAACCTCTGAAGTTCTCGGCTCTGTGCACGATGCCTCCGGCGGCGCCGTTTCCAAAGCCTCCGTCGCGCTCACCAGCCAAAGCACCGGCATCGAGGCCAAAACGACGACCGACGACAACGGCAACTACGACTTCTTCAACGTCAAAGTTGGAAAGTACACCGTGAGTGCCGAAGCCCCCGGCTTCTCGAAAGTATCCGCCGCGGATGTCGACGTCGCCGTCCAGGCCCGCCAGCGTGTCGATCTCACCATGCAGGTCGGTGTTGTTTCGCAAACGGTCGAAGTCACCGGTGCCGCGTCGATCCTCGAAACCGATTCGAGCGAGCACGGACAGGTCATCAACACAGCGCAGGTCGTCGAGCTCCCTCTGAACGGACGCAACTACTCCGATCTCGCGCTCCTCTCGACCAACGTGAATAAATCGCCGATGGCCGCCGCCTTCTCTCCAAGCGCCACACCGCGTGAAGGCGCCCTCAACATCAACGGCATGCGCAGTACCTACAACAATTTCCTGATGGATGGCATCGACAACAACGCCTACTCGCCCAGCAATCAGGGCTATTCGAGCCAGGTCGTACAACCCTCCCCGGATGCTATCGCCGAATTCAAAGTGATCACCAGCAACTTCAGCGCGGAATACGGACGCGTTGGGGGCGGCGTCATCAACGCCGTGCTTCGCTCGGGCAGCAATCAATTCCACGGCACGGCGTACGAATTCCTTCGCAATACCTCTCTCAACGCGGTTGGATTCACCTTCAGCCCTACTGTCTTCCTGAAGCCTACCCTCCAGCGCAACCAGTTCGGCGCCACTATCGGCGGACCCATCATCAAAAACAAGCTCTTCTTCTTCGGCGACTACGAGGGCCAGCGTCAGCTCCAGAGTTATCTAAATTTCGATTCCATCCCCAGCCTGAGCGACCGTAACGGCACGCTGATCAATCCATCCGGTAATGTGCCGGTCACCGTCACCAATCCCCTCACCGGCGCGGTTTATCCTGGTGGAACCACGATCCCCATCTCGCAGATCAACCCTTTCGCCGCTGCTGTACTCGGTGGGCTCCCCGCCCCTAACGGTCCGAGCCGCTCCAACAACTTTGAAGCGCTGCTCCTGATTCGCGACTACTACGACAAGTACGACGGCAAGCTCGATTACCAGGTCAACAGCAGGATGAACGCCTTCCTCCGCTTCAGCCAGCGCAAGGATATTCAGTATTACGCGCCTGACATCCCCGGCCCATCCGGCGGAGGCGGCAACGGCTTCATCCACGCCATCCAGCAGCAGGCCGCTGCCGGATACACGTGGACCATCACCCCCACTTCACTCTTCGAAGCGCGCCTCGGTTTCGATCACATCCTCGCCGGCAAAACGCCACCTTATCTCGGCGGCGCCAGCATGGAATCACTCTACGGAATTTCCGGACTTCCGACCACATCCAACCTCACCGGCGGGCTCGACAGCCAGGCTGTCGGCGGCTTCAACGGCTTCGGCCGCCAGTCCACCAATCCGCAATTTCAGAATCCGACATCGTTCAATCCGAAATTCAATTACAGCTGGAACCACGGCCGCCACTCCATCAAAGCCGGCTACGAGTTCATTGCCGTCCGCACCGAAGTGCTCGACGTCAACCCGCTCTACGGTTCCGATACCTACTCCGGCCAGTTCAGCAAACCAACCTGCGCGCAGATCAGCCAGCCCGCGGGCTGCACTGTGCCCGGCGATTCCACGAGCTTCAACCTCGCGGATTTCCTGTTCGGGCTGCCCAGCACCATCGGACTCGGCAACAACGTCGTGACCAACCAGCGCCAGCATATCCACTCTCTCTACGCGCAGGATGACTTCAAGGTCACCCCGAAGCTGACCCTCAACGTCGGGCTGCGCTGGGAATTCGCCACGCCGATCTGGGAGCGTGACAACAACTGGACCAACTTCGACCCGGCGACCAACACGCTGATTCCAGCAACCAACGGGAGTCTTTTCAATCGCGCCCTCGTACATCCCGACTATCACGACTTCGGGCCGCGCATCGGCCTCGCATACAGTGTCGATCCGAAAACCGTCATCCGCGCCGGCTACGGCATCAGCTATTCGTTTTTCAATCGGGTTGGCAGCGCGCTCGAAAATATCAACTCCCCGCAGATCAACTTCGGAACTCTGACGCAGTCGATTCCAGCCGGCGGACCCGTCCCGGCAGGCTTCCTCACAACGCAGAACAGCTTCACGACCGGCATCGCGGATCCCGCGCACTTCAACGCGATCACTTCCAACGTCGACTATGTCGATCCCAACACGCGCTGGCCGATGGTGCAGTCGTGGCTTTTATCAATTCAGAAGGAAGTGCTCCGAAACACGGTCGTCGAAATCGCCTACAACGGCAACCAAAATACGCGCCTGCCGATCATCGCGGACTATAACCAGGCGGTTCCCAATGTTCCGGGTGCATCGCTTGGCGTGCAAGCCCGCCGTCCGGATCAGGCGTTCGGACCCATCACGTGGGTCGATCCCGCGGGCGTCAACAACTACAACGGCCTTTCGATCCGCACTGAGCATCGCTCCAACGGCCTCTATTTGCTGAACTCGTTTACGTGGTCGAAAGCGGAGGGCGATTCCGAGCAGGCGCTTGAAACGTTCCCCGGCTACACCGTCGCGAATCCGCAGAACGTTCATAATCTCGCCGACGAGAAAGGTGTGACGAGCTTTGACGTGACTCTCATGGATGTTGCGAGCGTCGTGTACGATCTGCCCTTCGGTAAAGGGCGTCGTTTCGCGACCGGCCTCAACCCGATTGCCGAAGCCATCTTCGGCGGCTGGGAGATCAATGCCATCAACACGGCTCACTCCGGCCCCGCCATCAACGTGAACTACGGACCGGCCGCGGCCAATGACGTCACCGGTTCCATCGCGGATTATCGCGGTCTCGCCGTCCTGCGCCCCAACGTTTCCGGCCAGGGCATCGACCAGAGCCAGGGGCAGCTGGTGAACAGCTACTTCGCCGGCTACGCGTTCACTACGCCGCCGGCCAGCGCGCCCTTCGGTAATCTCGGACGCGACGCCTTCCGCGGTCCCGATTTCTGGCAGCTCGATACAGGAATCAACAAGAGCTTCGCGGTGAAGGAAGGAATTCGTCTCCAGTTCCGCAGCGAATTCTTCAACATCCTGAACAAGACGAACTTCTCGCCGCCCACCGCGACGACGACCAGTTCCGCGTTCGGGACGATCCGCAGTACGTTCGCCCCGCGCCAGATTCAGTTCGCGCTGAAACTGCTGTTTTGACCCGCACGCGCGTCACCGCGCCGGTCAGGACACCAGTGTGTGTCCAGAACCACAGATAACTGTTCAGCCCGCGGACCAGCCTCCGTTATCGCCGCGTTCCGCAATTTTCAGGATTAGGGTTTGATGGCTTTGACCAGCAGATAGCTCATCGAATTCGGAACTTCCTTGAACCAGTGAGGAGTTCCGGCCGGGATGACGATGACGTCCCCTTTGCTGAGATGGTGTGTTTCCCCGCCCTGGATTTCGGTGCCCAGCCACTGGCCGGTTTTGGTCAGTTTGCCGCCGATCATTGTGCCTCCGGTGACGAAGGTGGCTTCGCCGTCGGTGACATAGAAGATGTCCGTTTCCTTTTCGTGGACTTCGACCTGGCCGGCCTTGGCGCGACGCGCCCCGCTGACGGTGTAGTCGTCGCCTTTGGCGATCGCTCCGCCTTTCACGAGGACGTCCATGGCTTTGTCGTGGTTAAGGTAGGTAACAGGGGCTGGCGCATCGGCGGCGATCAATATGATTGCAAGACCGAGCAGAGCTGTAGATCCAAATAGCATCGTCGATTTCATCGGTGCACCTCTTATTGGAAGACTAGCGTTTTCATTGTAAGCGCGCGGCGGCAAGACCGCCAGCGGTACAGGGCCAGATCAAGGTAGCTGGTTGAGCGCCCACCGGGCGTGGTCGGCAATGAGCGGATCCGGAGAGGCGGCGAGTTTTTCGAGCGGCTCGCGGAATTTTTCGAGGCCGGCGTTGCCCATGGCCACGGCGACGTTGCCGAGAAAGCCGCGGTATTTGGCGCGGCTCACAGGGGTGTCGCGGAATATGTCGCGGAATTCGGTTTCGGTGAGAGCGGCCATGCGGTCGAGGGCGGGGGCGAATTCTTTGGGCTGGAAGGCGGTTTCGCTGGTTTGAGCTGCGCGCCGGTTCCATGGGCAAACGTCCTGACAGATGTCACAGCCGAACGTGTGCGAGCCCATGGATGGGCGGTGGGTTTCCGGGATGGCGGAGCGAAGCTCGATCGTGAAGTAGGAAATGCAGAGCCGGGCGTCGAGCTCGAAACGGCCATCGGGGGAGGGTACGATTGCAGCGGTCGGGCAGGCCTCGATGCAGCGGGTGCAAGTGCCACAACGGTCAGGCGGTCTTGTGTCCTCCGGGGCGAGATCGAGTGTCGTCAGAAGCTCGCCCAGGAAGAACCACGAGCCGAGCGACTGGTTGATGAGACAGGTGTTTTTTCCGATCCAGCCAAGGCCGGCGCTGTGGGCGAGAGAGCGTTCGAGGAGCGGCGCCGTATCAACGCATATGCGCGAATCAAATGGTTCCAGTTGCAGCAATTTACACCGGAGACTCTCAAGTTTTACGCGAATAACATCATGATAATCTTTGCCCCACGCATAGCGGGAGATCCACGCTCTGTCGGGTTCGGCGAAGGCGGTGGAATAGGGTTCGGGTCCGTTGTAAATGAGTCCGACGCAAATGATGGAGCGAACACCCGGCAGGAGTTGCGCGGGATCGTTCCGGATAGCCGCGCGGTGGTCGGTCAGATAGCGTATTTCGCCCGCGAGTCCGCGGTTGACCCAGTCTTGAAATCTGCGAAAATGAGGTGGCGGCGCAGCGGTCGCAACGCCCGCCAGCTCGAAGCCGCATTCGGCCGCTAAGTGACGGACGATACGGCTATTTATGGTCTGCGGCTGGGTCTCACCGGGCATAAAGAAAACCGTTCGATCGTGGCGCGTGCCGTCCGACCCGAATCCGGCGCCGTTCGCTGTTTTGATATCGCTCTCGCACCGTCGCTGGTACTACTCTAAACTGAATAGTTACAGTCAGGTAGCTGAAACGGTACTCAGGAGAATTCAGACGATGCACAAACCGGTAAAGTACGCAGAGAAGGCGGTCACGATGGCGGCGGGCGCGGCTTGGAAGGTATTCAACACCTTCAACTCGATCGCGCCGAACAAATCATTCACGCCGAAGTGGTCGGAAAAGCCCCTGCTGAAATCCTGGGAGAAGCAGAAGCCGCCGCTGGGCTGGCCGCGTACGACGGACTCGCTGTGTCCGAAGTGCGTGCCGGAGATCCGCAACAAGATCGTCGACGGCCAACTGCCGGTCGAGATCCTGAAGAATGAAAAGGTGGGCGAGATCAAGGCCCAGATCGTCAACCGCGACGGCAGGATCCTGATGGTGAAGGATTGTGCGATCCACGGGCACTTCGAAGACGTGATGGCGATCGATACGGAGTTCTTCGATCACCTCGAAAAGGTTTTCCCAGGCCGCGACATTCGCGCACACAACGACGAGAAGCTTCACAATCATGGGTCGAGCACGGTGACGCACGGGCGCGGGTCGGTGCTGACGATCGATCTTACAAACCGCTGCAACATGATGTGCGATCCCTGCTTCATGGATGCCAACCAGGTTGGTTTCGTGCATGAATTGACGTGGGACGACATCAAGACGATGCTCGACAACGCGATCTCGATCAAGCCAAGACGCCAGATGTCTGTGCAGTTCTCAGGCGGCGAGCCGACGCTCTCGCCGTTCTTTCTCGACGCTGTGAAGTACGCGCGCAAGGTCGGTTACAACAGCGTGCAGGCAGCGACGAACGGAATCGAGTTCGCGAAGAGTCCGGAATTCTGCCGTAAAGCGGCGGAGGCCGGGCTACGGTACGCGTATCTGCAGTTCGACGGCATCGGCAACGCGGCGAATTCGCATCGCGCGGTGGGCAATCTGTTCGACGTGAAGCTGCGGGCGATCGAGAATCTGCACTCGAACGGCGTTGACATCGTCCCGGTGATCACGATCATCAATGGCGTGAACAACGAACAGGTCGGCGCGGTGATCAAGTTCGCGCTGGATAATCCCAAGAAAATTTCGTTCCTTTCGTTCCAGCCGGTTTCATTCACCGGACGCGATGAGGAAGTCACCGACGAGCGCCGCACGGCCCAGCGGTACACACTGTCACATCTTGCGCACGACGTGAAGAACCAGGTCGGCATGGGTGTTCCGGCGCGCGACTGGTTCCCGATTTCGTTCATGAGCACGTTCTCGGATTGGGCGGATCTGATCCATGGACCGGAGTCGGACTGGGGCCAGCTGAGCTGCGGTTGCCATCCGAACTGCGGGATCGGCATGGCCGTGATGATCGACAAGGAAACGAAGGAGTTCCGGCCGGTGACGGCGTTCCTGAATGCGGAGCAACTGGCGAAGGATGTGGCCTGCGTAAACGACGCCGCACGCGGGAAGAAGATGTCGGTAGTTGGCGTGGCGCTGGCGCTGCTGCGTAACTACGATCCAATGCAGGCGCCGAGCACGTTCAAGCTGACCGACCTGCTGCAGAAGTTCGACAAATGCTTCGGCGCGACCGGCCGCAACTACGGTAAAGTCACCGGCGACCGGACCTTCGAAGACATCGAAAAGCGCCGCAAGGACCGCTGGAATTTCCTGTTCATCGCGGGCATGTGGTTCCAGGATCTCTTCAACTACGACTTCCGGCGGACCGAGCAGTGCATCATCCCTTACGCAACGCAGGAAGGCGAGATCAGCTTCTGCGCGTACAACACGGGCGTGGGCTGGCGGAACATCATCGAGAAGATGCATATGACGGCGACGCTCACCAAGTGGTACGAGGAGAAGGGGCGTCACGAGATCATCGCGGGCGGCAAGAGCGTCAACCTGCCTTCGAAGGATCACTCGCTGGTGCTCAACATGGATGCGGTGAATGCTGACATCCAGCACGATCTCGACAGCCAGGGAATCGCCAAGACCGCGCGCGAAGAGAAGTTGCGCAAGCGGAATATGGAGATGGCAATGAAGGCCGGCGAAGATGCGAAGATGGCGAAGCTTTATCGCGAAGTGGTTCTGAAAGAAAAGCCGATCGAGCCCGGATTTGTGCCGGTGAATATGCTGGGCGGCATCAAGCCGGCTGCGGCGAAAAAGGAAGAACCGAAGGAAGTCGGCAGCTTCGGCGATTAGTCACTGATTGGTTCTAATCGGAAAGCCGCCGGGTAATACCGGCGGCTTTTTGCTGTCGGGAGGACTTCCGTAACGTGGTGAAGAAAACACGTCGAAGGGCGTGTATGGCAAAGTCCTCTGCAATGAAATCCGTGTCAAAATTTACCAGGGCCGCGGCGCGGGTTCGCAATCGGCACAAACACGGCCACCCAGTGTTGACGGCTAAGCAGTGGCCGGCTTCACGCGGATAAATAACTTATCCCATTGTTGATGTTTGCCGGTGGGAGTGGCGCGTCCGCCGGGAAAAGTTTGATCGAGAACCTCGAGATCTGCGATTAGATTCTCTTCGAGCCAGCGCCAGTTCGGAAGCTTCTGGCTGCTGGAGCCGCCGATCTGGTATGCGAACAGCTTGTTGACACCATGGTGGATGCCGTAATCGTGAGGCTCGACGATGCGGTCCCTGCCCTTGTAAGTCAGTCGAAGCAGACGCCTTTGATCGATCGCGGCCCAGAGCGCGAGATTGACTGCATCGGAGGCGGGCATACCGCTAAACTACCAGCCCGTCGCAGAGGTTCGGAAAACACCGCTTACTTGCGTGCGCGGCTCGGTATTATTCGGTAGGATTTATCGCGCCGCGATCGCACAGGAGCGGTTTCTGCCAAAGGCTGCTAAGCCTTCGGGGTAGGAAATAGCCGGCTCCAGGAGGGATCGAACTGGAGCCACCGCGGTTTGCTGAACCAGACCGCGGGCTCTTCGGGCACATGAAGCATTCCGTGGCCTCGCAGGCACATCAGTTCTGTGCCGTTCCATTCGAGCAGGATCCGTGAATGATCTCCCATGCGCACCGGATGCGCCAACCGCCGCAGACACATCGGGCATCGCTGCCGCTGGTCGGACAAGGCCCAGCGAATTGCCGCGTGCCCTGCCCAGAAATCGATCCAGATTGCACACTGGGGCCAGATCGGGACTTGCGAACTGTCGCCGAAACTCGCGATGACGAAGGCCCCCAAAACCACGCTCGGCACAATTAAGGCAATCTTGGCGGCGAAAAAGATCCAGCGCCGCGGCCATGCGGAGTTCGACGGATAGTCCCCAAGGGACACCCTCGTCGTGACCGGCACGATTAGCCACGAGACAGCGAAAACGACCAGAAAAGCGCTGAAGGGCGGAGCGCTGAAGGGCGGAGCGCCGGCGTGACGGCTTGTTGACAGCAGCAAGCTAAGCACGATGCAGATCGCAGCGGGAAATCCGAGCAACATGAGGCAACTGGCGGGAGATTCGAGGAAGCGGCTTTCCGCGAGCGGCGGCGGGTCGGGAAAGTCCGGCCGATCGTCAATGCGAAGCGGTCCGGAAAATCGCGGCAGAGGATTGTTGTTCCGGAGCCAGAGCGCGTCCCGGTAAGCGCCGAGGCAGAAGGCGGTTATCGCCTCCGGACGGGGCGAGGGAGCGTGCCACGCGTGCCAGAGTTCCGTTCTCCATTCGGCGAGCCACTCTTCGCGCCGTGCCTCAGGCGCCAGTCGCGCAATGGCGTGGAGGAGCGCCACGTGCATTCGTTCCGAATGAAAGGGCGCAAAGACGTTCATGCGTGCTCGGCCTTCCTCTCAGGGACAAGCCTGACCAGCAGCGGATAGCGTTCCTGTGCCGCCTTCAACGTCGCTTTGCCGGACCGCGTCAGCTTGTAGTATTTGCGTGGGGGACGCTGTTCGGTATCCGCAATCGATTGCTTTTCCCACTGGGAGGCGATCAGTTCGTCGCGCTCCAGCCGCCGCATGGCCGGGTAAACCGTGCCGCTGGGCAGACCCGTCGTCTCCATGATGCTGAAGCCGTAGCCAAAACCCGCATCGATCGTATGCAGGATCATCGCCGCAGTGTGTGAGAGTTTGGCCTCGCCCGCCATTGCTTAACTTTACCCTATGTAGTATGCTAGCGTCGATTGATTGTAGATAGCTACATAGGGTGAGCCATGCTCGAACTCCGCCACGTTTCGAAACACTTCCTCGGCATCCCCGCTGTTGCCGATGTCACCTTCTCGGCCCGCGCGGGCGAGATCACGGGATATCTGGGGCCAAACGGCTCGGGCAAATCCACGACGATGAAGATGATCACGGGGCTCATCGAAGCGACATCGGGAGACATCCTGTTTCGGGGCGTTCCGATCCAGCAGGACTTGATTGCCTGGAAGCAGCGCATGGGTTATGTGCCGGAGGAGCCCCACCTCTACACCCATCTGAGCGGCCTCGAATATCTTGTCATGGTGGGCCAGCTGCGCAATCTGCCCACGCGCGAGACGGCGGATCGCATCGACGGATTGCTTCGCCTCTTCACCCTTCACAGCGACCGGCATGCGCCGATCTCGGCCTACTCGAAAGGCATGCGCCAGAAGGTGCTGCTCTCGGCGGCACTGCTGCATAATCCGGAGTTGATTCTGCTCGACGAACCTTTCTCAGGGCTCGATGTCGGCACGGGACTGGTGCTGCGCAGCCTGATTCAGGAACTGGCGGCGCGCGGCAAAGTGGTGCTCTTCAGCTCGCATGAGCTCGAGACGGTGGAACGGGTGTGCTCGCACGTGGTGATCCTGCATCGAGGCAAGATCGTGGCGGATGATTCGATCGAACGCCTCCGGGCGCTTATGGCGGTCCCGACGCTCGAAGGAATTTTCTCGCAGCTCGCCGTCGAACAGGACACCGACGCCATCTCGCGTGAGATCGCGGACCTGATCCAGGCCTGAAACGCCATGTCGAAACTTCAGTTCCGCGTTCTCTATCGCGAGTTCCTCTTCCGGCTGGTCGATCTCGAGTTGCTCTCGCCCGACGCGCACGGGGACGCCAATAAGCTGCTCGGCCAAATCGCCACGGTCCTCACCATGTACAGCGTGGGACTCGGGCTCGGGGGGCTGTTGTTCGACCACCGCGGCATGCCGGCGGCCGCGTTCGAGATCTTCAGCATGAGTCTCGAACATTTTTTGATCTCGACGACGATGCTGGTGGTAGGACTCTTCGCGGTACTGAGCTGGGATTCGACCTTTCCCGACCGGCGTGATGTACTTGTTCTCGCCGCTTTGCCGGTCCGCACGCGGACGTTCTTTTTGGCCAGGGTCGCGGCAGTCGCGAGTGGGCTGGCGCTCGCGGTGGTCGTACTGAACGCTGGACCGGGGCTGACCTGGCCGTTGACGCTCAGTTCCGCGAATCCCAGCTTCCTCGAAATGGCGCTGCCGTTCGTCCGCCGCACCTTCGTCGCCTACTGGATCACGATGCTCGCCGCCGGCACGTTCCTCTTCTGTTCCGTGTTGAGCATCCAGGGAGTGGCGGCGCTGCTGCCGCGCCGGATTTTTCTGCGGCTGTCGTCCTTTCTGCAGTTGGGCTCGTTCGTGACGTTCCTGAGCGTGTATTTGCTGCAGCCGGCTCTCGCGTCGCCCGCAGCGCTCCTTGCCCCACGCAATCAAAAGCTTCTCGCGGTGCTGCCGTCTTACTGGTTCCTCGGCCTCTTCCAACAACTGAACGGAACCCTTTCGCCGGCCACGGCGCCGCTGGCTCGTCGTGCCTGGATCGGACTTGCGATTGCGATGTCGACAACGGCCGTCGCATATGCTCTCTCCTACTTCCGCACGCTGCGCAAAGTCGTGGAAGAGCCCGATATTGCGCCAGGCATCCGAGGCTTGCGGTGGTTGCCGGCATTTGGGAGCGCGGTCGAAACCGCGATCGTACAGTTCAGTATCCGGGCGCTCTCGCGCAGCCGCCAGCATCGCGTCATTCTCGCGTTTTATCTGGGAATCGCGTTTACGATCGTGATCGCATTCCTGAAGGACCCGAGAGCGCAGCGCCAGATGACCGCGGGTGTAAATGCCCCGCTCATGATGTCGAGCGTCGTGATGTTGTGCTTCTGGATTATCGGGACCCGTATGGTGTTCGCAATCCCAGTCAACCCGCGCGCCAACTGGATCTTTCGCGTGATGCCGATTCGCGGCGGCGGGCAATGCGTATCGGCGGCGCGGCGGTCTCTCTATCTGCTCGCATGGGTTCCCGCGTGGGGCGTTTCGGCCGCGATCTTTCTATATAGCTGGCCCTGGCGGGCGGCGCTGGAGCATGTGATCCTGCTGGGCCTTCTCGGCGCCGTTGTCGTTGAGCTTGCCCTTTATCGTTTTCAAAAGCTGCCGTTCACATGCTCGTGGCTGCCGGGGCAGGCCTTCGCGCGCGTGGCATTTGTGGCTTATTCGTTTCTGCTGCAGTTGCTGGTCTATGAAGGCGGCGCACTCGAGCGGCGCGCGCTTGACGAGCCGGTTCTGTATGCGGAAATTCTCGCATGTCTGGTGGGCGTTGTCGCCACGGTGCGATGGTGGATCACGGTTGAGATCAACGCGGAGGAATCGGTGGTTTCATTCGAGGAAACGCAGACGCCGATTATCACGGGGCTGGGATTGTTCCGGGATGGAGTTTTGTCGACGCAGGCGGGGGAGTAGCGGCCCCGCACACACAAAGGTCGGCTTCGAATTGGCAGGTCCGAATCGGGAGCGGTGATGCTTATCGCATCATCTGGAGATGCGATAAGCATCACGAGTGATATCCTGATGTTATGAGGACGACTGTAAATCTTTCCGAACCTGTCCTGAAAAGCGCCAGGCGGCGTGCGGCCGAACGCGGCGTGACGTTGAGCGCCCTGTTGGAAGACGCACTGCGGATATATACAGCCCAAAACCCGTCCGGACGCTCAACACCATTCCGTTTGCATACGGTGGCAGGGAAGCTGGTAAATCCTGAACTGGATCTGGATCGGACGTCGGCTCTCGATGCTCTTGACGACGAACTGGGATTTGCGGCTCGGCGGAGGAAATAAACCGTGCAGATGCCGGACGTGAATGTACTGGTTTACGCCCACAGGGAAGAGACTCCGGCGCATGGCCACTACGCCACGTGGGTAAAGAACCTGGCCGGCAATCCAGAACCCTTTGCGCTTTCGGAACTTGTCCTTCATGGTTTTCTACGGATAGCGACGAACCGGCGCATATTTGATCCTCCCTCGACAGCGACGCAGGCATTTCGGTTTATCGACGCGCTCCTGGAGCGCCCCAATTGCTGTGTGGTCCGGCCAGGATTGGATCATTGGCAGATCTTCCGACGACTCTGCACTGAAATGCAGCTAAAGGGAAACCTTGTAGCGGACGCCGTCCATGCGGCTGTCGCAATCGAAAGCGGCTGCGAGTGGGTGACGGCAGACACTGATTTCGCTCGCTTTGGGCCGCTACTTCGCTGGAAGCATTTGTAGCCGGAGCCGGTTGAGGGGATGAATTCGCTGGAGGCGCGCCGGGGTGGGCGCTCTTCAGACTTTGGGCTTGGGCGCGGGAAGATCGCGGGCAACGACCTTGTCCTGAAATCCGGTGCGGGCGTGGGAGCCATCGCAGAAGGGCTTGTTCTGGGACTGGCCGCAACGGCAGAGTCCGATCACGGTACGGCCGGCGAGGCCGAAAGGCTGCCCGGCCGGGTCGAGAATCTCGAAATCGCCCTCGATGCGGACAGAGCCGTCGTTGTTCACAGTAATTCTGGTAGCTGACATGAATGCCGATGCTAACACGCTACTTCTTTTGCGTCGCGGGAGCCTTTGAATCGGGCACTTCGTCCCCGAACGTGATGTTGGTGTCGGCGCCGAACCGTTTGTAGTTCTCGTACTTCACGACCATGTGAATGCGCTGCGACGAATCCTTGAAGTGGAGGGTGTCGTCGGCGCGCGTGTAGGTGGGGAACCAGTATTTTCCGTCGATCTGTTGGCGATAGGTTTCAAAGCGGGGGAACTGATTGTCCTCGCCTCTCTTAAGGAGACCGACGCCCTTGCCGTAGGTCTTCACGATCTGCAGGTCGCGATCGTCAACCCAGATGTCGCCTTCGAAATAACGCTCGCCTTTGAGCATCGTCTTCGGCTTGACGGTGAATTTATAGCAATCGATCTCATCCACTTTCTCTTTGCCGAGGTAGTGGATATCGTACTTGCCGACATCGTCGGTGGTGAGAACGAAGGGCTGCACGCTGCGGAGATCCTGTTCATCCTGCGGGGTCAGGATGAGGTGCAGGGTATTCATGGGCGCGTAGATTACTTTTTCTTCGCGCTGCTTGTTGGGTCCAAAAATGATGTCGGAGTTGATCTCCCACTTGCCTTGCACGTTGCCGTTGGCGTCGAGTTCTTCCATCTTGACGGACTGGCGATAGGTGTATTGCTCGCGGGCTTTACGAAACTCGGCTTCTTTGGCCGCGAACTTCTGGATGATTTCATCCGGGGAGAGGTCGGCGGCGTTTGCGAGGGAACAGAATGTGGCGGAAAGCACGGAAAAAAGAATAAAACAACGCATCGTAATCTCCTTAATCAGACGTGCACGGCAGGCACGTAGTTTCCCCGCGAAACCACTATATAACGCAGGGCCTGTCAGGAGTCCGCGGACCATTGCCAATCCGCCGCAGGTTGCCAATCCTGCCACAGAGTCAGTTCTGCGCCGATGGCGGCTCGCTCGGGACCGACGATGTATCGAGAGAGGTCTCGCCCGTCTTTGGGCCGAGGCCCAGGTCGATGAGCGAGGCGGCGCTGATCTTGCCTGTCGGGCTCAGGTTTTTATCGGTCTGAAACTGTCGCAGAGCATCGGTGGATTCAGTGTCCCAGACGCCATTCGGCTCCGACTTGAGGTAGCCTTTGTCGGCGAGCGCCTGCTGGATTTCCTTGTAGCGCTCAGGGGTGGGAGTCAACTGGCGATTGCGCGATGTGGCCGCGACTACAGGCTTTTTGGAGGACTTCGCTTTCTTCGTTGAAACGGCCGTTTTCTTTGTCGCGGGAGCGGCTTTTGTCGGAGTTTTCTTCCTGGCCGTGCTGGCAGCTGGCGCTTGCGGCAGGGCAAGGGAAGTCGCCAATACCGTGAACAGAAAAAGAGTCAGGGCGTATTTCATGAGTCCAATAAAAAGGGGGCATTGGCATGCCCCCCGTTTATTCTACGCGATCGATGGAGCGGGGGTTACTGGTTCGGCACCTCGCCGGCGGCAAAGAACGACTGCCATTCGCCGCCACCGCGCGGACCCTGCGCCTGCCGCATGACCTGGAACGCCACCGGCTGACCGGGCTTCAGAGTGGCTTGAATCCGGCGGATATCCTCGGGGCCGTTGACCTTTTCGCGGTTCAACTCGACGATGATGTCGCCCTTCTCAAGACCAATGGTCTCGGCGAAAGAGCCTGGCTCGGTGGACGCTACGAGAACACCGCCCATTCCCTTGTAACCCAGGTTCTCGCGGTCGGTGGGACGCAGCGGCTGAACGGACATGCCGAACTTCATCTGCGTCGCTCCCGGAGGCGCTTCGGGCTGGTCCGACGGCGCTCCGCCATACTCCTTGGCGAAAATCTTGGTGCGGTCGCCAACGACGATGGTCAGCGTCATGGGTTTCTTGTCGCGAATGATGCCGACCTTCAGGTCGGATCCAACAGGGCTGTCGGCAACGATGTCAATCAAATCCTGACCCTTGGTCACCGGCTTGCCGTTGATGGAGACGACGACATCCTGCGGCTTCATACCAGCCTTATCGGCCGGTCCCTCGGGCTCAATCGAATCCACGAACACGCCGCCGCGATCGGCGCCATATACCTTGAGCAGGCTCTCATTGTTGGGATATTCACGGAAGCGGATCCCGACCGAGCCGCGGGTAACATGGCCGGTCCGAATGATCTGGTTGTAAATCTTCACGCCGGTATTAATCGGCATCGCGAACCCGATGCCCTGATAGCCGCCGCTGCGGCTGGCGATCATGGTGTTGATCCCGATCACTTCACCTTTGATGTTGGCAAGCGGGCCGCCGCTGTTACCGGGGTTGATGGCGGCGTCGGTCTGGATGAAGTGCTGGAAGGATTTGTTGTCACCCGGGATGTCGCGTCCGACCGCGCTGACTATGCCGGCCGTCACGGTGGCCTGGAATCCGAACGGTGAGCCGATGGCTACCGACCAGTCGCCGACCTGGAGGGCGTCGGAGTTGCCTATCTTCGCGGCTGTCAGATTCTTGCGATCGACGTGAACGACCGCGAGATCGGTATCGGAATCGGTGCCGATCACGGTCGCGGGATATTCCTTCTCATCGTTCATGAACTTGACGGTGATCTTTGTTGCCTTTTCGACTACATGGTTATTGGTCAGGATGTAGCCGTTCTTATCCACGATGACGCCGGAGCCGAGGCTCGCGGTGCGCTGGTCTTCCGGCTGTTCAGGCTGGAACTGGCCGCCGGGGCCGCCGAAGAAACGCTGGAAGAAATCCTGCAGGTTGCCGCCCCCGCCGCCGGGAGCGTTGTTGTTGTCGTCGTCATCGTCGGGCTGCTGCTGCTGTTGGCGGCGGCGCGGCAAGGGAGTCGCTTTGGTCTGGGTATTGGTTTTGGGAATGTACTCGGTCGAGATATTGACGACCGAGGGTTCGAGCAGCTTGGCTACCCGCGTGAAGTCGTTTTCGGTTTGAACGGGGCTGGGGATGGCAAGAGGCGTGGCATCCGGAGCGGCGGTTTGTTCCTTGGCGGCTTTGGCGCCGGTTTGGACGAGGGTGCCGATTACGATGCCAACCGACAGCGTGAACAATATCAGAGTGAACGACAGGAATTTCTGTCGCCGCACTTTATCGTAAAAACTCATGGTTTACATGCTCCTGAATGGCGGCGTGGCGAGAGGAAAAACAAACCGGTCCGCCCAAGTAATTGAGATGCTGCAACAGAAGGGATCGTTTCATACGTGCCTGCTTTAGGCCGGTCATACAGGCCTCGCCGCGCGTTTGAGTTCGACCGCGAGTATCCCCGCTAAAATCATTCCGGCTCCTACTTTACCGCGACTCATCATCTTTTCGCCTGTCAGCGCGTAAGACGTTAGCCATGCGACCGGCGGTTCCAGAGCGAAGATAAGAGCGGCTCGGGTGGACGAAGTATATTGCTGAGCCCATGCTTGTGTCGTAAATGCCAGCGCGGTCGCCAGTAAACCCGTTATGAGCACGGCTGCTGCCACACCGGGCGTGAGATGGAATCGAACCGGTTCGGCGAAACGGAAAAGAAGCGAGCCCAGAACAGCCGCTGTGGCGATCTGGACGACTGCGATCGATTCAAATCCATGCCGTTGTGAGTAATGGCCGATGAACACAATATGAATAGCGAACGTTACAGCACAGAACAGGCTGAGCACGTCCCCGCGAGTCATCCCTTTTAGCAACTCGGAGAACGATGACGTTGTCATCAACGCCATTCCGGTTGAGGCGATCAGGATGCCTGCAACCTCCAGCGGACGCGGCCTGACCTTATAGACGATGGAGCTGACAAAAGGTACCAAAGGAATCGACAATCCGGTCAGAAATGCGGATTTGGAGGGGGTGGTGAGCTCAAGCCCAAGCGTTTGAAATACATAGGCCGCAAAGAGAAGGCTGCCGGCGAAGATTCCGGCCGCGACGCCTTTTTTCCGGAACGCATGGCGGTAAATGAGGATGAGGGTCAGGGCCGCCACCCAGAAGCGAAGAGTCAGGAAAACGAACGTGGAGACATCGGCGAGGGCGGATTTGACGACAACAAACGTGGTGCCCCAGATGATGGTGACGCCGATCAGCGAGAGTTCGGCGCGCAGGCGTTTGGGCTTCATCTCAAGTGGCCGCCCGGTTTGCGGCCCGCCCCTCGAACCTCTGGCCGCGGGGTAAATGTGAGGCAGGCGTTTGCCCTGCCGGCAGACACCACCTCTGAAGACACAAAACCTGAACGCACCCTCTATTCATGAGGCCGTGCAGTCATCCGGCTTCCTCAAGGAGTAGCGCGAGGGTCAGCAGAACCCGCTTCAGACCGAGATCGCGGCCGCCGGAACGATACCATTCAGCCGTCGTGTGGGCGCCGCCTCCCTGCCCCCCGGCGCCGATGCACACGGCGGGAATTCCGATGGAGAGCGGAATGTTGGCATCTGTGGAGGCACAATCGAGGCGCGAACGAATTCCGAGGTGCGCATCGACGGAACGAATCCGCGCGACGATCGGCGCATCGCTGGGAAGGCGGGCAGCGGGCCGGCTGCCGATTTC
Source organism: Bryobacteraceae bacterium (assembly GCA_036272235.1). Lineage (GTDB taxonomy): Bacteria > Acidobacteriota > Terriglobia > Bryobacterales > Bryobacteraceae > BOG-234. Next base: position 24,483 of record DATAZF010000237.1, on the reverse strand, counting down.
GCGGATGCGGGCGGCCACTTTCGACCCGGCGGCGCGGGAGTTCTCGACATCCTCGGCTTTGGCCACGGCGTTGTGGAGAGCGGTCACGAGCTGATCGATCTTCTCGTTGCTCTCGGAGCGTATGTCGATTCTGGCGCGCGCGCTCGCCGGGATCGCATTGATGCTGACACCGCCCTCCACGATACCGACGTTGACGGACACTTTCGGGGTCGCGCGCGGGTCGACAGGGCGCTGATCGACAAAGAGCGAAATGGCACGGCTGAGCGTGTGAACCGGGTTGCCGATTCCGAAATCGCTCCAGCTGTGACCGCCTGCGCCCGTGATGACAATCTCGAAGCGGCGGCTGCCGAGGGCCTGCGTTGTGATGTGGTCGGTAGCGGCGCCGTCGAGCACCACGAAGGCGCGGATCCGTTGAACGAGCTCACGCTGGCTGCAGATATGCCGGATACCGCAGAGGTCACCTTCGCCTTCCTCACCCACGTTGGCAATCAGCAGAAGACCGTTCCAGAGATCCCTCGATCCGGGGACGGATTTGATGGCCCTCGCGACAGCCAGCAGCGCGGCGAGGCCGGCGCCATTGTCGGAAACGCCGGGGCCGCGCAGATCGCCCTCGCGGTCGATGGAAACGTCCTCTTTGTTACGCGGCGCGATGACGGTGTCGAGGTGCGCGGTCAAAGCGACCAGCGGGCCTTCGGGATCGGCATGGAGCGATGCGAGCACATTGCCGGCGCGATCGATGCCGACGTGCCAGCCGATAGCGCGGAACTGGGCAGCCATCCACTCAGCGCGCTCCTGTTCGAGAAAAGTAGGCGCCGGGACGCGGCACAGCTGCAGGTGGATCTCGTTGACCCATTGCTTCTCGCGCGTGAACCACTGCAGCGCCTCGCGGACACCGGAGCGGTCGGCCACCTCGCCGGCTGCCGCGGCCGCGGGCAGGAGATTAGCCGCCACATTTTGAGTGTAAGGCACTGAGCGAATGCCTGACTACTTCCAGTCGAACTCAGCCCGCACGATGGTGTGGTCGGAGGCGTCCTTGCCCCGGCGCATGTCCATATCCACTTCAACGGTTCGGCAGGCTTCTGCAAGCGGCGGCGTCACCATTATGTGATCGATGCGCCATCCCCAGTTGTTCTCGAAGGCGCGGCGGAAGTAATCCCAGTAGGTGTACTGCAGCTTCTCGGGATGCAGCTTCCGGAAGACGTCGACAAATCCCCACGCAACGGCTTGCTTGTAGGCGTCGCGCGCAGCGATGTGGAAGTCAGGGTCGTTGGCTCTGCGATCGGGATGATAGACGTCGATCGGTTCGGGCGCGACGTTCATATCGCCGGTCCAGAGAATGGGCTTTGCGGGATCGTGCCGCGTCTCGAAATATTGGCGAAGCCGCCGGAACCATTCCAGCTTGTACGCATATTTCTCGGAGCCGACCTTGAATCCCTGCGGCACGTAGGTGTTCAGGATCGGAATGCCGGCCACGACTACTTCGAGGACTCGCGCATCCTCGCTGTCCGGGCCCTCGCAGAAGCCGTGGGACACCGCTTCGGGCGTGCCGCGGGTCAGCGTCGCCACGCCGTTGTAAGCTTTCTCGCCGCGAAAGGTAACGTGGTATCCGGCGGCGCTGAGAGAGTCGAGGGGAAAATCGCTGTCCTGCACTTTCGTTTCCTGCAGGCACATCACGTCAGGCTGGTTTTGCACCAGCCACTCGACCAGCAACGGCAAACGCCGGCGGATGGAATTCACGTTCCAGGTTGCCACTTTCATGCGAGCTTCATCTTCTCAGATCGGGCTTTCTCCTTGACGGTCTAGGTGACGGCTTGTTATAGTTTTCCCGAGGTCGATGACCGGGCGATTTTATTCGTTTGTCTGTGGGCCGCCGGCAATCGGCCGCAGATTAACAATCTGCCCTGCATGGCGTCAGGGATTCCGATGGTAAGAATCGCAAACACCTGGTTCGTCGAGGAGAGCTGAAATGTCTGAAAAAATGGACCTTCTGCAAGGCACGCTCGACCTGCTCATCCTCAAGGCGGTTTCGCTGGGTCCGCTGCATGGATATGGGGTTTTGTTGCGGATTCAGCAGATTTCGAAAGAACGGCTGGAGATTCAGCAGGGCTCTCTCTACCCCGCCCTCTATCGTCTGGAACATCAGGGCTTGATCACAAGCGAGTGGGGCGAGTCGGACAACAATCGCAAGGCAAAATATTACCGCCTCACTCCGGCCGGCAAACGGCAGCTTCATGCGGAAGCAGAGAAGTGGAATCAGATGGCTGGGCTGATGGCCGATATTCTGCGCACGACAAAGGGAGAAGTGTAGCGGTGACGATGGCGGCCCGCCTCTATTCCTGGTTGCAGGCGACGCTGGGGCGCTCGCGCATGGAGCGCGAAATGGATGCCGAGCTTCGGCTGCACATGGCCGATCATGCCGAATACCTGATCGAGACAGGCATCTCTCCAGACGAGGCCCGGCGGCGCGCACAGCTTGAATTCGGGGGCATCGAACAGATTAAAGATGCTTGCCGCGACGCGCGCGGCGCCGCGCTGATCGAGTCTCTGTTTCGCGACGTAAGGTTCGGGCTCCGAATGCTGCGCCGGAGTCCTGGTTTCACGTTGCTGGCCGTGATGACTGTGGCGCTCGGAATCGGCTCGACCACCGCGGTATTCAGTATCGTGAATGCGGCGCTGCTGCGCGCGCTTCCCTATCCGGATCCGCAAAAGCTGGTTTTTCTCTATGAGCCCAATCCGGCTATTCCCGGTGTGCCGCTCGAAGCCTGGGCGCCGTTCAATGAAGACTTCTACGAGCTGAAAAAAGAAAGCCGCTCTCTTTCCGGGCTGGCCCTGTTTCGCCCTGGCGGCGTGAACCTTTCGAGCGCGAACGTCCGTGTCGGCGCTTCCCGGGTCACCGGGGAATTCTTCTCGGTTCTCGGGATCGCTCCGCAACTCGGCCGCGCCATCGGGCCCGATGACGATCAGCCCGGGCACAAGTATGTGACCGTGATCAGCCACAAATTGTGGCAGTCCCAATTCGGCGGCGATCGCAACGCGCCCGGGAGGGAATTACTCCTCGACAGGGAGCGCTACCGGGTCATCGGCATCATGCCTCCGGGTTTCGCCTTTCCGCATGGGACCGAGAATCTGGAAACGATCGGTAAGACGACCGACCTCTGGATTCCCTGGGCGATGACGCCCGAACAGAAAGCGGCGCGCGACAACAATTCAGGCAACGCCATCGGAAGATTGCGCGAAGGCGTGCCTTCGCAGCAGGCCCAGGCGGAGCTTGGCGCGATAGCCGCGCGGCTCGATCCATTGCGCCCGCCATGGATGCGGGGCTCCTCCAAAGCTGTCGTCCGGCCGCTGGATATCACGGTTATCGGCGCATCGCGGGGCGTCCTGTTCATATTCATGGGGGCGGTGCTGCTGGTGCTGCTGATCGCATGCACCAACGTCGCGAGCCTCGTGCTCGTGCGAGCGAATGCGAGGACGTTCGAAGTTGGCGTACGCACGGCGTTCGGCGCTCCGCGGTTGCGCCTGGTCCGGCAGCTGGTGACGGAGTCTTTCATCCTGGCCGGCGCGGGCGCGCTGATCGGAGTTTCCACCGCAGTCGTTTCGATCAGGCTGTTGATACGTTTCCACCCGGTGAATATCCCGCGGCTTGAGGAAGCTTCGATCGACTGGCGTGTGTTGTTATTTGCCATCTGCGCGGTGCTCGCGACGGTGCTGGCGGCCGGATTGTTTCCCGCGCTTTCCATCTCGCGTCGCGATTTGAACGAAATGCTGAAGAGCTCCGGCGGCCGGAGCGTGAAAGGCCGATCCGGCGGTGTCCGCCGCGGACTGACCATTGCCGAGGTAGCCCTTACCTTCGTGCTGCTGGCAGGCGCCGGATTGCTGATTCGCAGCTATTTGAAACTGTGGTCGGTCGATAAAGGGTTTACCCCCGCGTCGACGGTCACGATGCACATCCAACTCGACGAGAGGTACGGGCAACCGGAGCAGCAGCAGGTTTTCTTTCGCGACCTTCTGGCCAAGACCGCCAATATGCCGGGAGTGGAAGCGGCCGGCATGATCAATAACCAGCCGCTCAGCGGTGGAGAATCGCTCAGCCTGCTGCAAGTCGAGGGGCACGCCTACAACAGGAAAATATCTTTTGAATCCCGCTCAATTACTCCGCGCTATTTCGCAGCCATGGGCGTATCTCTTGTCGATGGCAGGAATTTCACCGATGCCGATCTGGCCGGCCGCCCGCCGGTCGCAATCGTGAGCCGCGGTTTTGCGCAAAAATACTTTCCTGGCGAGAGCGCTCTGGGGAAGCGCATCCACTCGGAGGACCTCTCCTCCCCCTGGTGGACCATCGTCGGCGTTGTGAACGATATCCGTTATATGGGTCTCGAAAAGCAGCCGCCCATGCAGTTCTACGCGCCCCTGTGGCAAATCAGCGTCAGGTCGGTGTATCTCGCCTTGCGCACCAGCCTTGCGCCGGAGCAAATGGCCGCGGTCGTGCGCGCCGCCATGGGGAAAATCGATCCCGCCATCACGGTCGCCGATGTCCGCACCATGAATGAAGTGCTGTCCCAGGCCACGGCGGAGCGGCGTTTCCAGACGTTTCTCCTGACGGCCTTCGCGGGCGCGGCGCTCTTTTTGTCGCTGCTCGGTTTGTATACGCTGATCGCTTGTTCCGTCGAACAGAGAACCGCAGAGCTGGGAATTCGCATCGCACTTGGCGCGCAACGGCGTAGCGTGCTGCGAATGGTTCTGATTCAGGGGTCGAAGCTGGCGCTTGCCGGCGTCACGGCCGGAATCGTCTGCGCGCTGGGCCTGACGCGCCTGATGTCGAGCCTGCTCTTCGAGGTCAAGCCCACCGATGGACCGACGTTTTGCGGAGTGGCGATTTTGTTCTGCGTGGTGGCGCTGGCCGCGTGTTATGTGCCGGCGCGGCGGGCCACGCGGGTCGATCCTGCGGTCGCGTTGCGTTATGAGTGAGCGCGGCTCGTGGTAAATCGAGCCGGGACACTTCTCCCTTAAGGTATACTCTCCGTATAGGAAATCTTCCCGCATCGCTCTCTCGCATGCCACTGTGCAGAGGCCGCAGGAAGTCGCTAAATCACTGATTCCAAAGCGGGAGTAACTCAATGGTAGAGTCACAGCCTTCCAAGCTGTTGGTTGCGAGTTCGATTCTCGTCTCCCGCTCCAAAGTTTCCAAAAGCCTTACCGTCGAGAACAGTGTAAGACGAGTGCGACGGATAAACCTTCACTCGTTGTTTCTGCCGTAAAAGGTCATTGCAGGCATCGTTCTCCTCGCTGGAGTAAAGCTTTGAACCGAGCCGGGTGAGTTTCACCAAAAGTATTAGCCCAGGGCTGTTCACCTTCCCGCCCGGACACCGGGATTGCCAACTCCGCGCAGATTGACAACCATGGTTGACAACGTGTCCGACAACGGTGATGATTTTCACCGCTGCGTGCTACAATTAAGCATTCCCAGGCCATAGCCATGTTGCTGAGTATTAAGGAGATGGAAGTCCGCAAGATAGCTTTTGCGGAGACGTGGGAGCCCAATGGATTTGATTTTTCAGACCCTGCCGTGCTCCAGAAGGGTCCGCTGACAGCCCAGGGAGTTGCTGAACTGCTGCCGGATACAGGCGGCGAAGTTCGCGTCACGGGGCGGATCCAGACTGATCTTGAAACCGAGTGCGACCGCTGCCTCGGGCGCGCGGTGTTTCATCTGGACGCGCCTTTCGATCTTTTCTATCGGCCGCTCGAATCCGGCGCGGGGGAAGACGAAAAGGCCATCGACGAGGGCGAGGCGGAAATGGGATTCTATGAATTGCCCGGCCTCGAGCTGGAAGATATCGTGAGGGAGCAGGTGTTGTTGCAGCTTCCCATGCAGCGAGTTTGCAGCGATTCCTGCAAAGGTATCTGCCCCGTTTGCGGATCGAACCGGAACGAGACGAATTGCTCCTGCCAGCCGCCATCGGGCGACGACCGGTGGATGGCTTTGAAAGATTTGCACATTTAAGAGATATTAAGGACTAAGAAAAACCATGCCGAATCCGAAACGAAGACACTCCAACGCGCGCACACAGACCCGCCGCGCTCATGATGCCCTCAGCAGGCCGGCGCACGCCGAGTGCCCGAACTGCCATGAACCGAAAGTTCCACACCGCGTCTGCCCTCACTGCGGCCAGTACAAAGGCCGTGAAGTGATTGAGACCACAACGGAGTAATTGACGTACACATCCCCCGCCAAATGGTCACCATTGCAGTAGACGCGATGGGGGGCGATAAAGCCCCGGTGCCTGAAGTCGAGGGCGCGATTCATGCAGCCAGGCAGTATGGTCATCGGGTTCTTCTCGTCGGCGATGGTTCCGCGGTCGAGCGCGAACTTGCGTCTCACGATTCCATCGGCGATTTGCCGATCGAGATTGTTCATGCCGCCGAGCGGATCACGATGGACGATCACGCGGCAAAGGCCGCGCGCGGCAAGAAGGAAAGCTCCATGCATGTCTGCGCGCGCCTTGTGGCGGCAGGCCAGGCGGATGGTTTTCTTTCGGCCGGCAATACCGGCGCCTGCATGGCGATCGCGAAGATGGTCTTCGGAAAAGTGCCCGGAGTGGATCGTCCGGCGCTCACCGGCGTATTTCCAACGCATGAGGGAACTCCCGTCGTGGTCCTTGATGTCGGAGCGAATGTGGATTGCGAGCCGGAGATGCTGCAGCAATTCGGCCTGATGGGCGAGATCTACTCGCGGCTGGTGCTGAAGATCGCGCGTCCGCGGGTCGGCTTGCTTTCCATCGGAGAAGAAGAGCACAAAGGCAACGCGCTGACGAAAGACGCGACACCCCTTCTCAAGTCGCTCGACGTCAACTTCATCGGTAACGTTGAGGGACGCGATCTTTTCTCCGGCAGGGTCGATGTGATTGTGTGCGACGGCTTCGTCGGCAACGTGGCTCTCAAGGTGGCCGAAGGGCTTTCGGAAATGATCCGCGGGATGCTGCGGGAATCGCTCGCATCGACAGTGACGCGCAAGATCGGTTATGCCTTGTCGCGGTCGGCTTACAAGGATTTCAAGAAGCGCGTCGATTACGCGGAATATGGCGGGGCTCCGTTGCTGGGCGTGAAGGGCGTTTGTATTATCTGTCACGGCCGCTCGGATTCCAACGCGATCAAGAATGCGATCCGGGTGGCGGCGGATTTTGCATCCAGCAACATGAATCAGCGCATCGAAGAAGAGTTGCGCGAGTTCGCCACAGCGGGCTGAGTTATGCGGGTGAGTTATGCATGGTAGTTTGATGCGACGTTTGTTGCTGCTGTTGGTTTCGATCGCAGGTTTCTCCTCTGCGCAGAGCGAGAAGTTCAACCATGTGCAATGGAAGCTGACGCTACCGCCCTCCGCGGCGCCGGGAGCGACGGTCCTCGGGCGGATTGATGCGACCGTCGACCCCGATTGGCATATGTATTCGTTGACGACGCCGCCGGGTCCCATCCCGACGACGATTGAGACGGATAACAGCCCGGCGGTCGACAAGCTCACAATCTTCGAGCCGCCGCCCATTCGTAAGTTCGATCCGGCTTTAAATGTGGACGCCGAGACGTATGAAGGCGCCCAGGTTTTCTACGCTCGCATTCAACTGAAGAAAGATCTGCAGCCCGGGCCGGTGACGATTACCTTCGAGCCTCGCTATCAAACTTGCAGTGGGACGTCGTGCATTCCGCCCCGCACGCGCCGGGTGAGCGCGACCTTGAATATCGCCGCATCGGCCGTGGCGAGCGCAATCAATATTCCCGCGGGATACATCGAGGCCAAACCGGATGCGGCAGGTCCGGCGACGGCAAGAACCGCTGCGACTGCTGATGAGGGGGGGCTTGGTGGCTTCCTCGCGCTCGCGTTCGGATTCGGCCTCGCTGCGATATTTACACCCTGCGTGTTTCCGATGATCCCGATTACGATGTCGTATTTTATTGGGCAGCGCGGGGGACTCAAGCAAGCCATCGTCTTTTGTCTCGGCATCATCGTGCTCTTCAGCGCGCTGGGCCTGATTTTGACGCTTGCCCTCGGACCGGCGGCGGTCGTGCAACTTGGGTCGAACGCCTGGGTCAACGGCTTCATCGCGCTGATCTTCTTCGTGTTCGGCTTGAGCCTGCTGGGCGCGTTCGAAATCACAATTCCATCAGGCCTGTTGACAAAATTGAATGCAGCTTCAGGACAAGGCGGATTCGTCGGAACGCTGCTTATGGGACTGACCTTCGCGCTCGCCTCCTTCGCCTGCGTGGGGCCGTTCATGGGGACGCTTCTCGCCGCATCGGTCGGCGCCGACAAACTGCGCCCGGTACTCGGCATGCTGACTTTTGCCACCGGCCTCGCGCTGCCCTTCTTCCTGCTGGCGTTGTTCCCGAACTATTTGCAGAAGCTGCCGCGCTCGGGCGAGTGGCTGGCGCGGGTGAAGGTCGTCATGGGTTTTCTCGTGCTCGCGGCGATGCTGAAGTATCTCTACAGCCTCGATGCGGTGCTGCAGACCGGATACCTCACACGCGAGCGTTTTCTCGCGGCGTGGGTCGTCCTCTTTGCGATGGCTGGATTCTATCTGCTCGGATTTGTGCGGCTCCCCGGCATCTCGCGCGATTCAGAACTCGGTGTAGGGAGACTGCTCACAGGCATCGCACTTGTTGTTTTCGGATTGAGTCTCGTACCCGGGATGTTCGGCTCGAAACTGGGGGAGATCGAAGCCTACATTCCTCCGGCATCCCAGAGTTCCTTCGGCGGCGGGGCTGCCTCAGGCGATCTGCCATGGGTTGAAAACGATCTGACGGGCGCTTTTGCAAAAGCAAAGGCCGAGGGCAGGACGGTACTGGTCAATTTCACCGGCTATGCTTGCACCAATTGCCACTGGATGAAGGCCAACATGTTCACGAAGCCCGAGGTAGGCGGCGTGATGAAGAACATGGTGCTGGTCGATCTGTACACCGACGGAACTGACGCAGCCTCGCAGGCCAACCAGAAGTTGGAGGAAGACAAGTTCAAGACGGTCGCGATTCCGTTTTACGTGCTTTATGACGCGAACCAGAATGTGCTGGCGACGTTCCCGGGATTGACGCGCAAGCCTGAAGAGTACCTCGCGTTTCTCAATACGAAAGCTTCTGCCGGCGCACTCCAAAGTGCGGGACTCGATGGCACGCCGTTCAAGACCCTCGACGGTGCTTCGTTTTCGATGGCCGATTGGAAGGGGAAGGTCGTCGTCCTGAACTATTGGGCGACATGGTGTGTGCCCTGCAGATCCGAGATCCCGGAATTCAACCGGATGCACGATGAACTCGGCTCAAAGGGCGTTGAGGTCGTAGGAATTTCGATGGATCAGGAGGGCGCCGATGTGGTGAAGCCCTTCCTTGAAAAGAATCCGATGAAATACACAGTGGGCCTCGGTTCGGGTGAGATGGATCAATTGCCGATCACTGTTATTCTCGATCGCAACGGGAAGACGGTCAAGCGATTCGAGCGACTGGCGAAGCCGGAAGAAATCCGGGCGGCTATCAGCGAAGCTCAAAACGCGGGATAAACTGAGGTTGACGATATGTCCGCGCATCCAATTCCACGACTTTCGCCGGAACGGTATCTCGAGATCGAGCGCGGCAACGATTTTCGAAGCGAGTATTACGAAGGCCAGATGTATGCGATGTCAGGCGGCAGTCTGCAGGACTCGATGCTGATTGCGGGAGTGGCCCGCCTTCTGGGAAACGCATTGGCGAAAGGCCCTTGCCGCGTCACCGCATCCGAGCTTCTCGTTCGCTCGTCCAGGGGCGGACCCTTCATGTACCCCGACGTGGCGGTAATTTGCGATGAACCGAAACTTGCCGATGACCACCGGGACGTGCTGCTCAACCCAACACTGATCGTCGAAGTCCTGTCCAAATCGACCGAGTCGCACGACCGCGGCCAGAAATTCACTTACTATCGCCAAATCGAATCGCTGCGGGAATACGTCCTTGTTTCGCAGTCGCAGCCTCGCGTGGAAACGTTTTCTCGTCAGGAGAGTGGCGAGTGGGTCCTGAAAGAGTACGTCGGTCTTGACGCCTCATGCCTGTGCAGAAGCATCGACTGCACGATTCCACTCGCCGACATCTACGACAAGGTTCCGTTCGAATCCGAGTAGCCTTACTTCGCTGAAGCCATAACGTCGACAGCGAAGCTTCCCTCAACCGAAGCGATGCCTTCGACAGGTATCACCGTCACCGGACCCGAAGTCGAGCGCAGTTTCCGCGCGAGGTCGCCGCCGCGGGCCGACAGGGGATAGATCGTCGTCGCCAGAATATCCGCGGGCTGAATCCCGGAGTCGAAGAGATCCTTGTCCAGCCGTTGAAACGCGAGGGCCGCGGCTTTCTCGTCAGCGCCGAACGCGACGCGGGTGCCGGTGAAGGCCAGCTTCCCTGCCCGAATGTTGCCGCCGCGAGCCACCGCTTCGCAGTTTGCTTCGGCGCGCGCAGGCTCACGCTGAGGCTGGACAAGATCGACAGCCGCTGAAGGAAAACGCGTGATGATGGCGCCCGCGGATCCTATCGAGCCGAGGAAGCAACTCACCCGCACCACGGTCGCGCCCGCGATTCGCGCTGCCACCGCGTCGAGCGATTTCTCCAGCGTCGGAGCGGCCTGCGCCTCAATGAACGTCAGGCCATCAGGATTGATATCTTTTTTTGAGACAGAAACGGTCTCAAGCACCACCTGGGCATTTTCGAGCGGCAGACCACCGGCCTGGATAACGCTGACCGAGGGCAACTCCATTTTCTTTTCGCGGAACACCTCGCTCACGATCTGCGGCACCCGCCGCAAGTCGCCGCTGCCGGCGACAAACGCGCGGACATGGATAACGGGCGTGCCTCCATTGAGCTTGAGAATCGCCTTCAAGGCGTCGCGCGTTTGTTGGGACAGGAGTCCTTTGCCAGAGAGCGGAGACACCTGAAACGTCAGACGGCTCGTTTCGCCGAGAGCGACCATCGGTGGATCTTTGGGAAGCTCGAGCGTCTGCGTGACGTCGTCGGGGTTCTTCTTCCGCGCCAAAAGCCCACTCGCGAGAATGAGGATTGCGACGGCTGCGGCGCACCGGTAACGCATTACTTTCGCTATTCTATCCGGCGCGATCACTCGAATCCCAGGATGCCTTGGTCAGCGTGAATGGAGAGAGACAGCACCTTCCCGCTGCTTGAGGACCCTGGAGCAATTTCCGCAGCAGTGTTGGGAAGATTGTGAATCTCCGGCGACTGGCAGCCGGCTCGGGCCGATCAACTTGGTACCGGGTACCGCCCTTCCCGTGTCCGGCATCGTTTTGAAGTAAAGTGCAGGTATGTTCGAGCGCTACACCGAAACGGCTCGGCGCACTATCTTTTTCGCCCGCTATGAGGCCAGCCGGTTCGGCAGTGACCGGATCGAAACGGAGCATCTCCTTCTCGGCTTGCTCCGCGAGGATAAGGCGCTGGCAAACCGGTTGCTGGCATCTCGTGCCATCGAAGAACTTCGTAATTCCATCACGGGCCGAGGCAACACCGGCCTCAAAATCCCGACCTCGGTCGACCTTCCGCTCAGCCACGAATGCAAACGAGCGCTGGCGTACGGCGCCGAGGAATGCGAGCGCCTTCATCAGAAACACATCGGCCCGGAGCATCTCCTCCTCGGCCTGCTTCGCGAGGAGAAATGCTTCGCCGCCCAAATGCTGCGCGAACAGGGCGTCACAGCGGAATTGGTACGCGGGCAGCTGCAGCAATCCGGGCCCACGCTGGCGCCAGTCAGAGCTGTCTCGATCGCCGGCCTCGACCAGTGGGTCGCCGACCGTGAAGCGGAGGGCAGGTGGACCATCGAGCAAAGGGGTGCCGCCAACAATACAACCGGTAACAGAACAAGCCACTTCGCCTTTTACGCCGCAGAGCCCAAAGAAAACAGCGAAGCCCGGGATTCGGCTCCCGCCCAAGAACTCGCGCAAATTCAGAGGCGCATTGATTTCGTCATGAAGCGAATGGAACACGCCATCGCCAATCATGAATTCGAGAAGGCGCGCTTTTATTCGGACGAAGAACGGAAAGAGCGCGAACATCTCCGCCTGCTTTGCGAGCAGTTCAACCTGGCAGCACCGCTGCCACAAGCCCCGCTGGTGTGGATTGCGGTCATCGGCGACGACCTTTTCCGGGAGCTTCGACAGCGCTGCGAGGGTTACATTGTTGAAGGCGTTGCTGAAGTCTGGCTTCTGGACCCGGGCTTGAAGCGCGCCTATACCATCACAAAAGCCGATGGCCTCCGCGAGTTCACAGGCGAAATTCTCCAGATCGCACACCCGCCGCTGGAAATGGACCTCAGAACGGTCTTTGATTAGGACTGCCCTGGGCGTGACCCAGGACCAGTGCCCGTTGCACGGTAATTGACATGGCCAGTCCAATTTGCTGGGCCAAGCCGCTGGTGCCAGTCCAAATTGCATGCTATATTGAACTTGCGAATGGAGATTCGGCCAAATCTCGATGCCCAGTCCGGTGTGCCTATTTACCGGCAACTTGGCTCATACCTGCAGGATCTCATTGAAAGCGGGGCGTTGCGGTCCGGCGACCGCCTGCCTCCCACCCGTGAATTGGCTGGCCAGCTTGGACTGAACCGAACGACAATTTCAGCTGCTTATGAGCTTCTCGAGTCGAGCGGCCTCGTCAAAGGTGAAGTGGGGCGAGGAAGTTATGTTTGCGGCGGCGCGCAACACGCCCAGGGACCTCTGAACTGGACGTGCGCGTTGACTGCGTCGGTATCCACTTCAGCCGGAAACTCCGCGAGCGGCGTCATCAATTTTACCAGCTCGCGGCCATCGGAAAACCTTTTCCCGGTCGAGGAATTTCGCGAGTCCTGCCGTGAAGTGCTGGAAAGCCGCAATCTCAAGACGCTCATGCAACTCGGCTCGCCCGGCGGCTACGAACCGCTGCGGCGTTATCTCCTCGATCGCGCCACGAAGCTGGGTAGCGCATGCGAATCCGACGACATCCTCATTACGAATGGATGTCAGCAGGCGCTCGATCTGTTGCGGCGGGCGCTGGTGCGATCCGGCGATAAGGTCGCCGTCGAAGAGCCGGTATATCCGGGCTTGAAAAACCTGTTTCTCGAAGCGGGCGCGGAACTGATCGGCGTGCCTGTGGATGGCAACGGCATCGATCTCCACGCACTGCAGCAGGCTTTCGACGCAGGCGCGAAGGTGCTCGCGGTGACTCCGTCGTTTCAGAATCCGACGGGCGCCACGATTCCGACGGGGCATCGCGAAGAGATCTGCCGGATCGCGCGCGCTGCCGGAGTGGCGATCGTCGAAAACGATATCTACAGCGACCTTGTCTACGAAGGGGATGCGGCGAAAGCTTTGCCGCGGCTCAAACAGCTCGACCCGAACGTAATTCTGCTGGGCAGTTTTTCCAAGGTCGCGTTCCCAGGTCTTCGGGTGGGCTGTATTATTGCGCCTCGCCCTGTGATCGCCCGCGCTACCGAATTAAAGCAACTGGCGGATCTGCACACGGACCACCTGTCGCAGGCATTCCTGTTGCGTTTCGCAGAGTCCGGCGAGCTCGCGCGCCATCAGGCCATCGTGATTGCGGCCGCCAAAGAGAAGCTGCGGGCTCTGGACCAATCCTGCCGGCGCTTTCTGGCAGGCTGCAAGTGGAAAATCCCAGGCGGCGGCATGAATATGTGGCTGGAACTTCCATCCGGCCTCGACGCCGTGGGTTTGCGCGGACTGGCGCAGCAGGCGGGCATCGATTATCTGCCCGGAAGATACTTCTCGATTTCGCGGTCCCTGGATTCCGGGCTGCGACTCAGTTTCGCGGGCCTCGAGCCGAATGAGATCCGCAAAGGAATCGAAATATTGGGCGCGGTGATTCAGAATGCAGCCGCCGCCCGTGACGCGCGCGATGCCAATCCTGTCTTCGCGCTGGTTTAAATTACATCCGAACAAGGAGAGAGATTCAAATGACGGTTCTTCAGGACGAACAATTCCGGCTGAATGTCGGGCTCGCGGAGATGATGAAAGGCGGCGTCATCATGGACGTGGTCAACGCCGAGCAGGCGGTGATCGCGGAGAGAGCGGGCGCGGTAGCTGTGATGGCGCTGGAGCGCGTGCCTTCGGATATCCGCAAAGAAGGCGGTGTGGCGCGCATGTCCCCCGTCAGCAAGATCCGCGAAATTCAGGCGGCGGTTACGATTCCGGTGATGGCGAAGGCACGGATCGGGCACTTCGCGGAAGCCCGCATCCTCGAAGCGCTTGCCGTCGACTACATCGACGAGAGCGAAGTGCTGACGCCCGCGGATGAAGAGCACCACATCAACAAGCGGGATTTCAAAATTCCATTCGTGTGCGGCGCCCGCAATCTGGGCGAGGCGCTGCGGCGCATTGCGGAGGGCGCGGCGATGATCCGGACGAAAGGTGAAGCCGGTTCCGGCAACATCGTCGAAGCGGTCCGGCACATCCGGACGATCATCAGGGAGATGAAACAGCTCACGGTGCTTGGCAAGGAAGAGCTGGTGCATGAGGCGAAGAAGCTCGGCGCGCCGCTCGATCTCGTCGAGTGGGTGGCGGAGCACGGGAAGCTTCCGGTGCCCAATTTCTCCGCTGGCGGAATCGCGACGCCGGCTGATGCCGCGCTGGTTTTGCACCTGGGCGCGGAGGCGGTGTTTGTGGGCTCCGGGATTTTCAAGAGTGAAGATCCCGAAGCGCGCGCCAAAGCCATCGTCAAAGCAACTACTTATTACCAGGACTGGGAAAAGGTGATGGAAGCGAGTGAAGACCTCGGGATGGCCATGCCGGGACTGGATATTGCGAAGCTGCCCGAGGGTGAGTTGATGCAGACGCGAGGCTGGTAAGGCCGATGAAAAAACGCGTGGGTATTCTGGCGCTGCAGGGCGATTTCGAAGCGCACGCGAAAGCGATTGAACGGGCCGGAGCCGAGCCGGTGCTGGTCCGCACTGCCGAGGCATTGCAAGGCGTCGACGGTCTCGTGATACCCGGGGGCGAGAGCACGACCATGCTCAAGCTCCTCACCTTCATGGATCTGAAGAATCCGTTGCTGGAGTTCGCACGGGAGAAACCCGTCTTCGGAACCTGCGCGGGAGCGATCCTGCTTGCCAAAGACGTGCGGAATCCGGCGCAGGAAAGTTTCGGCATTCTCGACCTGACGGTCGAGCGCAACGCTTACGGCAGGCAGATTGACAGTCGCGTGGCAACCATACATCCGGGCGCCGATTTTCAGAAACGGGCGGGCGAAGGGGACGTGGAAGGCGTGTTTATCCGCGCTCCCATCATTCGCCACGCCGGTCCTGGCGTGAACGTTTTGGCACAATATGAAGGGGACCCGGTGTTGGTGGAACAGGGACACCATCTGGTCGCTACATTTCATCCTGAACTCACGCAGGATTCTCGGGTGCACAAGCTATTTCTCAGCAAGCTCTGAAACGCGTTTTATTCGTTTGCATCGGCAATGCGTGCCGCAGTCCGATGGCGGAAGGCTTCGCCAATCACTATGGCGCGGATGTCCTTGTCGCCACGAGTGCCGGTCTTGCCCCGACGCAGGCGATTCCGCCTGACACTGTGCGCGCGATGGACGAGATGAACGTCGACGTCTCGACGCATGTACCGCGGCGGTACGAGCCCTTCGAAGGGCTCGCGTACGATATCGTCATCAACATGGCTGGATTCAAATTGCCCGGTCCACCGCCGAAGGAGCTCATGGAGTGGCAGGTGAGTGATCCCTACGGGGCCACGCTCGATGCCTACCGGCTCACCCGCAACGATCTCGAACAACGGGTAATGCGGCTGATTCTGGATCTGCGCCGGAAAGCCAAACGGTAAGTGTGGCGCCGCCGCAACTCCCTCTTTACGATGTGCTGGTGCTGGGCGGGGGCAATGCGGGACTCTGCGCTGCGCTGAGCGCGAGAGAATCCGGAGCCAGTGTTCTCGTTGTCGAATGCGCGCAACCGGAATTTCGCGGTGGAAACAGCAGGCATACACGCAATCTGCGCTGCATGCATGACGGGCCGTCGGATGTTCTGACCGGCGCATACACGGAAGCGGAGTACTTCACAGACCTCATGCGCGTCACCGAAGGCGCGACAACTGCCGCGCTGGCGCGGCTGGCGATTCAGGAGTCCGGGGCGGCCCGCGAGTGGATGAAGGGCCAGGGCGCGCGTTTTCAACCTTCACTCGGAGGCACGTTGCACCTTGGGCGCACGAATGCGTTCTTCCTCGGTGGAGGAAAGGCTCTGATGAACGCATATTATGCGGCGGCGCAACGGAAGGGTATCGACGTCCTCTACAATGCGGAAGCTGTGGCGCTGAATATTACCGCCGGGAAGTTCGAGAGCGCGATCATTGTTCGGGATGGCGAAAGGGTCGAGGTCCGCGCCAGGGCGCTGGTAGCGGCGGCCGGCGGCTTCGAAGCGAATCTTGAATGGTTGCGCGAGGCGTGGGGCGATGCCGCTCTGAACTTCCTCGTGCGCGGGACTCCGTACAACAAAGGCGCGGTCCTCAAGATGCTGCTGAACAGCATGGCCGAACCCGTTGGGGACGCGACGCAGTGCCATTGCGTCGCCATCGATGGCCGCGCGCCCAAATTCGACGGCGGGATCGTCACCCGTCTCGATTGCCTGCCGCTCGGCATCGTCGTCAACAAGTCCGGCCAACGGTTTTACGATGAGGGCGAAGACCTTTGGCCGAAGCGATACGCGATCTGGGGGCGGCTGGTCGCGCAGCAGCAGGATCAGCTCGCATGGTCGATTATTGATGCGAAGGCGGCTGGAAGATTCATGCCGTCGGTTTTTCCGCCGGTCGAAGCGGATACCATCGACGACCTGGCGGTGAAACTTGGCTTGCATCCGGAAAGCCTGTCGGCCACCGTGCGGGAATTCAACGCAGCGGTGTACCCCGGCGCTTTCGATCACTCCCTTCTCGATGGATGCCGTACCCGCGGTCTCGCTCCGGACAAAACCAACTGGGCCCAAAAGCTCGACTCGCCGCCTTACCTCGCTTATCCGTTGCGGCCCGGAATTACGTTCACCTATCTCGGCGTGAAAGTCGATAAGCGGGCGGCACTGCCTGGTTTCGACAATGTCTTCGCCGCCGGCGAAATCATGGCCGGTAACATTCTCGGCCAGGGCTACCTGGCCGGTTTCGGGATGACGATCGGAACCGTCTTCGGCAGAATCGCAGGTCGCGAGGCAGCCAGTGTCTGCCGCTGAGCCCGCGCTCAATGTGATTCAGGAGGGCGAGCGCATCATGCGCATCTGCAACTCCTGCCGTTACTGTGAAGGTTACTGCGCCGTTTTCCCCGCGATGGAAATGCGCCGGACGTTCGCCGAGGGCGATCTGAATTATCTGGCGAACCTGTGCCACAACTGCGGCGAATGTTATTACGCGTGCCAGTATGCGCCGCCGCACGAATTTGCAGTTAATGTGCCGAAATTGCTGGCGGAGCTTCGCGGGCGGAGTTATCAGCGGTACGCCTGGCCGTCGCTGCTCGCCGGTATTTTTCGGGTCAACGGAATTGCTGTCGTGGTGGCGCTGCTGGTATCCGTATTGCTGTGGTCAACGCTCGCCAGCCCGCTGCCGGCCGCCGGATTTTATGACGTGATTCCACACCGCGCCATGGTGGAGGCGTTCGGCGGCATTTCGATTTTCGTGCTGCTGGTGTTCATGATCGGAGTGGCGCGTTTCTGGCGAGGCACAGGCGGGCGCCCTATAAAGTTCCACGCCCTCATCCGGGGCCTCAAAGATGCCCTCACACTGCGTTATCTTGATGGCGGCGGTGGCGGCTGCGCCTATCCAAATGAAACGCAGTCGCAATCCCGCCGCTGGTTTCATCACGCCACTTTTTACGGCTTTACACTCTGCTTCGCCTCAACGGTGACAGCCGCTTTCTACCACTACGCTCTGAGGCTGCAGGCACCCTATGGATATCTGAGCGCGCCGGTTATTTTAGGGACTTGCGGGGGAATTGCGCTCACTGCAGGGACGATCGGCTTGCTCTGGCTGAGGAGTATCCGGAAGCCGGAAACCCAGGCGGCCGGGCAAACAGCAATGGATATTGCGTTCCTGATACTTCTCTGCCTTGCCGGTGTCACCGGACTTCTGCTGCTCGTGCTCCGCCAAACACCCCTGATGCGGGCACTGTTGATCTCACATCTGGGAATCGTCCTCGCGCTTTTCTTTACCCTGCCCTATGGAAAATTTGTGCACGGCGTCTACCGGTCCGCGGCACTTGTGAAGTATGCGCTCGAGAGCCGCGAGCCCCATTAGCAAACGTTCCCAAGCCCGGATTTCGGGCTACTCTGTGCCCGGCCCGATCGATGTTACTGCGATCCGCATTCGCGGTCGCCAAAGCATTACGCCAATAGTGCACATCTCCCTGTCCTCGGCGAAATTGGCTACCGACGGCGGCATTCACCGGTAAACACACGGCGCTCGCCGAAAACCTGCTGCGATGCGCAGCGGGACTCTTTAGTATCGGGATCAAGAGGTAAACAGAAATGAGACTTTTTTATCCCGGTCAGATCGCCCTTCCTTTGATTCTGATCCTCGCCGGCGCACTATTCCTGATGGGTCGCCTTGATATCATCCACGTCGCCGGATACTGGAATCTGTGGCCCGTGGCGCTCATCGCCGCCGGACTCGAAGAACTATATCTCTGGTCCGCATCCGGAGAAGATCGATGAACCTCAGCAAACCACGGGGCCGAACTTTTGCGCTGCTGTTGATCGCCGCCGGCGCACTTCTCTTTCTGGACAACCTCGGCATCATTCCGCTTCACGATCTTTACGCTTACTGGCCGATCTGGATGATCGCGGTCGGCGCCTGGATTTTTGAAAGCAAGCGAAGCGTCGTCGGAGTGATTTGGGCAGGGGCCTTCACTGTCTGCGGCATCGTCCTCATACTCGGCAACCTCGGCATTCTTCGCGTAAGTGAAGACGTTATCTGGCCGATATTTATAATCGCTCTGGGTATAATTCTGCTGGTCCGCCCGGTCAACATGACGGAATGGCGGAATCGAGCGCACCAGGCCGCCATGGAGCACCGCCGGCAGCGCATCGAGCGGCGAGGGCGATGGACGGGCGCCGCCACCAGCACCACGTTCGCCGGAGACAGACTGCGCGAGGCGATCGTTTTCAGTTCCGTCAACCGCCAGGTGGAAACGCAGCAGTTCGAAGGTGGCACGCTCGAGGTAGTGTTCGGCTCGATCGAAATCGACCTTTCGGGGGCCTCCATTTCCTCTCCCGAACGCCGGGCGCAGCTCGAGTTGAGCGCCGTATTTGGAGGCATTGAAATTACCGTGCCGCAATCATGGAAAGTCGTCCTGCAGGCGACAGCAGTTTTCGGCGGATGCGATAACAGGACGCTGCCGCCCAGACCCGAACCCGGGCTCGAACCGATCTCTCTCATCGTGACCGGCGGCGCGGTCTTCGGCGGCATAACGATTCGAAACTGAAACAGCCTCATGCATCCGATCTTCCAGAACTGGAAAGCTCTGGCCCTCTACCTGGCGGTTTGGGTGCCGCTGGGGGCAATACTCGGGCTGCTGATTTCAGTGGCCGGATCGCTCAACGCCTTCGAGACGGCGGCCGTCATCATACCGGTGACGGTCCCTCTGGCGCTGGTGTGTCTGGCGCCATGGTATGCCTGCCGGGCCTTGCCGCTGAAATCGACCCCGGCCGGACGGCTGCTGGGACAACATCTGCTGGCGGCGATCGTGGTGTCGGGCGCGTTGCTTTTCATCGCGAGGGTCCTGACACGGGTTCTGTCAGGCATGCTGCCCGGACTCGGCGACCGATTCCGCGCCGCGAGCCCGGTGCTGGCCGCGATGGTAGCCATGATCTATCTGCTGTCTATCGCGATGCATTATGTGGTGATCGAAGCGCAGACGTCGCGCCGCTCGGAGTTGCTGGCGCGGGAAGCCCAGTTACGGGCCCTGAAAGCGCAGGTGAATCCGCACTTTCTGTTCAACAGCCTGAATTCGATCAGCGCTCTGACGGCCGCCGACGCCATGCGGGCCAGGGAAATGTGTATTCAACTGGCGGACTTTCTTCGAACGTCGCTGCGGTTGGGGGAGCGGCCTTCCATCCCCTTCCGCGAGGAAATGGAGCTGACACGCATGTATCTGAGCGTGGAACAAGTGCGGTTCGGGCAGCGTCTGCGGGTGGCAATCGATATCGAGCCGTCGTGCAACGAGTGCGAAGTGCCGGCGCTGGTGGTTCAACCGCTGGTGGAAAATGCCGTCAAGCACGGCATCGCTCTGATCGATGAAGGCGGCGAGATTCTGATGCTGGGCCGGCGCATGAAAGACGAGCTGCGGTTTACCATCGAGAATCCCTACGATCCCCTGGCTCCATCGAGCCGCAGCGGCATTGGTCTTGCGAATGTGCGGCAGCGCCTTGAGGCCCGCTATGGAAACGCCGCGCGGCTCCACGTGGAGGCGAGCGAAGACGTGTATCGCGTCAGTCTGACGATTCCGGTGAAAACATCATGAAAGTCATTCTTGTGGACGACGAAGAACTGGCCCGCCGCGTTCTTCGCGAGTATCTCGATCAGGAACCCGGCGTGGAAATCGTGGCGGAGTGTTCCAACGGTTTCGACGCCGTCAAGGCGATAGGCGAGCACGAGCCCGATGCGGTTTTTCTCGATGTGCAAATGCCGAAGCTCGACGGCTTTGAAGTGCTGGAACTTATAGACCGCAAGACCGCTGTAATATTCGTGACCGCCTTCGATCAATACGCCATGCGAGCCTTCGACGCGGCTGCCGTCGACTATTTACTGAAGCCTTTCGGTATCGAGCGCCTCCGCGCGGCGCTGCGAAAGCTGGAACAGAGGCAGGTGGATACTCATCCTTCGCCGGCCCCTGCCGAATTGCGCAACGCGGCGCGGCCCGCGGGCGAATATCTCGAACGTATCGTCGTCAGAGACGGCGCAAAGATACACGTGATTCCCGTGGGCAAGCTCGATTATGCGGAAGCCCAGGACGACTACGTCGCGTTGCGCAGCGATGGCCGCACGTGGCTCAAGCAGCAGACGATTTCCAATCTCGAAGCGGCGCTGCACACCAGACGGTTCATCCGGATCCATCGAAGCTTTCTGGTGAACATCGAGAGAATCGCGCGCATCGAGCCGAATACGAAAGATACCTGGATTGCGGTTCTGACGGATGGCGTCCGCATCCCGGTAAGCCGCGCGGGTTACACGCGGTTTAATTCCCTGATTGGGGGGTAGAGGTTACCACTCTGCTCCGCGGGCGATTTCGGCGACAGCGTCCGTCAGTTCGCGCGCTTCGGCGGCGCTCAGCTTCTGCCCGTCCTTCTTGACGTAGAAGACATCGATGGCCTTCTTCGCTTCGGTATCGACGAGGACCACTTCGATGCTGCCGCCGCGCCGGGAAATCAGCGCAGCCACGTCGTAAAGCAATCCGGGCCGGTCCTGCGTGGTCAGCTCGATCAGCGTTGCGGAAGGCGAGGCCTCGTTGTCAAAGCTGGCGCGCGCGGCCGCCAGAGCATGCATGTCAGGCTTGACGCGAGGCCGGCGGGCGAGGAGCTGCTCCACACCGACTTCGCCTTTGAGTGCCTTCACCAGGGTGCGGCTGACCTGACCAGCCTCATCCGGATTCAGTTCGAGCGTTCTCGATGGATCCGCGAATGTGAACGTGTCAATGACCTTGCCGTGAGCATTCGAGAACGCTTCGGCCTTCAAAATGTTAAACCCGAAGCTGGAGAGCGTTGCGGCAATCGACGCGAAGAGAAACGGACGGTCGTCTGTGACCAGCGTGAGGACCCAGACCGCCCCTTTTACGATCGATACCGCCACGCCGCGCTGAACAGAATCGCGCGCCAGGCGCAGGTGTTCCTCTATTTCGCGGGCGTTATGCGTACGCAAATAGCGCGGAGGCAACCCTTCGAGGAAATGCTTCAGCTCGGGGCCGGCGCTGGTGTCGAGAAGCATGCCGCGCTCCGTCAGCTCGCGCGTCAACTCGGAGTAGGTCACGGTATAGAGATTCCACAACAGCTGCCGGCGCCAGGGAGTCATCGCGACCGGATTGACGGCACTGATGTCGCCGTAAGTCAGGAGCGCCAAAAGCTTGAGCCGCTCGACGGTGCCCGTCTTCAGCGCCACATCGCGCACGGTCGCGGGATCGGATATATCGCGTCCGTTCATAACGGCTGAAAGTTCAAGATGGCCGATGATGAGGAACTCAACAGCCTCCCACTCGCGGTCGCTGATTCCCGAGCGGCG
Source organism: Bryobacteraceae bacterium (assembly GCA_036272235.1). Lineage (GTDB taxonomy): Bacteria > Acidobacteriota > Terriglobia > Bryobacterales > Bryobacteraceae > BOG-234. The sequence goes on along the minus strand of DATAZF010000237.1, from coordinate 2,239 downwards.
CAGGGCTTTTTCCGCGATGCGCCGCGATACGGTGCAGTGATTTTCGCCGGGTGTTCCCTTCCCGACGTCATGGAACAGGAGGGCGGTAATCATCAGCTCCTGATCGTCCGTCTCGTCCGCCAGATCTCCGAAGGTATCGTTCTTTTTTCCGCGAAGGTCGAGCACGTGTTCAATGGCGACGAGCGTATGCTCATCCACCGTGTAGCGATGGTAGAAATCGCGGATGACGAGCGCTTCCATGTCTCGCAGCTCCGGAAAGATAGCCTCCAGCGCATGCGTTTCGTGCATGGCGCGCAATGCTTTCGACACGTAAGGGAGCCGCAGTATTTCACGGAAGGGATGCCAGATCCCCGCATGCGAGCGCGCCCACTCTTCGAAAGCGGCCATGTGCCTTTCCATGCGCTCTTCGGTATCGGGAGCCAGCGGCAGGCCGTGACGCCCGGTGAATTCGAAGAGGCGCATCAGCAGCCCCGGATCCGCTTCCAGGGTCTGTGGGGAGCGGAAAAATACCGAGCCGTGAAGCACGGAGAACTCGGCATTCGAGAATTTCGTGGAGCGGTCGCGAAACTGCGAAAAAAGAGAGCTCCGTTTGGATTCGAAGCGATCGAGACGCCGGGCCGCGAGGCGGGCAATGGGGCGGACGGCGAGGTAATACAGGCGCATCAATTCCTCGGGCGACCCGGCGCCATGCGAAACGGCGATCTCGTCCTGCCGTTCGAAGCTCAGCTTGTTATCGTCGCGGCCGCCGAGGTAGTGAAGAAAGCAACGAATCTCAAACAACACAGGCATCCCGGAGGGCAGGTCCTGATCGCCGGCGCCCAGTTTCGCGAGCCAGCGGAGCACCTGGAGATCGCGCAGACCGCCGGGCGAATCCTTGACGTTGGGCTCCAGATGGTAAATCGTGCCGTGAAATTTCGCGTGGCGCTCTTTGGTAAGTTGCACGATGTTGCGCCCCAGCTCAGGGCGCGGGTCGCGGACCTGCCGGAACAAAGCTTCGCTCCCGGCCAGCAAACGGCGATCGAGCAGACTGACCGCCAGCTCTGCGTTGGCGGAATCGATCTGGTTACAATCCACGGGCGTGTGGACAGACTGGCTGATGCGCAGCCCTTCATCCCAGAGATCGCGCAGGAAGAAGGAAAGGGGCTCCCTGATGGCAAGCTGCGTCCTTTCGTCCGGCGTCAGAATCAGCAGGTCGATATCGGAAAACGGAAACAGCTCGCTGCGCCCGTAGCCTCCGACGGCAAGAAGGGCGACCTCGGGGGGAATCGACTGCCAGCGCTGCCGGACAAGATTGTCCACCCGTGCTGTCCGGGCAGCGAGGGCCGCGGTCGCATCGCGGGTCGTGAAGAACTGGTCGCGGATTTCCTGCTCGGTCACAGTATCCACTTTAGCTTCACAGTGTGCGCCGTCACACGCTCGCGAGGCTTCCAAACGGGGACCGCCGTTCGTATAACTTGCACCGCAAACGCGAACCGCCTCAGGCGCGCCGGCCGATAAGCCGCGCAGCCGTGGACCAGCGGGAGAAACTACACCGCCGAGTCGCCGCGATCGCCGTTGCGAATACGAATTGCCTCGGCGACATCGAATACGAAAATCTTGCCGTCGCCGATCTTTCCCGAGCGGGCCGCGTTCGTAATGCAGTCGGCGACTTCTTCCAGCCGGGCATCGGGAATCACCAGCTCAAACTTCACTTTCGGAAGCAGGTCGACATTATATTCCTGACCGCGATAGACCTCTTTGTGGCCCTTCTGCCGGCCGTGGCCGCGCACTTCGCTGATGGTCATCCCGTCGATGCCGATATTCTTCAGCGCCTCTTTGACTTCTTCCATCTTGAATGGCTGGACGACTGCTTCGATCTTTTTCATATTCCTCTCTTATGAGACTATTCGACGGCCAGTCACTACGCTTCGAGGTAGTAGCCTTCTTCACCGTGCTGACTAACGTCCAGACCTTGCTCCTCCGCATCGGGCTCCACGCGCACGCCGATGAGTACGTCGCAAACCTTGAGGATAACGAATGTACCCACGGCGGCGAGAGAGATCGCGACCAGAACGCCGACTGCCTGATTCAAAATCTGTCCCGGATTGCCGTCCACGAGTCCCAGCGAAATGACCTTTCCGTTGATCGGCGCGTTATTAATCGCGTTCGTTGCGAAGACGCCGGTGAGCAGTGCCCCCAGCGTTCCACCCGCGCCGTGAACGCCGAAAGCGTCGAGAGTATCGTCGTATCCGAACACGTG
>DATAZF010000236.1:0-5040 GCA_036272235.1 Bryobacteraceae bacterium | reverse complement strand
ATGGCGACAATCACTTCATCGTCCGCGGTCCCATGCCGAGCCGGGAGACGGCGCTCGACCTCGTCCGACACTGGTCCCTGATTCAGATCGGAGCGGGCACGCCGCCTGGGCTCGACTCGTGGTGTATCGTCACGCGAGAATTCAGAGAGAACCTGGAATGGGCCGTGGTCATGCCGGGGGACGGCGATGTATCTTCGGCGGTGACGCAGTTGTTGGACGAGGTTTCAGCACGAGGCATCACGATCCACCGCTATCGTCTCGGCCCGGTTGAAACGAGTCAGCCCGGGCATTAAGCGTCAATATCGGTAGACGTTCTGCGCGCGAGCCTCGGCGATTCGCAACCACATGGCGTCCAAGATTGCCTGCACGCACTCATTTCACGCTTCCCCGAGCGCGCTGGTGTACGCTATCAGCACACGACGGGCCTGTCTGGATGAAAACAGAGTTGAGTTGAAATGGCGACAACACCCCCGATTACCGATTCAGTCGACCAGTTTCAAATGGCCCTGCGGTTTTCGGGTCCCGACGTTGAAGCCGGCACGATACCGGTGGACGCGCTTATACCGTCCCCTCAGGGCTTGGCAACCGCGTTTCGGAAAGGAATGCGAGCCAGAGGATTTCCGAATGAACGGCTGGTTCTCCGGCAGGTTCAAACCGGGTCATTCGCTGCAATTCTGGGACTCCCGCCCGATCAACTCTCCGCCCGCGGGTAATGTCGTCCAGGCGGTAATGGCGACGGTTGCGGCAATAACTGGAGTCGTAGCTCTGGTTCGCTCTGGCAAGAGGCGATCTCCAGACGACGCAGCGATATCGAAACTTCCATGCTGAAGGTGGTAACGCCACTACGCCGCGGACACATCACGTCAATTGAGATCCGGGCAAACAGTCGGACGCTTGACTGTCAGAGAGGTGCTCACTGAGGAGGACAAAAGAGCATTTCGTGAACGAATTAATCAGATTGAGGAGGTGGCCCTCCAAGTCCGGGAAGCGGCCGATTTGGCGAGACTTTCTCCCGCCGAAGAGCGCCAATATTCCTTCCTCGGTACCATCACAGAACTGAATAAGGTAGCAATCCGAGGAGAACTCGTGCTGGAGGACGGAAGCAGCGTCGCTTGTTACCTCGCTGGCCGGCATCCCTCTCGCCTCTACCGTTATTTTGCAGATGACGGCCTTCTACTAATACTCGGCCATCCCGTTTTCGAAGAAGGCCATCTCGTATCGATCGCTGTCGAAGATATTCGGCGCGGTGTCACGGGATAGCCGAACTGCTTTGGAAGTCGGCTGCAAAGCTGCAATTTCAATCCGAGCGCCTTCATAGACAGCGAAACCCAAAACGTTTATAACCCTGCCTTCGTGGGATGGCGCGGCTCGAAACGATATCGGTTAATATCTCTATCTATGTCTGGAGGTCGCGCGGCATCCCTTCAAGCAACACGATCTAACGAACCGCCGGCCCAGCGGCGCTTGCCGGCCGGACCGGAGCCACAGGCACGGGAAGCGCGGCCTTGCCGTCGAGTGCAAAGACGAGCAGCATGGGAGGATCATCCACCTTGGCATCGTTGGGGCCGGTGGTCGCTGCGGGGCGGCCCCGTCCGGCCATGAAGGCGACATACTGTTTGCCATCGATTTCATAAGTGATCGGTGGTGCCATACCTGGCTTGCCGGTCTGAAGCTCGTACAGCTTTTCGCCTTTGTCGGCGCTCCAGGCGGCGAATCGCCCGTCATTGGATGTTTGGAATACAAGGTTCCCACCGGTCGTAACGGTGCCGCCGCCGATGCCTCCACCGCCATCACCACGCCAGACCAGCGTATGTTTCACCGGATCCCAGGCTTGCAGGCCGCTGCGGACCCCGTCCGGCGCCGCGGGACCGATTGCCGGCGCCTTTATCTGACGCGCTTCGGCATTCGTGCGCACGTCGCCGTTGCTGCCTTTCTTGTATTCGTCGTCCGCTTGGTAGGTGTACGACGTGTAGGAAGCGGGAATGTAGACCAGCCCGGTAGCGGGATTAAATGACATGGGCGCCCAGTTATGGGCGCCGCCACCGGTTGGGTACACCGCGACGGGCTCGGCATCATAGTAAGCTTCTGGATTCACCATCGGACGCCCGCTATCGTCAACGCCCTTCGCCCAATTCACTTTCACGAATGGAAAGGCCGAAATGAACTGTCCGGTCACGCGGTCAATGGCGTAGAAGAATCCATTTTTCGAAGCCTGCGTCAGGACCTTGCGCACCTGCCCGTCCATCCTCAGATCGAGCAACATGAGCTGCTGAACACTGTCGAAATCCCAGTTGTCGTTTGGAACCGTCTGAAAATACCACTTGAGCTTTCCCGTTGTGACATCCACTGCAAGAATCGAACAGGTATACAAATTATCCAAATTCTTTGCGCCACGAAACTTCTGGGTCCACGGCTCCGCATTCCCAGTCCCGACATAAATCAGGTTGGCGTCGGGATCGTAAGCGAATCCATCCCAAACCGCGCCCCCGCCGCCCTTGGTGTAGAAGTCGCCGCCCCAGGTCTTGGCGGCCGCTCGCATGGCTTCGTTCTCGAATGGCTTGCTGGGATCGCCCGGAACCGTATAGAATCTCCACGAACGGTGCCCGGTTACGGCGTCATACGCATCGAAGAAACCGCGTGTGGTCGTATCACCGCCTGAGACCCCGATGATCACCTTGCCGCCGGCAATTCGGGGCGCCATGGTGATGTAGTACCCGTCCTGGGGATAGGCGACGCGAGCCTCCCAGACGGGTTTGCCGGTCATCGCATCGAGTGCAAACAAGCGGCCGTCTTTGCCGGGAGCGAAGATCTTCCCGTTGTAGAGCGCCAGTCCCCGGCTCGCGGTGATGCCCTTGGTTTTCTGATTGACTTCGGGGTCCCACCGCCAGATTTGCTTGCCCGTCCGAGCGTCAAGAGCGTAGACGACGCTCCAGGTTGTCGTGCCGTAGATCGTGTTGTTCCGGACCAGAGGCGTGCCTTCCTGGCCGTAGCCGCCCGCGCCAACCACATACGACCACTCAAGGCCGAGACGCCTCACATTCGAAGCGTCGATCTGTTTCAGCGGGCTGTAGCGCATCTCGCTCTGGGATTTTCCATATGTGAGCCAGGAGCCAGGCAACAGATCCGCGGGCGTCCCGGCCCTCTTCAGGACCGCCGAGTCAACATTCGCAGGTTGCTGGCCGGACAGTGTTGCATTACCCGCGAACGTCAGGGCCGCCATCAGCAACAGGGTTGCGCGATTCTGTCGAAACGTTTGCATGAGGTCTCCTCCAAAACAACCTGCTTGGCAGAAAACAGGCGAATCGTGGCTGGTACAGAGCGCGTGCGAAACGCGGTATCTGTCGCGATAAACCGTTTCCGATTCTACTGCAATTCACGCCCGAAGCAGGGGGCGATCCTCGCCAGGGAGTGTCCGATATCAAATAGAACAGCCGTAAACTGGCCCGGGGCTACACACCTCTCAACGGAGACCCGCCCAGCGCCTCGTGCGCAACCAACTTCGATACCTTTACAGACAGGCCGGCAACGTTGAGGATTTCACGCGGGAACCTGGTCGAGACTCCGATGCTCGCGTCCGGCGGACGGTACGCGCCATACGATTCGGTGGCTTCTTTGGCGTTGGCGGCCGTTTCGAAGGGAAGGCTCGATGTGGCGTCGTAGCTGTTGCCGTTGCCGGCCTTCAGAACTGATCTCCCCTGGCCCGGCTGCTTGAGATGGAAGTCCTTCGGGAGTTCCGAGTGTGACTGGGCGTTCGTCAGCTCGTGCATCGGTGGAGGACAGACCGCGGCTGACGGACCTGAGGGAGTTGGGATGACGAAAAAACAAAAGCGGTCCTGATCACATATGGACCCGAAACCGCTTTTTCTCCACCGAGCATCCCGGCATGTGTCCGCCGGTGATGATATTCAGTGCAACAGAGTGTCATGCCGACGCCTGGCGTTGCAAGGCCGAGAGTACTGGGGCGCGGTGCAGGCAGGGGGAATTGGCAACGCGCGCATGCGAGCAGCACGGGTCTACTCGCATTCATTCCTTACCGGAATTTCGGCGCGCGTTCGACATCAGTTTCGACTGAGACGCCGGCGGTGGGCAAGGGCAACAGTACTGGAACGGGTCTTCTACAAGCCATTCTGGGCCGGCTCTTCGCCAGCGGCGAGTATCGAATTCATCCGCTTGGAAGGCCACGACCATCATGCCAGTCGATCCGTTAACTTTTGACCAATGCGTCCATTCGGCAATACTTCGGGCCTCGAAAACGTCTCCTGCGGGATTTAGCCTTGTGAGTGCTGAAGGACGTGAACGGTATGCACAGATTCAAAGCGATTGACGTGAACCTTCTTTTTCGGAACCGACGATGAGACGAGACTGTTTTCGATGGCATGGCAACTGCCGCAACGAGCAAGTTACACGAGCTTCCGCCGGGAAAATGGCGCTCGCTCGGGCGACACCTGGACTATACGGAGTGGGCCGACCGTGACCGCTTTGTCAAACTGGACCAGGCAATTCGCCTCCTGCCGGACAGCAGTTCATATGCGCGTCGTAAGTTCCGGGATTAGGGGCTTTCGCGTGTCGAGCCTGTGCTTCGATTACTTCTGGGTCGGAATCGACCCCATTCTGCGACCTGCGCAGGAAACATGAACTGGCTGGCCTAAGAAGATCTCGCAGGGACGCCATATATAAAGGGCTCTACGCAGGAATCTGAGGAACCCCAGGCAGGTGTGGATTTGGCGAGAGGCAGCATTTCGGTAAACATCAACCACCTCTCAGAGTTGATGTCCTTCCCGGGCACCAGGTCGATCGAGAGGAATGAATTGATTGCGAACTCGCGCCGTTCGTCAATCGGCGATTTGCGTCCCGGGTTGCGCCAAGCGGCGCGGTGGCATCAATTGGGCTTGCGTGACGCTTTGTCAGACCGGATTCTCTGACCGATCGGAGCCGCCGTCGCCAGGCGGTGTCGGCGATTGTGTTTCTCAACTTCCAACCGTATTACCTCTGAATCGATCCAGGAATCAGCGGCGTCGATGCGAAGACCATTGAATTCTT
>DATAZF010000235.1:0-18012 GCA_036272235.1 Bryobacteraceae bacterium | reverse complement strand
ACGTTATCAGCCGCCCACTGGCGAAAAAACGTCCAGGGTTTACGGTACGATTGAGCGAACCACCGGCATGCTCGGCGTTCGATCCGCGACTGGATATTGCCCGTTCCGCGCTTCCTGCTCGCCGACGACGCTTTTCAGCGCGCGCCGGGTCAATGCAAAAAACACGTACAACGGACTTCAATCCCGTCGGAGCCGGAAACTCGGCACGGCCTTTCGCTCGCCCGTAACGACGCTTTCGCCACCATTACGAGGTCAACGCTCCCGACCTGCGCCTTCGCTTCCACGCCGGAGACACTTCGCAAACCCGTTCGATCGAAAGCTCCTTCGCTCAGTTCGGTGTCGAAACCGAAACCGGGCGAATTCATCGCCATCGACCCGTTGTCCGTGCCGATCTCCGCCGCTCTCGTGATTCCTTCCGGTCTCCACTCCCCTTGAGGTTTTTTCAAACCCTCCGGATCAAAGCGTTCGACCGGCTTCATCACAAGAAGCTCGCCTGGCCTGACGCCTGGTTGTCTCCAGCTCCCCGCCGCGCTCTCTTTCGATTTCGTTGCGGATCAAAGCTCAAAACCCCGTTTTCGTCCTGCCCGGCTATCGTTCCGTAAACCCTGGAACTGAGTCGATGATGAACCCGAAACTATGCCGTCGTCAAATAAAAATGTGCCGCGTGTACCAAAGTTTCCTCAGCTTTGTGCGGGCTTTTTTTCAGCAAGTTACGAAGAGGTTAAAGTGCATTTTCTGTGCATAAATCAGCAGTCTTGAAATCTGTTTCGTTCCGATCTGTTTCGCCGAATCCCACTCACCGAATCCCTGGTCATCGGCGGCCCGACACGGGCGTCTTCTGGCTGAAATGCACCAGAGCTGGTGGCTGTGCGAGTGGTCCTCGGTTCCTGGACTACTTGTTTTCAATCATTTGTGAGGCTCCGATTCTGGCCGGATAGTTGCGTATAAGACGGCGAGTATGGGCCAGGAGCCAGAAATGAAACCGATCACGAAACTTATGACACGAAAATCCGCTGTTTGCCGTTTGTCCGCTACTTTGCTGGCTGTTGCAGGTTTGGCTGCAGCGCAGGATCAGCCGCATGGGTGGCGGAGCGTCAACGATCCACTGCCGGCGACGCTCGACCAGGCGCCGGACCAGAGCGCCCCGGCCCCGAATTTCAACTCGCAGCCCGACGTTGCACAAGCCGGGCCCCAGCAGGGAATCTCTGCCCAGGGCAACTATCCGCCGCCTCCCCCCAATGGCCCCGGGAATAATGGTCAATACCAGAATGGTCCGTATCAGAACGGCCCCTATCAGAACGGCCCGGCGCCGAATTATCAACCGGCGCAACCGGCGCCTGCGAGGTTGACGATCAAATCCGGCACCTACGTAACGGTGCGCATTAATCAGTGGCTCTCCTCCGACCGCAATCAGCCGGGCGATGCGTTCACCGCCACGCTGGAACAGCCGATCGTGGTAGATGGAATTGTGGTCGCACAGCGCGGCCAGACGGTTTCCGGACGCGTTTCCGAAGCGCAAAAGGCCGGCCGCGTGGAGGGAACATCGCGGCTCGGCGTGCAGTTGACCGAACTCACGCTGGTCGACGGACAGCAGGCGCCGGTTCAGGCGCAGATGATCAATCGCAACGGGTCGACATCAGTGGGCCGCGACGGGGCTGCAATCGGCGGAACGACCGCGCTTGGTGCCATCATCGGCGCGGGTGCGGATGGTGGGCGCGGCGCAGCGATCGGAGCCGGGGCAGGCGCGGCGGCGGGCATCCTCGGCGTGTTGCTAACACGAGGACGGCCAAGCGTCATTTACCCGGAATCGGTCCTGACGTTCCGCGTAGACGCGCCGATTACGATTGCGACCGATCGGGCGCCACAGGCTTTTCGGGATGTGAATGCGGGGGATTACGGACGGGCCCCGGCAGCGGCCGGATACAGCCGCGGTCCGGCGGGTGCTTCAGCACCTCCTCCTGCTCCCTATGGGCCGGGATACTACGGTTATGGTTATCCGTACCCATACTACGGCGGGTATTCGGTTTTTGTGGGGCCGCGATATGGATATGGCTACGGGCCGGGTTTTTATGGCGGGTATCGCATCCGGCGGTAGTCAGGATTGATTCTCTTTTGCGACAAGCTGCTCTGTGGGCAGCCGCGCGTCCTGAATGGGGCGCGCGGCTTTTTGTTCTGACGTCTCTCCTTCCAAACGGCTCGCTTCTCCAAACCGGGATGTGGGTGTAGAGTCGTCTACGAGTGAACCTCCTCAGTTTCTGCCAGTGGCTGGAGAAGACGCCCGTCGCGATGTCGATGCGCGAATCCCTGTGGATCTTCGACGCGGTCGAGACGATACACACGCTGGGAATCGTTCTGGTCGCGGGCACGATCATGTTACTCGATCTGCGGCTGCTCGGGCTCGGACTGCGGCGGGAGCCGGTTTCCGATGTCGCAGGACGAACGGTGCCGTGGACATTGGCGGGCTTCTGTCTGATGGCGCTTACGGGGGCATGGCTGTTTTCCGCGGAAGCATCGAAGCTGTATCACAGCCCGGCATTCCGCATCAAACTGGTCCTGCTGGCGCTGGCAGGGTTGAATGCGTTGCTCTTTCATCTCACGGTTTACCGGCAGGTCAACGGGTGGGTCGATATACCGGTTCGGGCTCGCATGGCCGGATTGATCTCGCTGGTGTTGTGGACATGCATCATTGCGGCGGGCCGGTCGATCGCGTACGGACCTGGCTATGACCAATGATCCGTGACGCGCTGGCGCCGGTTTTCGCCTGGCTCGGGCATTCAGCGCTGGGGATGGAGATACGCAGCTCCGCGGTGCTGATCGCTCTGACGCAGATCATCCATTTACTGGGGCTCACGATGCTCATCGGGACACTCCTCATGGTTGATATGACCATGATGGGCGTCGGATTCCGGCGGTATACAGTGGCCCAGGTCGCCCGCGAGCTGGCCCCGTGGACGACTGGCGGCCTCATCGTGATGCTCGTAAGCGGCCCGTTGATTCTGTCCTCGGAGAGCCTGAAGTGCTTCGAAAGTTCCTTTTTCTGGATGAAGATGATCGGCCTGGCGGTGGCGATCATTTTTCATTTCACGGCGCACCGGACTGTTGCACAGGCAGATCCGCCGGTTCCCCACTGGCGCGCGAGGCTGGTGGCAAGTATCTCCCTGGCGCTTTGGATCGGGATCGCGATTGCGGGAAAGATGATCGGGATCTACGGCGACGACCTTCGAAGGGAACCGCCGCCGTTTCAGGTTCGTATCTCTGATACCGGTGCCTCGCCTTTGACGGGGCGACAGGCACCAGCGGCCCGCGCCACGGTGCGGTAGCGCAGCGCGTTAAAATAGAGACGAATCCATATATGGTCGACGTAGTCTTAGCCAAAATCTTCGGCACCAGGAACGAGCGCGAGGTCAAGGCGATGCGTCCGGTCATTGCCGCAATGAACGATCTCGAGCCCGCGATGCAGCAGCTTTCCGACATCGATCTTGCGGCGAAAACAATCGAATTCAAGGAAAAACTGGCCCGCGGAGCCTCGCTCGACGATCTGATGATCGAAGCGTTCGCGGTGGTTCGGGAGACGAGCCGACGGGTGCTGAACATGCGGCATTTCGACGTCCAGCTCGTCGGCGGCATGGTGCTGCACAAGGGCCGGATCGCCGAGATGAAAACCGGCGAAGGAAAAACCCTGGTTGCAACGGCGCCTTCTTATTTGAATGCGCTCGAAGGCAAAGGCGTTCACATTATTACGGTGAACGACTATCTCGCCATGCGCGACTCCGACTGGATGGGGCGCATCCACCGTTTTCTGGGCCTGACCGTCGGGATCATTGTTCACGACCTCGACGACAAGGAACGCCAGGACAACTACGGCTGCGACATTACTTACGGGACGAACAACGAGTTCGGCTTCGACTACCTGCGCGACAACATGAAGTTCAATATCGGCAACTGCGTGCAGCGCGGGCATAACTTCGCGGTCGTCGACGAAGTGGATTCGATCCTGATCGACGAAGCCCGCACGCCGCTGATTATCTCGGGCCCGAGCGAAGAATCCAGCGAAAAGTATTACAAAGCCAATAAAGTGATTCCCCACCTGCAGCGCGGCGAGGAGATCAAGGGCAACGAGCCGGGCGAGAGCTACACCACCGGTGATTATACGGTGGATGAAAAACATCGTTCCGCCGCATTGACGGAACAAGGCGTGCTGCGCGTCGAAAAGCTGCTCGGCATCAGCAACATGTATATTCTCGAGCACAAGGACTGGATAGGGTTTATCGGTCAGGCACTGAAGGCCCATGTGATCTTCCAGCGCGACAAGGACTATGTTGTCAAAGATGGAGAAATCATCATCGTCGACGAACATACCGGGCGTCTGATGCCTGGCCGCCGGTGGAGCGATGGACTTCATCAGGCAGTTGAAGCCAAAGAGGGCGTCAAGATCGAGCGCGAGAACCAGACTCTGGCGACCATCAGCTTTCAGAATTACTTCCGCATGTACAAGAAGCTGTCCGGAATGACTGGTACCGCCGAAACCGAAGCGGCGGAGTTCGAGAAAATCTACAAGCTCGAAGTGACCGTGATTCCGACCAACCGGCCTCTGATTCGCAAAGAAAATCACGATGTCGTTTACCGGACCGAAGACGAGAAGTTCCGCAACGCGGCTAAGGAGATCGTGGAATTCCAGAAGCGCGGGCAACCGGTTCTGGTAGGTACGATCTCTGTCGAGAAGTCCGAGCGGCTGGCGGCGATGCTCAAGAAGCAGGGTGTCCGCCACGAAGTTCTGAACGCCAAGAACCACGAGCGCGAAGCGCACATCGTGGCGCAGGCCGGGCGCAAGGGTTCGGTGACGGTTTCGACCAACATGGCCGGACGCGGGACCGATATTTTACTCGGCGGCAATCCGGACGCCATGGCGCGCGACGTGATGCAGAAGCAGGGTAAGGATCCGGATCGTCCGGAGTTCAAGGCCGATTGGGACCGCACGCTGGAAGAAGTCAAGGCGGAATGCGTCATAGAGCACGACGAAGTGGTCGCGCTCGGGGGATTGCATATCGTCGGCACCGAGCGCCACGACTCCCGGCGTATCGATAACCAGCTGCGCGGGCGCGCAGGACGCCAGGGCGACCCCGGCAGCTCGCGCTTCTTCCTCTCCCTGCAGGACGATCTGCTGCGCATCTTCGGCGGCGAACGCATGCAGAATCTAATGCTGCGGCTGGGCATGGAAGAGGACGTGCCGATCGAATCCAAACTGATTACGAAGCGAATCGCAGCGGCGCAGAAAGCCGTCGAAGCGCAGAACTTCGAATCGCGCAAACACCTGCTTGAATACGACGATGTCATGAACAAGCAGCGGCAGGCCGTGTATGGCATGCGGCGGCAACTGCTCGAAGGCGTCGATCAAAAAGAGCGCGTTCTCGAAATGACGAAGGGCGCGGTGGGCAGCATCGTCGACAAGCGGTGTCCGGAAAACACCCATCCCGATACCTTCGACAAGACCAGCCTGCAAACCGATATGCTCACGCAGTTCGGGGTGCGGATCAATCCGGCCGATCTCTCGGGAATGACCGCCGATCAGATCGACCTCGAGCTCTATGAGCGCGCCACGGCGGCATACCAGGCGAAGGAAGATCTGGTGGGCGCATCGCTGTTGCGCGAGGCCGAGCGCAACATTATGCTGCACGTCATCGACGATCAATGGAAAGACCACTTGCTCTCGATGGACCACCTCAAGGAAGGCATCGGGCTGCGCGGCTACGGGCAGAAAGATCCGCTGGTCGAGTACAAAAAGGAATCCTACGATCTGTTCCAGGACATGATGGACCGGATCGAAGACGAGACGATCCGTTACCTTTACTTCCTGCGGTTCGAGCAGAATACGAGCGCGCTGCCGTTTTCGAATGCCGACGACGAGGATGAAGAGGAAGAGGAGCGCCAGCGCATCGAAGTATCGAAGGCGCTCGAAGAGCAGCAGCGGCTGGCGGCCCAGAGCGCTGTGCAGGACATGACCCGGAATATCCAGAAGCAGCACGAGCGTGAGCTGAAGGATTTGCAGTTCGCCGGTACCAATGGGTCGGGCACGGCCAATCAGACCGTCGCCAATGGCGGGCCGAAGATCGGGCGGAACGATCCGTGCCCTTGCGGGAGCGGCAAGAAGTACAAGAAGTGCCATGGAGCATAGGCGTTCAGGCCATCAGCTTTGAAGCGGCCTGTTGCGTGTTGAGGGCGACGGGAATCACGAATGGGGTTCTGCTGACGGTTGTTTACACCGAACGCGGTAATCATCGGACGGGCCGTTCAGGTATTGCGCTGACCGACCGGCACCCCGCGCGATTGGGAGCAGGGACGTTATGAATCCGCCAGCTGGCGAATACATATCTCGCCGTGATAGCTCACGATTCCCGAAGGCGTGAAGTGGGTACTAGCGGAGACGGCCAGCAAAGATCCGGCCTTTCAGGACCCAAACCATCCTCTACCGCGTCTATAGTTGTACTGTGCGCAAGTTATCGTTGATTTTCCTTCCCGCGCTGCTGTCGGCTGCAATTCTTCCTGACACTATCGGCGACTGGCAAAAGGGGGCGACCTCGCCCGCCACCGTGACGGACCAGAAGGTCTGGCAGGAGTACGGGCTGCAGGCGTCCGAGTCGGCCGAGTACTCCGCCGGCGCGACGAAATATACCATTTCGGCCTACCGTTTCATGGATGCCACTGGTGCGCTGGCTGCGTTCGATCAGGCGCGTCCGGAAGATGCCGCGCCGGTGACGGTGAGTGGTTTGGGGGCGGCCAATGACATGCAACAGCTAGTCGCCGTCGGGAATTACTTGTTTATTTTCAATGGATACCGGCCAAAACCTGAAGAACTGAATCATGTTGTCGGCACGGTGCCGCTTTACTCGCAATCTCCTCTGCCGGCCCTGCCGAATTACCTGCCGGCGGGAGCGGAGCCGAACTCGGAGCGGTACATCACCGGTCCGGACAGCCTGGCGCGATTCGCCCCGGAGATCCCTCCCAGCACGGCCGCTTTTCACTTCAATGCCGAGGCCGAACTGGTGAAGTACGGGAAGAAGGGCGGGAAGCAGACGACGCTCGTGTTGTTCAGTTACCCGACGATGGAGATGGCGCGGAACCGCTTACCGTCCTTTCAGAACGTTCCAGGAGCCGTGGTGAAGCGGACGGGTCCTCTGGTAGCTGTGGCGTTGCATCCCGCGTCCCCTGACGACGCGGAGAGGCTTCTGGCGCACATCCGGTACCAGGCAGAGGTCACTCTGCCGGAGCATGTTGTCACGCTCAAGGACAACCCCGCAAACCTGTTTCTGAATGTTTTAATCCTGTGCCTCGTGCTGGCTGGATTTTGTGTAGTTTCCGGGCTGGTGGTAGGCGGTCTGAGGGTGCTGCTGCTGCGGTCGGGAGCGTCCGGGGATGGCGATAACATGATTTCGCTACATCTTTCGGGGCGTCAGTAAGCGGAATGACTGGTGGTAAGTTGCTTTGAATGGTTGCAATTGCGGGTTTTTCTACAGGGTGCGTACTGCTGAATCGCCGAAAGGCCGGTTTGTCAAGAGAAATCCACAAATTTTATAAACATCTGAAGATCATGTGGTTAAACTGTGGATAACTTCGAGTGGATTTCCCCTTGACGAAGGCTCACGCAAAACTTTAATATCCAATCACTAAGTTTTTGGCGGTTGCGAAGCCGTTGAAGATGATTCTCCCATCGAATTCACCCCGCTTCGGCGGGGTGAGCGAAAGCCCACTCTGTAACAAGAGTGGGCTTTAATATTTTTGGCGCACGCGGTTGCAGGCAGATCAGCGGTGGTCCGCTGGCTGATCGGGTTGGTCAAGGGCTCGTCTGGCTTTTTCGCGGGTTTTTTCGAGATCGCGATTCAATTCCGTGCTGGCCTTATGGGCTTCTTCGCCTGCCTCGTGGAGTGCCTTCCGGGAATCCTGTTTGACCTGCTCCGCTGTCTGGCGGGCCTGTTCCCGTGCGCGATCGGCCTGGGCATGAGCCCGGGCGTCATCTTCGCGCGAACAAGCGCCCAGAATCAGCGCCAATAGTACGACGGCCTGGAGTCGCATCACAGGGTTGGAGCAACTGAGGGGCCAGTGATGGCGATTAGACCTCCACCGTTAGCTGAGTGAGATCGGTCCGTCGGATTTCGATAGTTGCATCAGAATGGATTCGCGTCTTCGATGAGCGGCGCTCACGGCGGAGTCCAGCCCAATCTTATAGAAGATGCCGCCGACGATTGCCGCGATGATGAGGATTCCGCTGAAGACGAGCTGGCTTTCGAAAACGGCGCGTGCCCAATAAGCGAGCGCAATCGGAAACAACAGAAGAGGAGCGGAGAACACACTGAGCGCCTGAAGCTTGTTCGACATCTGGTTCATCTTTCCGGGATCCATCGCGCGCGGCATTCGCACGGAACAAATGTTGCCCATCGAAAACCAATAGAGCGAGGCGATCAGAATTACCGCGACCGTTTCGATGCATTTGGCGGGAGACGAAGGCAGGTGCACGGCTTTGCCGACGAGAATTATGAGGCCGATCTGCGGCAGGAGCAGCAGCGCCACCGTGATGTTCTTGCCGATCAGCGCATCGCGAAGCGGCACCGGCCACGAAAAGTATCCCTGCACGGCGGAACGGTCGAAGCCGAAGGCGTTCCAATAGCTGATAGGCCCGAGCATCAACAGACCATAGAGCGCCATGATCGGCAGTGCGCTTTGCATACCGAACGAGTGCGGATTCGGCTTGCGGAGCGCAGGCAGATAAATCACGATCCCGAAGACGCAGGACATGAGGTAGACCATGCGGAAGCGTGGGATGCGGGCGAGCGTCCGCAGTTCTTTCTCGACGAGCGCGCCGAGCGGGTCGGCAAGGAAACGCGCGGGCAAACGGAACAGTTGTTCGGACAGGCCATCTGGTCGTACGTCACGCTCCTTTTTTTTGGCAGCCGCGCCATCGAAGCGCAGGCTGCGCTCGAACTGCCGCCGGCCGAACCACCATGCGATTGCCAGATAAACCAGAGACACGGCCGTCGCGGAAGCGACTCGTTCGCCGATCATGACCCTTGCAAGTGCGGCCCATGGCCAGACGAACTGCGCGGGCGCCAGCCGCAACAGCGTCGCGCGCCGGACATTCATGAAGATGAGGATTTGCGGGAGGAGTCCCGCGGCGGCAAAAAGGACCATCAAAATCTCTTTCATGCGCGTCCGCCGGAAGAGCCTTTCCATGAGATGCCGCACGCCCGCTGAGAGCAGGATGTTTGTCGTGGTGAAGATCAGCGCGCCACAAACCGTGAGCACGCGGGGCTTCCATCCATAGAGCGGATTGCGCAGCAGACCGATAACGATTCCGGCGAGGAGGACCAGCATCTCCCCGCAGTTGGTGAGCCGCAGCATGATCTCGACCGTGAATAACTTTCGATGAGGAATGGGATACACCAGCAGTTTACGGAGGTCGAGTGACGCGCCGAACCCCGCTGAGATGACGGGCGCGAGCTGCCAATACAGCATTACGAAGAGCAGGCCGCTTGAAAGTATCGGGAGAAAGGCCGCCTGGTTATCGGGGTTGGCGAAGAAGATGACCGCGCCGAAGGCGAGGAACGTCCAGAAGCCGTAATAGAGCAGGCCCGTGAAGATGGAAAAGGCCGCGCTGCCGCGGCCGCCGCTGCTTAGCCGCATGCTCAGTAACTGGGCACGGAGGATGGCGGAGATCATAGATGGATAGGTCCGACTGCGGGCGCCCAGTGGTGGGATTTGCCGTGGTGGCGCAGGCGGTTTCGTCTGCGTTCGGCATAGCACGCAGACTTTTTCAGCACCGGTCTAGCCCAGCCATTCGAGTTTGTCGTATTCGCGGGCGCCGCCGACGGTCCGCACGAAGACATCTTCCAGGGTATCGGAACCGCCGCGCAGGTCCGCCATACTGCCTTCGGCGACGATCTTTCCTTCATTTATGATTGCCGCGGAATCGCAGAGCCGCTCGACCACTTCCAGAACATGCGAGGTCAGAAAGATGGTCGCTCCATGGCGGACCTGATCGAGCAGAATATCTTTCATGAGGCGCGCGCCCACGGCATCTACGCCTTCGAATGGCTCATCCATCAAAAAGAGTTCGGGCTTGTGGATCAGCGATGCGGCCATCGCCAGCCGCTTCCGCATGCCCTTGGAGTATTCGGCAATCAGCTTGCGCCGCTCGTGCGAGAGCTCAAAGAGGTCGAGAAGCTCGTTGGCGCGCTGCATCGCGAGAGGGCGGGGAAGGCTATACATGCGCCCGACAAATTCGAGGAATTCGGCGCCGGTGAGGCGATCGAAAAGCAGAGATTCATCCGGCACCAGGCCGATCCGCTGCTTGATGGCCATTTCATCGGCCGGGATGTGCAGGCCAAGCAGCTCGATGGATCCGGATGTAGCTGGA
Organism: Bryobacteraceae bacterium; assembly: GCA_036272235.1. Lineage (GTDB taxonomy): Bacteria > Acidobacteriota > Terriglobia > Bryobacterales > Bryobacteraceae > BOG-234. Next base: position 7,607 of record DATAZF010000235.1, on the reverse strand, counting down.
ATCAACCCGGTGAGCATGCGGATGGTGGTCGATTTGCCGGCGCCGTTGGGTCCGAGAAAGCCGAAAAACGAGCCGCGGGGGACGGTCAGGCTCAGGCCGTCGACTGCCGCCTTGCCGTCGTAAAGCTTGCGCAGATCGCGCACGGCGATAGCGGGCGTGGCGTCAGGCATTCAAACAATAGTAATAGGCAGGATCGACGAGTAGAGTGCTCAGGCCATAGCAAGGAGCTTCACAGGTTGCCAGCTTTGTGACAAGCGGTCGCGAGCGCGCCATCGAATGTCACCAGCCTGGTATGGAGGTCATCGGGGAGGTCTAGGGTGTCTCACCGGACTGAAACAATCCGGTAGCCGAAAGGCACGAAACATTGATCCTGTATACAGCCTGCTAACCTAATCACTTGAATCATGAATATTGATGAGATCCGTGAGTTGATCCAGCTGCTTTCCGAGACCGGCATCGCCGAACTGGAAGTGCAGCGTGGGGACAACCGGGTGCGAATCCGCAAGTCTTTTGCCGTCGAGACTGATGCGGTTGTTTCTGCGCCGGGTCAGGCTCCCGCCACTGTGGTGGCCCCGCCCGCGACCGCGCCGAAAGCCGAAGCTTCCGCATCTGCGAAGAGCCAGCCCGAGCCGATTTACGCCAAAAGCCCCATCGTCGGTACATTCTACGAAGCCGCCTCGCCGGATACTCCGCCATTCGTGCGCATCGGCGAAGAAGTAAGGCCGGGCACCGTGCTCTGCATCATCGAGTCGATGAAGCTTATGAACGAGATCGAAGCCGAAGTCACCGGCATCATCGAGAGCAAGCTGGTGCAGAACGGCCAGCCGGTGGAATACGGAGAAGCGCTCTTTGGCATCCGTCCCCTTTAAGAAAATCCTGATTGCAAACCGTGGCGAAATCGCTCTGCGCGTAATTTGCGCGTGTAAAGACCTCGGTATTCCCACTGTCGCCGTCTATTCCGAAGCCGACCGCAACAGCCTGCCGGTGCGCTTTGCCGATCAGGCGATCTGTATCGGCCCCGCGAAGAGCGCGCGCAGTTATCTGGATATTCCTTCGATCATCAGCGCGGCCGAGATCACACATGTGGATGCGATCCATCCGGGGTATGGGTTCCTCAGCGAGAATGCGGGATTTGCCGAAGTGTGCCGCGTTTCGCGGATCAAGTTTATCGGTCCGTCGCCCGATGTGATCGCCGCGATGGGGATCAAGGAACGTGCCCGCGCCATTATGAAGGAGCACGGTGTGCCGATTCTGCCCGGCTCAGCCGGTGTGCTTTCGAGCGCCGAGGAAGCAATTGAGACGGCGAACCAGATCGGGTACCCCGTCATCCTGAAGGCGTCGGCCGGGGGCGGCGGCCGCGGTATGCGGGTGGTCCATAAAGCGGAGGAACTGGCGCCGCTTCTGGCGCAAGCCCAGCAGGAGGCCGGCGCGGCATTCTCGAGCGCGGACGTTTATCTAGAAAAATACATCGGTGCGCCGCGGCATATCGAGTTCCAGTTGCTGGCCGACGAGTACGGCAACGTGGAGATCCTGGGCGAGCGCGACTGCAGCATCCAGCGGCGGCATCAGAAGTTGCTCGAAGAGTCGCCATCGCCCGCATTGCGTCCGGAAGTGCGTGAGCGGGTCATGGCGAAGCTGCGTGAGGCGATCAAAGCCATCGGCTACAGCAACGCGGGTACCGTTGAATTCCTGATGGATGAGAAGGGCGATCTTTACTTCATCGAAGTGAATGCGCGGATTCAGGTGGAGCATCCGGTTACCGAAGCAGTGACCGGCGTAGACCTGGTGAAGGCGCAGATCCGGATCGCGGCGGGAGAGAGGCTGGAGGATATCCTTGGCGGCCCGGTGCGCTTCCAGGGACATGCGATCGAATGCCGGATCAACGCAGAGAATCCGGATACGTTCACGCCTTCGCCGGGGCGGATCACGGGGTTGAATTTGCCGGGAGGAGTGGGAATCCGTGTGGATACACACGCTTACCAGGATGGCGTCATTCCTCCTTATTATGATTCGCTGGTGGCGAAGCTGATCGCGCACGGGCGGGACCGGGAGGAAGCGATCCAGCGGATGAAACGCGCGCTCGATTTATTCGTGGTCGAAGGGATTCACACTTCGATTCCGCTGCACAAGCGGATTCTGCGCGAGCCGGACTTCATCGCCGGGAACTTCGATACGAACTTCATCAAGCGCTGGATGCCGTAAGCGTCAAAGACCAACGGCGGTTGATCATCGCTCGTGGGGGTCTTCGAGATAGGTGTAGCCGTGCATGCCGTCTTCGTAGAAACGCAGCAGGCGCCCCGATTCCTCATAGCTGAGCCGGCCTTCACGAACGGCCGTTTCGACACTCCGGCGCAATCGTGCGATGAGATTGTCCGCCTTGAACTGGACGTAGTTCAGGACTTCACGTACCGTGTCGCCTTTGATCACTTCGTCGAGAATTGTTTCACCGGACGGGCTGGATCGCACGTGCACGGCATTGGTGTCCCCGAAGAGATTGTGCATATCTCCGAGGATTTCCTGATAGGCGCCGACGAGGAATGAGCCGATGTAATAGTTCTCGCCGTTGTAGTCGTGAAGGGGCAGCGTCCGCTTGACGTCGCGCCGGTCGATGAACTGATCGACCTTGCCGTCGGAATCGCAGGTGATGTCGCCGAGCACGGCGTGGTGGTTAGGCTTCTCGTTGAGCCGGTGAATCGGCATTACTGGAAAAAGCTGCTTGATCGCCCAACTGTCCGGCATGCTCTGGAACAGCGAGAAATTGCAGAAGTAGGTGTCGGAGAGCATAGCGTCCAGCCCCTCAAGCTCCTCGGGAAAGAACTCAAGCTCGCGGGACATCTTCTGGATCTTGCGGCCGATCGCCCAGAACAGGTTTTCGGCGATGCAGCGCTGATCGAGCGGCAAGTAGCCAAGGCTGAAGAGGTTCAGGGCCGAATCGAGCGCCTGCTGGGAATCGTGGTAGGCCTCGAGAAGATTGCGTGAATTGACCGAGCGGTAGGTTTCCTGCAGGTCGATCAGCGGTTGTTCGGGGTCACCCGGCAGTTCCTGCGGAACTTCCGCTTCCCCAAGACCGGAGACGCCGAGCACATTGAACACCAGCACGCTGTGATAAGCAGCGATGGCGCGGCCGCTTTCGGTAATGATGGTCGGATGCGGCACGTTCGATTCGTCGCACACGTTCTGGATGTGATAGACAACGTCATTGGCGTATTCCTGCAGGGTGTAGTTGACGCTCGATTCGAAGTCGGTCTGCGAGCCGTCATAGTCGATGCCGAGTCCGCCGCCGACATCCATAAATTGCAGACCTGTGGCGCCGGCGCGCCAGAGCTCGGTGTAAATACGGCCGGCTTCGGTGACCGCACCCTTCACCTGGCGGATGTTCGTGATCTGGCTGCCGAGATGGAAGTGCAGGAGTTTGAGGCAGTCTTCCATGCCCCACGTGCGCAGCTCCTCCAGAGCGCGCATGACTTCAGTGATGCTGAGACCGAACTTGGAACGGTAGCCACCTGAGGACTTCCACCGTCCCGAACCGCGGCTGGCGAGCTTCGCGCGAATGCCGATGGTGGGACGCACGCCGATCTTTTCGGCATACTTCTGGATCAGGCCGAGCTCGGTATATTTCTCGACGACGGGGATGATCCTGCGCCCGATCTTCTGGGCCAGCATTGCCATCTCGATGTATTCGTCGTCTTTGAAGCCGTTGCAGATGATGGGGGTCTCGTTGTCGCAGAGAGCCATCACGGCGAGCAGTTCCGGTTTCGAGCCCGCTTCCATACCGAACTTGAATGGCTTTCCGAACTCGAGAACCTCTTCGACTACCTGGCGCTGCTGATTCACCTTGATGGGGTAAACGCAGCAGTAATTGCCGTTGTATTTGTGATCACGGATTGCGACTTCGAACGCATCGTGCAGCTCCTGCAGCCGATGCTTCAGGATTTCGGCAAAGCGGATCAGGATCGGCAGCGAGATGCCGCGGAGCACCAGCGTGTCAATAAGCTTCTTCAGGTCGATCGAGCGCGCCGGGTCCTTCTCGGGATGGACGACAACGTGGCCTTCGTCGTTGACGGAAAAATATCCTTTGCCCCAGCTTGCGACATCGAAGAGCTCGCTGGCGTCGAGCGACGACCAGCGATCCGTCGGCTCCAGAACCAGAGTGCTTTTGCGGCCGTTTTTTTCCAACTTTTTCGTGTCCCTCGTTTTTAAAGACGCGCGACCGCTCCGGCAAGCCGCACAAAACTTCAGTGTCCTTCGGAATGGCGGCGGGGAGCAAGGAAAAGTTTCATGGGCTGTGTGAACAGGATTGTAATATTCCTCTGGATCAAGACGCGGCGAGGGCGACGTCGACTATCATCAGGTTTTGCAGCCACTGGAATCAGAAGCGGCGAAATCTCAAGCGGCGGATCCGCTGGCAGCCCGCCTGGCGCAGGTTCGCCAGAGAATCGAAAACGCCTGCGCGCGAGTGGGGCGGGATCCCGCTGCGGTGAAACTTCTCGCCGTGACCAAGGTATTCGGGCCGGAGGCAATTCAGGGCGCATACGGACTGGGTTTACGCCATTTCGGAGAGAATTATGTTCAGGAAATGGAACGCAAAGCCACCGCCGTTGCGGGCCTCACCGAGGCGCGCTTCCACCTGATCGGCCATCTTCAGTCGAACAAGACGAAGAAAGCGGCGCAATTGTTCTCGTCGATAGATTCGATCGATTCGGTGAAGCTGGCGCAACGGCTCGATGGCGAAGTGACGCCGATCGAGGCCATGATTGAGGTCAAGCTTTCGGAGGAGGAGACGAAATCGGGCGCCGACCCCGCCGAACTGCCCGCAATCGTCGACGCCATCCGATCGTCGCGACATTTGAGGCTGACGGGCCTGATGACTGTACCGCCGTGGTCCGAGGACGCGGAAGCCTCGCGGCGCTACTTTGCGCAATTACGGGAGCTTGCCGCACTTCACGCGATTCCCGAGCTTTCGATGGGCATGTCGAACGACATGGAAGTCGCGATCGAGGAAGGCGCCACATGGGTGCGCGTCGGAACGGCCTTATTCGGACGCCGGAAGAAGGCGTGATCGTCGATTATCAGGCCCCGCCGCCTGGCTCGCACAGCGGCATCGCCGATTACGCGGAGACACTGCGGGTTGCGTTACAGCGTTTCGGGCGGGTTGAATCCATGGCGGCGAATGCAGATGTGCATCTCTATCATCTGGGCAATAACCGGCTCCATGAGGAGATCTACAGAAGAGCGTTGACTGTTCCCGGCGTCGCGGTGCTGCACGATGCCGTCCTACATCATTTCCTGCTCGGGTCGCTGACGAGAGAGCAGTACATATCGGAATGGGTTTACAACTACGGCGAATGGCGCCGCAACCTCGGCGAAGAGCTGTGGCAGGAGAGGGCGCGGGCCTCGGTCGATCCCCGGTATTTCCAATTCCCGATGCTGCGGCGGATTCTGGAGCGGTCGCGCCACGTGATCGTTCACAATCCGGGCGCAGCGGCCATTGTTCGCGCACAAGGCGGGAAGCAGGTCGCGGTACTTCCGCACTTCTGCGAAGCCGATGACGATAGTTTGGTGATTGAAGCGGCGCAATTCCGCGCCCGGCTCGGCATCGGGCAGGGAGCGATGCTGTTCGGAATGTTCGGTTACCTGCGGGAGCCGAAACGAGTGGTCCAGTGTATTCGAGCTTTCGACCGGCTGCACGCAGCGAGGCCGCGGACTGCCTTGTTGCTTGCCGGCGAGGTGGCTTCGCCCGACTTCGCCCGGCTGCTCAAAGCTGAGTCCGCGAATCCGGCAATTCACCGCCTCGGGCATCTCAGCGCGCGCGAGTTGCGGATCGCGGGTGACGCCGTCGATTGCTGCCTGAACCTGCGTTATCCGGGGGCAGGGGAGACGTCGGGCATTGCGGTCCGGCTGATGGCTCAGGCGAAGCCGGTGATCCTCACCGACAACGCGGAGAATGGAGATTATCCGGCAACAGCCGCGCTGCGCGTAGCGCCCGGCGTTGCCGAAGCCGAGGAATTGTTCGACCATATGTTATTGGTGACTGAGTATCCTGGAATTGCGCGCGCGATCGGGCGCGAAGCCAGGCTCCATATCCAGAGGCATCACGCGCTGGATGCGGTCGCCGGACAATATTGGGAAGTTCTGTGCGCCACTGCTTCATCGCCGTCCTGATTTCGTTTCCGCTGGTGCTGGCGTCCGGAAGCGCAGTCAAAACTGCGCCTCAGATCAATCAATACAACGTTACGGTCCCGATGCGCGACGGCGTGCGGTTGAGCGCCAACGTGTTCCGGCCGGGCCAGTCAGGCCGCTATCCGGCGATCCTGTTGCGAACGCCGTACGGCAAGGGCGACGCGATCACGGTTTCGTATCAGTCGTTCGTCAACCACGGCTATGCGGTTGTCGTGCAGGATGTGCGCGGGCGGTACAAATCCGGCGGCACGTTCGAACCGATCAATCAGGAAATCGCCGACGGGGAAGACACGCTGAACTGGATCGCGCGGCAAGCGTGGTCGGATGGCGGCGTGGGAATGTATGGCGGCTCGTATCTCGGGATCGCCCAGTGGAAGGCTGCTATGACGCAGAATCCGCATCTGAAGGCGATCTTTCCGTACGTGTCCGGCGACGACGATTACCGCGATCGCTACTACTCGACCGGCGGCGCGATGAAGATCGGGCACCGTCTGTTGTGGTTTGCCGACAATATGCGCGCGGCGCGCTTCACACCGCCCGATTTCAAACGTTATGTACAGGCATTGCCGGTGCGCGCCGCCGATATCGCGGCAACGGGGCATGCGCTCGATGCCTGGCGCACAGTCGCGAACAATCCGGCGTACGACGGGTTCTGGAAGACCAACAGCGTCCGAGAGCATTTGAAAGACATTCATGTCCCGGTATATTCGGTGGGCGGCTGGTATGACAACTTCGTGGAAAGCGATCTCGACGCTTTCACGACTCTGCACAAACATAATCCGGAAGACCGGATCATGATCGGTCCATGGGCCCATGTGTTCAGCGCGACGTTCGCGAAGGCTGATTTCGGAAAGGATTCGCTGGTGCCTTTGCGCCCTTATCAAATACGCTGGTTCGACCACTGGCTGAAGGATGATGTGCCGGCGAAGCCGCAAGTGACCTCGCCTGTAATAAGCCGCGAGCATGCGGTGCGCATTTTTGTGATGGGCATCAATCAATGGCGCAACGAAGACGAATGGCCGCTGGAGCGGGCGCGGAACGTCAGGTTTTATCTGGATGCCGGCGGGCAACTCGGGAACAAGCCCGAAGCTCACGCGCTGCCCGAAACGTTCGAATACGACCCTCGCAATCCTGCGCCGACGGTGGGCGGCGCGGTTTGCTGCGATCCGAAGATTTTTCCGTGGGGTCCGTTCGATCAGCGTGAGGTGGAGAAACGGCGCGACATACTCGTGTACTCGACCGATCCGCTGGCGGTGCCGATCGAGGTGACCGGGCAGATCAGGGTCGTTCTTCACGTAGCGTCGACGGCGCCCGATACGGATTTCACGGCGAAGCTGGTGGATGTTTTTCCGGACGGCATGGCACGAAACCTCACCGATGGAATCCTGCGGATGCGCTACCGGGATTCGCTTGAAGCTCCGAAGCTG
>DATAZF010000234.1:0-7562 GCA_036272235.1 Bryobacteraceae bacterium | reverse complement strand
CTTCGCCCGATCCTCATGACGGCGATGGCGACGGTTGCCGGGATGATTCCGCTTTCGCTCGCGATCGGCGCCGGATCGCAGATGCTGCAGCCGCTGGCGATTGCGGTGATTGGCGGGATCCTGGCTTCGATGGTGCTCTCGCTGATCGTGACGCCGGCCGTGCACTATTACCTGAACCACCGTGACGAGCCCGTGATCAGCACGGAGCTTGCCTGAAGCACAGTACGGCCGGATTCTTCTTTGCCGTGCTCTTTCTGCTACTCCCCCAGGGTGTGATGATGTCACCGAAAAACATCACGAAAAAGTTACTATCGTGTGGTACGCTGCGATCGACGGTAAATATGGCGGCGGCGCGGCCCTGATTGGCAGCGGTACTCCTGTTGCCGGCCTGGACGACCGGCGGTCGCCAATTCCAGACGTACGGCGTCGCGTGGCTCGCGCTCGGCGCCTTTGACTCCCATGTTTTTAGTAGCAGGGAAGCCTCTCCGACAGTGTGTATGGATAGTTGGGCTGTTGGCATTTGGCACTTTCTATGCAACGGAATTTCTCCGATTGCCATCCCGCTGGTGGTTTGCGGACGATCCGTTCCTGTTCGCCTACGTTTCAACGATTCACAATCCGATCCGAATTTTCATCGATCCGGGGATCCTGCGGCATTTCACCGGAGGGGCGGCGCTGGTTCCGATGCAGGCCCTTACCTATTGGGTCGATGTGAGGCTTGCGGGTTTCTCGCCGGGATTTGCCTATGGCCATCAGATTTGCAGCTTCTTACTCACACTGTTGGTTTTTTACCTTCTTCTTGCCCGATACCTGCGCGATCGCGCCGCGGCGCTTGTGGGCACTCTTGTGTGGGCGCTTCTGCCTGCCACTGCGGTAGTGTTACAGTTTCTTGCAACCCGACATTACATGGAGGGCTTACTCTTCGGCGTCCTCTCGCTTTACCTGGCCGACCGTCTGTTCAATCGCGATGGCCCTCTCCGGTGGTGGAAGTATGTCGCCGTGCTCGCACCGGCGGCGGTTGGAATGCTTTATAAGGAGATCTATGCGCCCGTCGTTCCCGTTCTCCTGCTGGCACACTCGTGGAAACGCCGGGACAGGCGGCTTATAGCCCTGACTGCTGCAACGGCCCTCGGCTACACACTTTACCGATCCTGGGTACTGGCCTTTGATCTCAGGTATGACCAGGTTCCGCTACTTACTCCCTGGGACTATGTGAGGTTTCTTTCCAAACTCCCGTATACCTTTTTGTCAAACTACGGAAGCTATCTGATTTTCGGGCTATGTATGGCACTCTACATATATGTGCTGCTCCGGCGAAAGGACGCTGCAGGCATGTGCGCTTGTTTCCTCGGCCTCATCATTGTCTCGCTGCTGACTATTTTCCCCGTGTCCTATCCGCTCTACGGCTTGATTCGCAGGCCTGATTCGTGGTACCGAATCGTCTTCCTTCTCAATTCGATTATCGTGGGCTTCACTACCTGCATTGCGGTAAGGTATGCAGGAAGGCGAGTCCAGGGCGTACTTGCGGTTGTCACGCTGGCCGTGTTGTTGCCGGGAATTGTGAAGACTCGGGCACTATGGACTGAGATGACTGACAGTGCCGAACTGGAGGGGAAGTTCTATCTGAGCAATCCGGATAAGCTGCTACTTAGTGAACAGGAAGCCTGGTGGTTCATGCCGGGCGTGAATCAGATGTATGATGTGCGTCCGCCACACTATGTGTTATTAAAAGACCTTGCCACGACGCGGATAAAACCTGGCACAGCGTTGTGGCGTTTAAAGGCGGGCACTTTTTTACCCGATTACGATAGCCTGACAAGCCATAAGTAAAACCGCGCTTTTACGCAGCCTGGCAGGGACCACGTCGCGCGATCCACGCTGGCTTCAGGCACTACTCCTGCTTGAGCAGCTCGGAACCGCCCTCGCGCTCGCCGCGGTTTACGCGCTCTCCTTTGATCATTACGAACGAGATGGCCTCTGTGGTTTTGATGTCCTGCAGAGGATTGCCGTCGACCACGAGCATGGTGGCGTCCTTGCCCTTTTGAATCGACCCCAACCGGCTTTCGACACGTAGAGCGCGGGCAGCGTTGAGAGTTGCAGCCTGCAGCGCTACCGGCGCCGGGATGCCTGCCTCGACCCATAACTCCAGTTCGTGTTGAACGGTCGGACCGTGAAAGACAAGCGGGTTACCCGCGTCGCTTCCCGCGACGAGGGTGACGCCCGCGTGATACGCGCGCATCAGATTTCCTTTGGCGATGTCCAGGTTGAGCGGAGAGGCCTTGCGCTCGTGCCCGCCGAGGGCCTTTCTCGTGCCCGCAAGCAAGCCCGGCGGAGCGACCTGCTGGACCAGTGACCGATTGAGCAGATCCGGCTTTCCTTGAGCAAAATCGCGCACGCTCTCGGCCAGGCTCAGCGCAGGGTCATACGTGACACCTGGTTTCACCATGGCGGCGAAATCCTCGTCGGGAATGAGGCGAGACATGGACCCGCGCTCGATACCATTCACGTCCGCCGCCAATGCGGCTTCCACATCCAGCTCATCACCAGTGCGGACGATGATTGGAAGATTGTCGGCTCGCGCCTGGGCCGCAATCCCGTTGAAGATCTGAAGATCCCCACGTTCCAAAACGGCGGCAATCGCGTCGACACCGGCCTTCTTCAGCATGTCCACCTGCCGCCTGGCTTCATCGGCGGATTTCGGAAGGAGCGTGAACTCAGCCGCTGTCCGATCGCGAATCGCTGCAGGCAAGCTCTCGAGGAACTCAGTCCCGTGGCCGCTGGCGTTGGTAAAAAGCGGGCCAGTGAGAAAGAGTTCCGCGCCTTCTTTTTCGCCGCTCGCCGTCAGCGCGCGGGCTTTGAGCGCCGTATCCAGCGGATCGCCGGCACTGCGGACAGCCGTGACGCCGCTGTACAGATAAGCCGCCAGGTTGCGCTGCGCGGCCTTTGCGGGGTCGTAGTCTTTCCAGTTGCTGTAGAAGCCGCCCGGGCCGCCGAGATGCACGTCGGTGTCGATCAGGCCAGGGAGAATCGTCTTGCCGGCGGCTTCGAGGGGTTCGGCGTTGACCGTCTTCGGATCGGGAGAGGCGCCTTCGTAGACGTCGGCAATTTTGCCATCCCGCACCAGCACAGCGCCGTTCTCGATCACCCTGCCATCGCCAACGACGATGCGGGCGTTGCGGATCAGCACGGTACGCGACCGCGCGAGATCGCGATTGAGAACTTTGATCTTGCGGACATTGTCTTTCGCGTAGGTCTGCCACGTGCCCAGGAGCACGAACGGAACCAGTACCGCCAGGACCCAGAACTTCGCGGCGGGCCGCATCTTCTCTTCCTTTTCCCACCGAAAGAGTTTCAGAGAGAGAAACAAGCCGAGCGCGGTTGTCAGGAGCATCGCGCCCACCGCCTGCCAGTTGGCCAGCAGCGTCTCGTTGCGAATCATCAGCCCTTGCATGCCTGACATCAGCCAGGTGGACGGAATGAACTGGATAGCGGTCAGAAGCCAGCCGGGAAATATCGATGCGGGGATCGTCGCGCCGCTCAGGAACAGCATCGTCATGTAGAGGACCTGGACGAGAATATTGCTTTCCTGCATCGAATTCGCGACTGAAGCCACGATGAGCCCGAGCGACCGCATCGCCATCATGCCGAGCACCGTAAAGATCGCAACCGCTCCCATGTGCCGCGGCATGGTCATTCCGTAATGCCATCTGGCCAGCGCAAACATACTGATGAGGAATGGCAGGTAGACGACGAGACCGGTAACCGAAGAGGCCACCAGCAATGGCAGCGGCGAGATCGGAGCGACTTTGTAGCGCCGCAGGATGTTCGCTTCACGATCCTGCGCGGCGCGCAGACCGGCCCCGAACAGGCCGTTTCCCAACATGCCGAGAACCGTCACCATCGCGACCACCTGCAGAATCGCGCCGCCCTGACTGGCCTTGTAGGCTTGCGCAAAGACAAAGAAAAATGCAAAGGGCATCAGGTAGTTGAAAAAGACCACCACCTTCTGGCGGAACGCGAGCCGGATGTCGATCCTGATAAGCGTGAGATACGCGTTCATTCGCGCAGCTTCTTTCCAGTGAGTTCGATGAAAACGTCTTCCAGAGTGGGGCGGGCGAGATGCACATCTTCGAGTCCTACGCCCTGCGCGTCCACCCATTTCACGATTTCGACCAGCGTGCGCGCGGGCCGGGTCGAGTACACTGTCAGGCGGCAGCCGTCTTCGCTCAGTTGTGTTTGCGTCGCGTCCGGCCACTCGGGCGTGGCACGGCCATTCAGCGTCGTGGCGCAGACGATTTCGACGGTCGATTTATTGGCGCTGCGATTCTGCAGCTCGCGGGGCGTGCCGATGGCGATTACCTTGCCGGCGTCCACAATGGCCACACGGTCGCAGAGGCGCTCCGCTTCCTCAATGTAGTGCGTCGTCATCAGGATGGTGCGCTTCTCGGCACGCAGACCGGCGAGAAGGTCATGGATTTCAAGACGAACCTGCGGATCGAGTCCGGTCGTCGGCTCGTCGAGAAAGAGCAGGGAAGGATCGTTGATGAGGCCCAGCGCGATGGCGAGGCGCTGCTTCTGCCCTCCGGAAAGCGTCGAGTAGAATGCGTCGCGCTTCTCTACAAGCTGGAGCCGCTTCAGCAATTCGTCCGGATCGAGCGTGCGGCTATAGAGCGAGCCGAAGACCTGCAGGGCCTCGATCACCTTCATCTTGTCCGGCAAATTAGTGGCTTGCAGGCAAACGCCGATGCGATCCTTCAGTTTCGTTTTCTGTTTGTCCGGATCGTAGTCGAGCACGCGAACTTCGCCGCTGGTGCGCTGCCGGATGCCTTCGAGGATCTCAACGGTGGTGGTCTTGCCTGCGCCATTCGGGCCGAGAAGTCCGAAGACTTCCCCGGCAGCTACTTCGAAATCGATACCGCGAACGGCTTCGAAGTCTCCGTACTGTTTGCGCAGGCCTGTAACGGAGATTGCGAGGGTGCTGTTCATGCGCGTCGTACAAGAGTAACGAAGGCACCTGCCGGGAAGTTCCCGCTATACTCAAGGTTTGTCCCGTTTTCTGCTGTTTTTCGCGCTTTCTCTGCAACTTGGCGCGGGTGTGTCCCCCGAGTTCGCGGCACGCCGGGCCAATGTTCGCAAGGCGATTCCGGATGGAGTGCTCGTCCTTTTCGTCAGCAAAGAGAGCGAGGATCTGCACGAATCTTTCTTTCAGCAGACGGATTTTTATTACCTGACGGGATGGGAGCAGCCTGGCGCGGTCCTCATCGTGACCCCGGAGGCGGATGCAAATGCTCCCGGCGGTGCCGAGCGCGCCAAAGCGCCGCGCGAAATTCTGTTTCTGCCGCAGCGCGTGGTGAGCGAGGAGAAATGGACCGGCCGGAAGCTGGGCCCCGACGATCCCGACGCGGCGGAAGTCACGGGCTTCGCGAGGGTAATGGCGGCGGAACGGTTTGAATCCGAGCTGCATTCGCTGCTTGAAATCTATCCGAACCTTTATGCTCTGGCGAGCGATCCCGCGGCGGGCGTTCTTACAAAACTTGCGCCCGCGCGCGCGGTAGCGGATGCGCGGCTCTCGATCGCGCGGCTGCGAATGGAAAAATCGCCGGCGGAAATTGCGGAGATCCAGAAGGCGACGGACGCTTCGATCGACGCCCATCGCGCGGTGTGGCGCAGCATCAAACCAGGCGACTACGAATACCAGGCCGCCGCCGTGATGGTGGCGACCTGGATGGGCGAGGGCTGCCGCCGCAGCGCCTATGCGCCTATCGTCGGTTCCGGCCCGAACTCATCCATCCTTCACTACTCGCGCAATTCAAGAAGGATGGATGCGGGTGAAGTGACTGTGATCGACGCGGCCGCGGAGTGCGATAACTACGCCAGCGATATCACGCGCACAATACCGGTGAGCGGCAAATTCACGCCGCGCCAGCGTGAAATCTATGAGATCGTGCTGGGAGCGCAACAGGCAGCCATCGCCGCGGTCAAGCCGGGCATGACGACAGGCCGCAACACACCGGAGAGCCTCTATAAAATCGCGTACGACTACATCAACACACACGGCAAAGATCTGCACGGGCAACCGCTGGGACCTTACTTCACGCACGGCCTGTCTCACCACGTCGGTCTGGATGTGCATGACGCGTTCGACCCGGCCGAAGCTCTCAAAGCCGGCATGGTCATTACGATCGAGCCTGGCGTTTACATTCCGGAGGAGAACATCGGGATTCGCATCGAGGACATCGTCCTTGTAACCGAGACGGGTGCGAAGGTCATGAGCGGCGCACTGCCGACGGCCCCTGATGAGATCGAACGTGGGCTGGCGCATCGGGAATAAGGCCACTCTCGCGGTTTTGGTGTTGGCCTCTGCGCTGATCGGCATCGGCGTCAGTTGGACGTCATTCGGCCAGCAGTTCGACAAATACGCCTACGATTTTCTGTTCCGCCTCGAACCGCCGGCTCCGTGGCAGCCGACGTCGATCATCCTCGCCATCGACGAGCAGACAATTCTGAAATATGGCTACCCGGCGGGTTTGCGCGCCGCCCTGGCCGACGGTCTGGAGCGCATCCAGCCGGCACGGCCCGCCGCGGTCGCAGTCGACATGACGCTCGGTCCCGGGAGCGATCCGATAGCAGACGCGAGACTCGAGAAGGCATTTTCGGCCACCCACAATCTCGTTCTCAGCTGCGACCTGATTCCGGATGGCAGCGGATGGGACGACCCGGCTCCGCTCTTCGGAAAGTATGCGGTCGCCGTGGGACAGACCCATGCGGCCCTCGACACCTATGATGCTGTGAGCCGCGATCTCATCCTCGAGAAAATCGCCGGACACGACCGCAGATGGGCTCTCGCGCTGGATGCCTACAGCGCCGCTTCCGGCGCCGGGATCGTCGAGTCTCCGGACGATCTGACGGTTGGCGCCGTGCGGATACCATCCGCGATCCGCGACGAGAGTCATCAACGGGCCTCGCGCGTGTTGCCCGATCAACGCATGATTCGCATTCGTTACGCGCCGCCCTCGATGGGCCGCCTGCCGCAGGTTTCCATCGCGGCGCTGGATCGCGACCCTTCTCTCGCCGCGCGCTTCGCCGGTCAGGTCGTGTTCGCGGGCGTGACCGACCTGACTGCGGTGCAGGATCGCTGGATGACGCCTTCCAGCGGCATCCCCATGGCGGGCGTGGAGATTCATGCCAATGCATACGAAACGATAGCGCGGGCGATGTTCCTCGTGGATGCCTCGCCGCTTCTGGTGCTGCCATGCTCACTCGCGCTCGCGCTGTGCGCCGGTTTGGCTTACGCATTCGCGCCGGGCTGGATGGCGAGCGTGCTGGCGGCCATCGTGCTGCTTGGCGCACAGGTTCTTCCGGCGGTGGCTTTTTCGCACTCGACAATCTGGCCGTGGCTGCCGGGAACGCTTGCCGTGATTCTTGCCATCGCTTCCGCCGCTGCCTGGCGGCACCTTCTCGTCGGCCGCGACCTTGTGCACGCGGAGCACGAGAAGACGCGCTACCAGCAGGCCATACAGTTCGTGACCCACGAAATGCGAACCCCGCTCACGGCGATTCAG
>DATAZF010000233.1:0-7617 GCA_036272235.1 Bryobacteraceae bacterium | reverse complement strand
CGGCAGATCGACAATCGCCTTGTACTGCAGCAGCAGGGCTACGAATTTGGCATCGCCACCGCGCGCCGCGCGCAATAGCGGTGTCGCGCCCTGGGCGAGCATGCCGTCCCCGCCGCGATCCTGCGGGACGTCACGATAAGGAGGACGCCGCTTCAATTGAATGTTCGGATTCGCGCCGCGTTCCAGCATAATACGCCCGACATCGACGGCGGTGAGCTTATCCGCGCTCGGGATAACGGCCATCGCGCCGTTCCCTTTCATCGGCAATGTACTGACGTCGGCCGCCATGTAGACTGGCGAGCGGCCAAAGAGGTCCCACTTGTCGAGATCCGCGCCACCTTTCACCAGCGCGGCGGCCGTGTCGAAATGCATGTTCTCCAGCGCCAGAAGCAGCGGTGTCTCGCGGTCCGGATCCTCGGAATCCGGATCGGCGCCGGCGGCCAGCAGATTCTGAACGCAGGCGTCGCAGCCTTCGCGCGCGGCATAGTGCAGCGCGGTAAAGCCGCCTTTGTTCATGTCCTTCGGGCGAGGTTCCTGAATGACCTTGCGCTCCCACTGATTGACCTTGCCGTGATCATTTAGGCTTGCATCCTTCGAGGCGAGGAGCTTCACGACGTCGACCTGGCTTCGCGCTGAGGCCCACATCAGCGCGGTTTGGCCGCCCCAGGTTTCCTTTGCGTTGATGTCCGCTCCGGCGGCAAGCAGTGCTTTTACCGCGTCGACCTTACCGCTGCGGGAAGCGGCCATCAGCGGTGTTTCGCCATCGGTATTCCGGAAGTTGGCGTCGGCGCCGGCTTTGAGTAATGCTTCGATGATCGGCGCGGAGCCAATGATCGCGGCTTCCGTAATCGCGGAAGTTCCAAGCTGGTTCTTCGGTTTGGCGTTCGCCCCCGCCTTGATCAGGGCGCGGACGAGCTCGAGATCGTTGTTCGCCGCCGCATACATGAGCGCCGTGCTGCCATCCGGGCCCGCGGCGTTGACGTTCACGCCCTTCGAACTGAGCAGCCGCATACCCGCGGCGTGGTCACCGAAGTCCGCCGGATCAAACGGCTTCAACTCGGCGGCGGCCATTATGGACGCGCCGCCGGCCAGGACTGCAATTGCAGCCGCGTACCTGAACATGTTTAAACCTCCGAAAGCTCGGCGACGCCGTCGCCGATCGACTTCACAGGGAGCTCATTGCGCTGCAGCAGCGTGAGCAGCAGATCGCCATGGCGCGAATCCTGCGGATACTTCAGGTGCTGGCCGCCCCTGATCTTTCCGTTGGCGTGCCCAAGGATCACGGACGGCAGCGGATCGTTGTTGTGCCGATCGCTGTTCGACATGTCGCTGCCGAAAAGAATCGTCGAATGATCGAGTACGGTGCCGCTGCCTTCTTTCGACGCTTCGATCTTCTTGATGAAGCCGGCGAACTCCTGCGTGTGGTACTTCTGAATCTCCACCAGCTTGTCCATCTTCTGTGGGTTGTTGCCGTGATGCGACAGAGGATGGAAGCCCTCGGCGATGTTCAGGTTCGTATACGTGCGCATGCTGGCTTCGTGATCCATTGAAAGCGTGATCACGCGCGTGATATCCGCCTGGAAAGCAAGGGCCATCAGGTCGAACATCAGCTTGAAATACGCGGTGATGTCATTCGGCGTGCCAACCGGCGCGTCTGGAATCACGAGCTCGCTGTTGTGGGCCTTCTCGGCCATCTGGACGCGGCGCTCGATCTCGCGAACGGAGTCAAGATAGTCGCTGACGACGACGCGGTCCTTCACGCCCAGGCTGGCCTGCAGTCGTTGCGCCTGTGCCTGCACGCGATCGAGGATGCTGCCGGTTTCCGTGAGAATCTGGGAACGCTCCTGATCGGTGTCGCCTTGTCCGAACAGCTTCTGGAAGACGGCGCGCGGATTGCTTTCCTGCGGCAGCGACTGGGTCGGCGTGCGCCACGCGAGGCGGGCACTGCCCTGCCCGACGCTGAGCTCAAGCGACGGGAGACGCGTGTCCTGACCAACGTAACGGACTGCGATCTGATCGGCGCTTACGCCCGCGTCGGGACTCGCCTTGCCGAATTCCGAGGGCTTTACGGCCGTCAACCAGCCCTGTTCGATGTAGGCGTGGGGCTCGGGGGTCTCGGCCGGCTTGTTTCGCAGGCCGGAAACGATCGTCAAGTGCTTTCGGAACGGTTCGAGCGGGGTGAGAATCGGCGAGATCGTGAAGTTCGTGCCGGTTTCTTTCGGCCACCAGCTATCCATGATCGCGCCGTGAGGGAAGCCCACGAACGCAAAACGCTTCACCGGTTTTCCGGCGGCGGTGTCCGCCCACGCAGTGCCGGCCGGAATCATGGCTTCCACGAGCGGCAATCCGATGACTGCGCCAACTCCCTTCAGAAGGGTACGGCGCGGAACGTGCTTTTTGCTGATAAACATGGCTTCGTCTCCTTTTCCTCAATCGCTCACAACGCACCTTCGGGCTGTGCGCTGCCTTTTCCTTAATCGCTCACAACGCACCTTCGTGCTGTGCGTTCATAATCTATTTCCTTGCGCTCTGCACCGGGACGGGCTCAGGTACCCGGCGCATCCTGAACTGGTCGCTCTTCACTACATCCTGTACGATGGCTGAAAATCTGTAATTCTTTGCCGCCACGTCGCGCACAATTCTGCGAACGGTCGGCATATCGTAAAACCCTTCCGTGCGGCCCATCGAATAGGTCAGAAGGTTTTCCACAAATGTCTGCACGAATTGATTCGGGTTGCGCAAAAGTGCCTTGCGCAGATCGTCGGGTCCGTTGATCTTCGTGCCGTCGGGCAACTCGCCGGCGGAATCGATGCCGGTGCCGGCAAAGCGGTCCTTGTCTCGCCACATTCCGGTGGCGTCGAAGTTTTCCAAAGCGAAACCGAGCGGGTCCATAACCGCGTGGCACGACGAGCAGGTCGGGCTGGCGCGATGCTTCGCCATCAATTCTCGGACGGTGAGGGCCTTGGTCGTACCGATGTCCTTGTCGTTCAGAGTCGGAACCCCAGGCGGCGGATTGGCCGGCGGAACACCTTCAATATTGGCCAGAATGAATTTTCCGCGCAGCACGGGGGATGTTCGGTTCGGATAGGCGGCCGCCATCAGGATGGCGCCCTTGCCCATCAGGCCCCAACGTGTGGAGTCTTTCAACTCGACCCGGCGGAATTCATCGCCCTTCACATCGGTAATGCCGTATTGCAGGGCGAGGCGCTCGTTCAGGTATGTATGGCTCGCGCTCAACAGGTCGACCACACTTCGATCTTCGCGGAAGATGCTGTCGGCAAACAGCGAGAGCTCGGTCTTGAAATCCTGCTTGGGGTCCATACTGCCGGAGGCATATGGGAAGACATCGCGATCCGGAACGATCTGATCGAGCCGCTGCATGTCGAGCCACTGGTAGACGAAATTGCTCGCCAGCGTCTTCGAGCGCGAATCAGCCAGCATGCGCCGGACCTGCTTGTCGAGCACCGCCGGATCGCTGAGTTTGTTCCTGCTGGCCAGATCGATCAGCTCCACGTCGGGGAGCGAGTTCCATATAAAGAACGAAAGCTGCGACGCCAGTTCGAGATCGGTGATCGTGTACTTCTCGCCCGCCTTCAACCCCACCGGAACGCGGTCACCGCGATAAAGGAAGAACGGGCTGGCGAGGAGTCCCGTGACGCCCTCGCGAACACCACCTTCGAAACCACCTTGCTTCGCGCCGTCGGCATAGTACTGCATCAGTTCGTTGACGTCTTCGCTCGTCGCGGGCCGGCGATAGGCGCGTTTCGCGAGATTCGCAAAAATCTCTCTCGCGCACGTCTCGGGAGTCTTCGTTTTATCTTTTGCTGGATTGCAGATCAGGACGCGGTCGCGGCTCGGCGTAGCGCTGAGCCCTTTCACATCGAAAGGCCCGAGAAGCTGGAAGGAATTCACGCGATAAGAACGATCCTGCCCGCCGCCAAGGGCAAACATCTGCAGTTGATCGTCGGATTCGGCGAAGCTCTTGCGCCGGAAAGTGACTCCGAGTTTGTGGGGGCCCGCGGTGGTCTGGAACTTGACATTCTTCAGCCGGGCATTGATGCGATCGAGCGCTCCGTTTTGCACCTGGTCAAAGAATTTGGTGTCTGCTTCGCCGCCGATCACAGTCTCATAGACGATTTTGTTGTCAACTGTTACCACCAGGGGGTTTTCATACTCCATCTGATTGCCCCAAAGGCCGTTGGCCATATCGCTGATGTTAATGCGGTATTCGCCATCGGCGGGAAGATCTACTTTCGCAAGAATGCCTCCCCGTGTCCCCAGAGGCAAGCCGGGAACATGTGTGAGCTGACTGCCCGGAGATGCCCGGAACGACCAGCCCTGCGGGCGGGCATCGCCCTTCCCCATCGCGTCGACCGCGACATTGCGGGCAGCGCTCACGTACTGCTCGATAAAGGAAGGCGAAACCTGCAAGGCTGAAGCGATGTTGTCGAAGCCCTGTGCGATGTCATCCGGCGGCAGCAACTCATTGGCATTGACATCGACCAGAAGCAGATCGTGAACCGCGTTTTCGTACTCCTTGCGATTCAAGCGGTGCAGCACGACCTGATCGCTGATGTGCGCTTCTTCGGGAAGTTTGTCGAGCGAATCTTCGAGCCAGGAAACCAGAGAGTCGACGGATTTGCTGTCCGGCTGCTTCGCGCCCGGAGGCGGCATGACGCGCCCGCGCAGTTTGCGTACAGCTTTTTCGAAACGCTCCGGATCTTTCGTGACGGTCGCGGCGGTGATGTTTTCGAAAGTGATGCCGCCGAGCTTTGCTTTGTCGTTGTGGCAGCCCACGCAGTATTGCTTGACGGTGGCCAGCTGCGTTTCGCCAGATGCGGGCGCGGTCTGGGCTGCGGGCGCGATGCTGACCAATCCGATGAGGCCGATGATTAGTGGAAGAGAGTATTTAGCTTGTCGCGTCATTTATCATCAGTCCTTTGCAGGGTGCTGAAAAAGCCACGCACGCTGAATGCCTGCCCCACCTTATACCGTGCGGACCTGTTCAGCATGGTGTTAAGCATCCGGGGAGAGATATGCCCACAGGCTCTCAAATGAGCGCCGGATGAATTCATCCGCATTGCCCATTTTGGCTTCGTATTCTTTGGCCGGTTTTGCCTCGACGCCTTCCGTCGGGCTGTGCCCTTTGTTCAGCATCTGGTTCAACCGGTCGTAGATCGTGCCATACATGTCGACCTGCGCGCCGATATCCGCGTAGCTCAGCACGGGCCCGTGTGCGGGAACGATCTTCGTGTCTTTATTGGCGATGCTCTTGATGCGCTGCAGTCCGCCGACAATGCCGCCGATCCAGCCGCCGGTCCACCAGTCGACGACCGGCCAGCCCTGTCCGTACGCAGCGTCGCCAACGGCGAGGACGTCCTGCAGGGGGAAATAGACATAAAGATCGCCATCCGTATGCGCCGCGTCGGAGATGTAGCCGTAATGGATTCCGGAATCGAGGGTGCCTTTGTCGTAGAAGGTTTTGCCGGGCTGAGCGACCTTTGAAAGCTTCTTGAATTTCTGCCCGTTCCAGGGCCACGTGATGTTTTGCTGCAACCAGAGCCGCGTGTTCTCCTGAGCAATGATCGTCGTGCCGGCCATGCCGAGTTTCTCGTTGGAGCCGGTCTGCTCGGGATGCCAGTGCGTATTGAAGAGGGTCTGGATCTTGCCGCTTCCGTTCGGGAGCGCCGCGACCGCTTTGAGGACGGCATCGGAGCCCGCGGCAGATCCGCCATCGACGAGCACTACGCCAGCACCGGCGGTGTGGGCTACGACAGAGGCTTCGCCCGGTACACGGACGATGTGCAGATCGTCGGCAAGCTTCACGTTTCCGGCAGCTTCAGGGGTGGATTGCGGAGCGGCGAAAAGGCGGAAAGCAGGCGCGGCAGCGGACGTGATTACTGTCTGGAGGATCTGGCGGCGTGTGAAATGCACCGTAGTCATCTTATATCAATATTTGGTGTCTGGATTGGGCTTAGCGGGACATAATTCCGTAAGTAAACGTAACCTGGCCGCCGATGAATGCCGAGGTCTCCATAAAGAAGGCTCGCCAGTGCAGGTAAACACGTATCAAAGACATGTTTCGGGTTCAAAGACAGGATCGACGGGCTCAAAAACCATTTGCTGGATTGTCGTAAGTTATTGATTTAATTTTGGTTCCCCGGTCCGTTGCTTCCCGGCGGCTGGGCTGGTGCGGATCCGAGGGTCGTTCGGGAGGGCGGCGGGGTATCGGAATCGGCCGCCGCCTGTTTGTGCAACTCATATATGTGATGCCGGGTTTCTCTATACCCCAGAGGCGCATCTGACACCGGCGATTGACGGCTATGGCTTGGACAAGTCCGAACCTGATGCGTGGCTGGTGCTCGGCGACGTGGCAGCGAGGACTTTGGAGAAACGGGCGGCGGATTCGCCTTCGAGGACGACGGTTTAGCCAGGTCGGGCGTGCGCATAATATCTCCTTAAATCGTGTACACCAAATCGCGCATAACGTACCGTTCGGACCGTGCCCCCGGGGTCGCCCTTCATCGATTTTTCGGGGTTCAGGCGGCGATGGGCAATTTGCCTTTCGGGAGGACCCGAAACTTGCCGACGGCGGTCGCCGCTGAATGGGCGGCTCTGCTCTTCTTCGGTGAGGCTGCTGCCGGTGGTGGGGGTGTTCGGTCCGCGAAGTTGTTGACTCGAGTGGACAGCATTTTGAGCAGCAGCTTGCGCGTGTAGTTGTAGAGACGCTTGCAATGGCGCTCCTGACGGGCGAGAACGGCAAGCAGGGCCGTTCGGTCGGACACGTCGTCAGAGGCGCTGGCAGCCGCGAACATACCGCAGAAGCGGAACTGACGCCAGCGGTACACGGCAAGGCTCGCGACGACCGTCGATTCGACGAATGTGGCCGGCTGGTATTCATCGATCATTGTGGCGAGGGTTTTGAGGAACTGAGGCCGGGATTCATGCTTAGCGACCACGGTGTCCGCGATGAATTCGAAGTGGTCGCGGTATGGCGAGGTATCGAGGGTGACCGTGTTGGGGGACTTGCGGCGGGCGGCGGTTGGTTTGTAGATTTCGATCATGGTGGTAGTGCTCTCCTGGGCAATCTTGTAGCACGGCCGTTTTAGATGGCAGTGTCGATTTCGGGATAAGTGCCTTGTTTTCAGACCAACATTTCTTTTGGGCCGTGTGAATGAAAAAGTCAAAACCGAAAACCTTAAAGCCTGAGCAAAGATGAAAGTAATAAAAGTGGATGAATAATCGGGCTCCCAGTGTTGCCGCAATGGCGATTCTGGTGGGTCGGCGGCCACGATGGACTGACCTTATGGCTGAGGACTGCGGTTGAGGAGGCATTTCGGGAGACACCGGATTTCAACCTTACGAACGAGACAGGTTCGCGGACTCTCGTGGTGACGATCCCAACGAACGTGGACTGGAAGTTCGAAAAGGTGAAAGTGTTCGCTGTCGCCAGCGACCCACCGTCCGCGCCGCGCCTGGCCCGCTCCTCGGTGATCAGAACAGGATCGGGAGAACAAGATCAGCGGTCAGCGCGGCCGCGAGACAGACGACGCTGCGCTCGCAATTGCCGAGGCCGGCACCCGCGACGGTTACCTCGCGGTGATTTGGACCCCGGTT
>DATAZF010000232.1:0-1997 GCA_036272235.1 Bryobacteraceae bacterium | reverse complement strand
GATATTCTCGCCCACCCATTTTTCGGCGTATCCGACTGCACGCACGCGATCCGCGGGCGAGTGCCCGGCCAGATCCTGGTGTTCAAAGTAGTTGCGCCTGGCCATGTCGTTCGCATGGCCGTAAGCGACCGTCGCGAGGGTGTCGGACAGCTTGACCGGCGGAGCGGGACCGAATGAGCGCTCGCCGCATCGAGCGCCGCGTGCACGCGTTGCGTTGACCAGTTGCAGAGCACGTGTGGCGATTGCAGGCGCCTGGGCGCTGGCCGGCGCCGCATATACGGATCCCAACAGGATCCAAGTCTCCTGCCCCCGGCGGAACATCCCGACGTCGTGGAAGTTCTGGTCCGTCAGCGTGCGGCAGCCGGATTGCTTGAGCAGGGCAATCGTCGCCGAGTCGGCTCCCTTAAAATGCAGTCCCCGGGTCGTGTCTGCTTCGTAGCCACTGAGCTGAGCGGCCGAGGCGAGCGAGCGGCCGGTTGCCCACTGTTCCGCGGCCCTGTCCAACGACGCAATATGTCGCAGCGCGCGAGCCGGCGGCAGAGTGCCTCCGCAGCCGCCCTCCCGCAGCAACTGGACCGCGGAAATCGGGTCGGCGTTCGACATCACCGATACCGCCATGCCACCCAGCAGAACCAGCACGCGTGACAGAGGCTTGTGAGTTCGGGGGTCCACCGCATGATCAACGGCGCAGCCTGACTTCGGATGACGTGGAGGGGGGCGGCCGCGCAGGGCCGCGCTTGTGAAACAGCGTCCCAACGGGTCAAATGATTTATAACAACGAAAGGAATCGCAGGATGAAAATGCTTTTGGGATTTCTCGGCACCGCATCTTTGCTCGCTGGAGCAACGACCGCATTTGCCGATTCAGAATGTCAGAAATGCACTCACGATCTGCAGGTCAAATACCGGGAGTGCCGCCAAACGGGCAGGGATCAGGACACTTGCAGCAAAGAGGGCCACGCCGCGGCGCAAGCCTGCGTAGCGACCTGCCAGGCGCGGAATCCGGCGGACCAGAAGCCGGCTTAGGGCCGGTAACTGGTTGATTTAATGGCGCTCCCTACCGGATTCGAACCGGTGTACTGGCCTTGAGAGGGCCATGTCCTAGGCCTCTAGACGAAGGGAGCGGACGGGCAGATCTTTGGGTCTTGGGACCCGAAGAGGGCTGGTAGTATACGGGCCAAATTTTTGGACTCAAGCGGAACCCTCCTTTTTGAACTCATCGCCGACGCTACCCCCTCCCGTTGTCATACCCCGAGCCGAGCACTCCATCTCGCGTGCGGACATCTCACCGAACGCGCTCAAGGTGCTGTATCGCCTGAAAGAAGCGGGTTTCCAGGGGTTCCTGGTCGGCGGGGCAGTGCGCGATCTGCTCTTAGGATTGCGGCCCAAAGACTTCGATGTCGCGACCAACGCGTTGCCTGACGAGGTTCGGCGCTTATTCCGCAATTGCCGCCTGATCGGCCGCCGTTTTCGCCTGGCGCACGTCTTTTTCGGCAACGAGATCATCGAAGTGGCGACCTTTCGAGCCGCAGCGGCGCCGGAGCGCGAGGATGCCGAGGATCCGGACGCGGAGGGTGCAGCGGACACCGGCGCCGATCCCGGATCGGATGCCGGCGGCGACGGGGCGCAGGACTCAGGGCTGGACGAGCCGATCGCGGAGTTCTCGCCGCCGACCGATTCGGAGCATCGCGCCTTCGATCCGCGCGGGCGCATCCTGCGCGACAATATTTACGGCACCATCGAAGAAGACGTATGGCGCCGCGACTTCGCGGCCAACGGTCTCTACTACAACATCGAAGATTTCTCGATCTGGGATTTCGTCAATGGCGTGAACGATGTGAAGGCGCGCCGTTTGACGATGATCGGCGATCCGGAAACCCGCTACCGGGAAGATCCGGTACGCATGCTGCGCGCGGTGCGCTTCGCCGCGAAACTCGATTTCTCGATCGAAGCGAGCACGGAGGTGCCGATCAAACGGCTCGCCTACTTGCTCGATGG
>DATAZF010000231.1:0-2609 GCA_036272235.1 Bryobacteraceae bacterium | reverse complement strand
GGCGGCAGCCAGCAGGCGACCCCACTCTATTCGAATGGCGTCCTCTATACCGTGACGAACTGGAGCATAGTCGCCGCCGTCGATGCGAAAACCGGTAAAGAGATCTGGCGTTATGACCCGCAGGCGGATCGAACGATGACGCAGCCGGGAAAATCCCGGCTTTGTTGTGGTGTGAATAGCCGGGGCATTGCGCTCTACGAAGGCAAAGTGCTGGTCCCAGTCGTCGACGGTCGGATGCAAGCTCTGGACGCGGCGACCGGGAAGCTCCTTTGGTCTTCATGGGCGATCCCGGAGCCGAAAACTGGCGAGATCTCCCCCTACTCCCTCACGATGGCGGCCCGCGTCGCGAAGGGCAAGGTGTTCATAGGCAACGCCGGCGCCGAGTTTCCTCCTTTTCGTGGATACGTCTCCGCATTCGATGTCAACACCGGCAAGGAGCTCTGGAAGTTCTACACAACGCCCGGCGATCCTTCGAAGGGATTTGAGAACAAAGCCATGGAAGCCGCGGCGAAAACATGGGGAGGTGAATGGTGGAAAATGGGCGGCGGCGGATCCATGTGGGACGGCATGGCCTACGATCCCGATACCAACCTTTTGTATGTCGGAACCGGCAACGGGACTGTCTGGTCAGCGGACGTTCGTAACGGCGGCAGGCAGGAAAAGCTGCAGGACAATCTCTACATCGCCTCCATCATCGCGATCAATGCAGACACCGGTCAGTTGAAGTGGCACTACCAGTGCACGCCCGGCGACGAGTGGGACTACGACGCCATTCAGCACCTGCTGCTCGCGAATATTCGGATCGGCAATCGCGATCGCAAGGTCGTCATGCAGGCGAACAAGAACGGCTATTTCTACGTCATCGATCGGACGAACGGCGAATTCATCTCCGCCACCGAGATGTCGAAGGTGAGTTGGGCTACGGGAATCGATCCAAAAACCGGCCGTCCCAATGTTCATCCCGACGCGTCCTATTCTTCGAAGCAGGGTGTAACGGTATACCCGGTGCAGATGCACAATACGTCGCAGATGTCGTTCAATCCGAACACGGGTCTGATCTATGTTCCGATCGCCGTCGAAAACACCTTCAGCTTCGTGGCCTCGGAAAGCTACACACCAACTCCGGGGAGCCAGAACTTCGGACTGAATCTGGGCGCGGCGCGGGGCGGCACACCGATGGCGTCTCCTCCTCCTCACGGACCCGACCGGAAGAATGCGGATGGCAGCAAAGTGCGCGGCGGCATTCTCAGTGCGTGGGACCCAGCCACTGGAAAGGAGCGATGGTTCGCGCTCGGCGGCGGGCAGTCGGGCGGCGGCACCGTATCCCTGGCTTCGAACCTCGTGATTCAAACGTTGAGCAACGGACATATGAAAGCATTTACCGCGGACGAGGGTCAGCCACTTCTGGACCTGCAGTTACCTCGCAGCGCCGGCACCGGCCCACCGATGACCTATATGCTCGAGGGCAAACAATACATCGCCGTGATGTCGGGAACCGGCACGGTGGGACGAGGCCCCCGACGGGGGGCGGGAGGTCCTGGACGCGGAGCGCCTCCGGCAGCAGGCGCGGTGGCTCTCGAGCCGACAGTTGCGGCGGCTCAGGCGGGAAACAATGTTCCTCCGGCGCCGACGGCGGTTGCGGCCAACAACAATCCGAAACTGTTTGTTTACGCTGTTCCAAATTGAGGACAGATCGAACGAAAATCGACATGGTTCTTTCCTGCGGTCACACCGCGCGCGATTTTGCCGGTGGTAGCAGGCCGGACTCCCGCGTTGCTGGCACCAGCAGGTTGGGTAGCGATTCGAGGCCCGCACGAAAGTCGCGTTACTGAACAGATTCCGCTATGCGTCAGGCTGTGCGTAAGGTGATACGTGCCTGCCGCCGGATCTTGAGCATCAAACACTGTGCTCTTCGAGTAGTCATCGTTGAGCCCGGTCGCTGCCGATCCAATCCAGGATCCACGCGCCGGTGTTGCCTCGCACCTCAATAAAGCTCCCGGGCTACGGCCGCATTTTGCCGACCGCGTGCGTTCCGACGGGGGCTTGCCGCAACGAAAGCCGAAGACCACCACCCAAGCCGCCATCCAACTTAAATTGCGCGGCCGGCACGTATGCTTGACATCGCGATCATGGGGATATAAATTCTTGACCAGTCTCTTTGGTCTTTGGAGGGTCACCATGAAATTGAATTGCAACAGCCGGAAGTGCGTCATTTCCGCTCTCAGCGGCGTTCTGCTTCTTTTTGCAGTCGGCGCGACCGGTCTCGACGCGCAAGTCACCGCGACGATTTCGGGTACCGTGACCGATACCTCCGGTGCGGCGGTGAGCGGCGCGAAAGTAGACGTGAAAAATACCGGAACCGGCATTATCCAAAACACTTCAACCGATGCGCAGGGGCGATACAGCGTTCCCGAACTGCCTGTCGGCGACTACCAGATCCAGGCTGTGGCAGCGGGCTTCCAGAACGTGGTTCATACCGGAATCACTCTTACCGTAGGCGCCCAAAGTGTTGTCGATTTGTCTCTGCCTGTCGGACAGTCGCAACAGACCGTGACCGTGGAGGGTCAGGTTGCTCAGGTGGAGACCAGTTCCACCTCCCTCTCAACCGT
>DATAZF010000230.1:0-3161 GCA_036272235.1 Bryobacteraceae bacterium | reverse complement strand
GTCCCGGGCAGTTTTATCACCTGCACAGTATCGCGACCGATTCGAAGGGGAACGTGTATGTGGGGGAGTCGTTCGGAGAGCGGGCGTTGCGCTGGAATTTGAAGAGCCGGTAGGCTGACTGCTACTGATTCAGCAGTCCGTGCCCGGTAAATGTTGTGAGATGGTACCGACCGTCTCGGTCCCTCTCAGATGAAAATGGGATCAAAGACCGCCACGTCCTCGCGGCCGGTATCCGAAGTGGCGCCCAAACGATCGCAACCTTTAACCTCAAGCACTTCGGTTCCTGTGCGCTGGCCGAATACGATATCGAGGCCGTCCATCCCGCCGGCGATATACTTCGAACCTTCCACAAATCGCGGGCGTTGCCCCTGTTCAGTCAGACGATGGCGGACGCACTTTCCATAGGACTCGATCCTCCCATAAAGGGCTTGTCTCGTTGAAAGATCGGAGGAGTCAATTATCATGCATACATTTCAATCAAGCCTTGCGACGCAGTCCGGCTCAAAATTGGGCGGACCAGATATGGTTATCAAGTACGAATCGCTCGCAGCAGTACCAGTCAAAAAAAGGATTAATCAAGGACAGCGCTCCTGCGAATACTGGAGCCCTGCATGCGGCTGCTATTCGATGGTGCTCTGGAGTCTGCTTCTCAGCTCAGTGAAACGGGGGTCGGCGCGAAGAGAATCCATCTGCGGGTCGACGTCGAGGATGTATAGAGCGGCAGAGTTTTCGTCGACCGCGCGCTCGAGTTCCTGAAAGGCTTCGTCGCGGCGGCTCAGGGCTTCCAGAAGCAGAGTCATGTAATAGGCATCGACGTATTCGCTCTCACGCCGGGAGCGCAGATCGTGGAGGATGCGGGTCGCATCCTGCTCGCGTCCGTTGCGCGCCAGGCAGGCAGCTTCAAGCGCCGCGAGCCACGGGATATCGGGATAGACGACGCGGGCGAAGCCGTATTGCGCAAGTGCCTCCTCAGTCCGGCCGGCGAACTCCAGCGCCTGTGCGCAGAAGGCGCGGCCGAGGAGCAGATACGGGTGAAGTTCCAGAGCCTGCTTCACACAACGCGCGGCCTCGTCGAATTCGCGGCGGCAGAAACGGATGATAACCTCTGTCGCGGGCCACATCGGCCAGAGCGGATCGACACTGTGTGCGCGGTTGACGACGTCGAGCGCGTTGTCGAGCCGGTTCATCGTGACGTAGACGATGGCGAGACGGATAAAAGTGTTGGCGGATTTCGGCTTCTCGCGCAGGGATTCGAGCAGCGCCGCCTCCGCTTCAGGGAGCCGGCGTTCGTAAATGTGCAGCGCATGCCCGTGCATGGCGCGGATTTCGGACGTGACGCCCCCGAGTGCGACAGCCCGCTCACACGCGGCAAGGTATCGCGGATAGATTTCGCGTGGCGCACGGATCCCGTAGGTCCCGGTGATTATCCACGAAACCGCGATGCCCTCGAAAGCGCGCGGGTCGGACTCGTTTTCACGCGCCGCCCGCTCGAAGCATTCACGCGCCTTGTCGAAGCCCTCGCGGGTACGGCGATTGAGAAAGTGCCAGCCGGTCTTGATGAGCTCATCCGAGCGCGGCGATTCGAGGCGGTAACCGATCTTGGGGCGGCAGGTGATCCAGTCGCCATAATCCTGCAGGGCACCCTTCAATTCGCCGACTGTGACGGAGACGGTGTGCCGCGAGACGTGGTGACCGTCCCAGGCTTCGGCGATCAGGCGATCGCAGGAGACCCACTGGCCGGAGTTCTGAACGAGCGTGCGGAGGGCCTGGAATGCCTGCGGTCTGAGTTTGAGAGCGGCCCCGTCGCGCAGCACCTGGCTGCTCGCGGTGTCGACCAGGAAGGGTCCAAACTCGTATTGTTCCGCTGTGGCTGGCATGGCCCGTTCCCCCGCCAGTTTTACAGGTTGCGCAGGGCTGGTCAAGAGAGTCAGCGTTGGCCGTGGTGGTCGTTGTTTACCAAACGGTTGGCGTCGGCTTCGACGCATTTTGGCGATTCTTCGAGCGGCTCGGTTGACGGCTTCACGACGCGCGGCGCCGCGGTCCATGGGGCGGTGAGGACTTTCGGATCGTCAACGGTGACCTGATAGATCAGGTTCGCGCCGTCTTTCCAGAAGCGCTCGGTAACGTGCAGGGCATCGCTGTGAAAATAGCCGCCCTCGCCAAACCATGTTTCTTCCACGAAATTCCTGACGTCCACAACAAGCGCGTTTCCATCCCAGTGCGCGACAGAATCGCCGTAATAGGTCGGGTCGGCGTCGGCGCGGTGGGGACGCCCGTCAGTGGGAATAATGCGCCATGGATCGCCGGAAATATCTTCATACAGGAAGATCATTTCGTTCGGCGTCTGGACGATCTTGCGGGGCGGACCGATGCGGGGAATGCCGGGTTTTCCGCAGTAGAAGACCTGGTCGGTCTTGCTTTCGTGGTCGATGAGATCTTTGACTTTGGCGCGCAGCTCGGGCTTGTAGGATGGCGCCGCGGTGGAGGGCAGCGCGCCGCGGATCGGCGCCTGAGCGATGGCTGCGTCATGTTTGACGCTCTGCACTGTGACCGATCCGTTGACCTGCTTTTTTATTGCCACGGGAGGCAGATCGATTCCGTAAGACCAGACGCCGCTGAGGTCCGGATGCGCGGCCTTTGGTGTTTGGGCGGGCAGCAGGGCGGCGAAAGAAATCGCTGACAACAGAATATAGCGCATCGTCATTTCTCTGTACCGGTTACCAGTTCCCAGGAAGTTCCATCGGCGAGGGTCAGCTTTTGCATGTAGCCGTAGAGGGAGCCGTCTTTGGCGCGAACTGCTTCCACTGTGACGGCCTGGCCGATGCCGCGTGCGATTTCGACGCGGCTCACGCCCACGCGGCGGAACCAGGAAGGGGGATTGCTTTCGAATCGCCAGTTTTCGACTTTGCCGCTGTCGCTCTTGATGTCGACGCTGACGACGATGTGGGGATTGATCCAATCGACCTTTGTGAGGGTGCCGGCCAGCGTGAGCCGCTTCGTCATGTCGAACTCAGCGGATGGCGAATGGTGAGCCCACAGCGAGCCCGCGGCGACGATGATCGTAAGGACCAGCGCGATTGCATTGAGAATACGGGACATATACGGGCGAAGCACGCGTTCTCCTTGAATTGTGCGGAAGTATATCACGTAGCGCGGACGAG
>DATAZF010000229.1:0-19978 GCA_036272235.1 Bryobacteraceae bacterium | reverse complement strand
GGCTGGAGCCCCACGTTGATCGGCGATAGCAGAGACTGACTGGCCATCGACAGAACTTCGACGCGATTCGCGGTGAAATTGGCGCCATAGACAACGTTCCGTTGCGTGTCTATGGCGATATCCGACAAATGCCCGCGAACCGGTACAACCGTCCCGAAATTAGCTGCATTTCCGTAGATCTGCGAGGCAAGCAGAAGTGAGGCTACGGAGAGAAACTTCGACAACATTCTCCAATTCTGGAGGCGGTCAACGCCACCTCACAAGTTCTCTTTGGTTAAGAAAACAGACGGATTGAAACCAGAATTCGCGTAACGGGACTATATTGGAAACATGCGTTTTCTCCCGCTGTTTGTATCCGCTCTCATGCTGACGGGCCTGGCCAATGCGGCGCCGAATTTCAAGGAGTCCGGTTCTCCTTCGGCCCCCATGACGATCGAACTCTACACCGACTACCAGTGCCCGCATTGCCGCGAATTCTACCTGGACGTGCTGCCACAGCTGACGAAGGAATACATCAACACCGGCAAGGTGCGTCTGATCCATCGCGACTTCCGGCTTTCTCAGATGCCGTATTCGAAGACCGCGACCCGTTACGCGAACGCCGCCGGACAAATCGGAAAATACGACATCGTGGCGAGGCAGATTTTCGAAACACAGCCGGAGTGGTCGCAGAACGGCAACATCGACGGCGAAATCATGAAGGTGCTGGCGCCCGGCGATATGCAGAAGGTTCGAGAACTGGTCAAGAACGACCCACACCTCGACGACCAGACGCAGCGCGATGAAGCCATGGCCATCAATGAAGATCATCTGACGGCAACGCCGACGATCGTGATCGTTTACAAGGGCAAGCGCGAATCCGTCTCCGGCGGGGCCAACTGGGCTCTTCTCAAGGCATACATCAACAGCAAGCTCGGGCAGTAAGGGCCGGGACTTACATCCGGAAACGAAACGCTGGCATAATAAAAACGATGCGTTATCTCCTGCTATTTGTTCCCGCGCTGCTGCTCACGGCCCAGACGCCCGCAGCATCCAAGAAGGCTGTCGACCACAAGGCGCTCTCCGCCGTCAGTGTCGCGAAAAATTTCAAGGAAAGCGGCTCGCCCACGGCGCCGGTGAAAATTGAGATCTACACCGACTACGAGTGCCCGGCATGCCGCGATCTTTACATGAACACTCTGCCGTCATTGACATCGGACTTCGTAGCAACGGGAAAAGTGCAATTGCTGCACCGCGATTATCCGCTGCCGCAGCATCAGTACTCCCGGCTCGCGACCCGCTTCGCCAACGCCGCCGGCGCCATCGGGAAATATGAAGTCGTGGCGAACCAGCTTTTCGTGTCTCAGCCGGAATGGTCGGTGAACGGAAACGTGGAAGCGGCAGTCGCGAAAGTGCTTTCCCCCACGGATATGGAAAAGGTCAAAGCGATGGTCAAGAGCGATACCCACCTCGATGACACGGTTACTACCGACGTCGCGATGGGAAATAATCAGGACCACCTGACCCAGACGCCAACGATCGTCATCATCGCCAAAGGCAAGCGCGATGTGATCGGCGGCGGCATGCCCTACACGATCCTGAAGCAGTACCTGAATCAAAAACTGGCTCAATGAAGCGCTGGCTGCTGATTGCGGGCCGGCTGATCATCGCAGGTATTTTTCTCTACGCGGGTTACGAGAAGGTCCGCGAGCCATGGCTGCAGTTCGCCATTTCCGTCGAGTCGTTCAAAATGGTGCCGGAGACCTGGCTTGAGCCGATTGCCCGGATCCTGCCCTGGTTCGAAATCGCGCTTGCCATTTCGCTATTGCCTGGAATTTTTTCGCGCTGGTTCTCTCTGATTGCCACCGGACTCTTCGCTTTTTTCCTGTTTATCGGCATTCGGGCCTCGGTGAAGGGTCTCAACGTCGACTGTGGATGCTTCGGCGCGGGCCACAGCGGCGCGATCGATGCCGAATGGTTCGTCGAGCACGTAGCCATGCTGGCGCTGGGACTGGCGGTTACCGTGGGCGAATTTCTGCGAGCGCGGCGTCCGAAGGAAAGCCTCCTCCACTAGCGTTGTGTTCCAAGTTCACCGATTTCTTTGCAAGCTCTGAGAATTTTCGCCGGCCCATGTGCGGCAGGTTGTCAACCTGCGGCCGATTCGTAATCGGCCTGATCGTTATTTCGAAATGGACCACCGGGGGCCTCAACCCGGCCAGTAACGATATTCCGCGGCGGCATGGAAGCTTCCTTCAGGCTGCCATGACCGAGACCGTTTTCCTCAGAGACTTTCCGCTTCTACTCTCGCCTTCAGATTGGCCACGCCCGCCGTGTATCGCGAATCCGAAACCGAGAACGCTACCGCATCCTCCATCCAGTCATGCCACACACCATCGGGATCGTGTGATGCCGCCGTCACCGTATATTCGCCCGGGCAGAGACTGCATTCAAACCGGTACGTCACGCGCACCCCAGCCCCCCGATCGACCGGGCCGAGCTTGAGTTGCTCCAGTTCGGTGTTGGTCCCGTAGACATTCAGCCCGATACGAGTGCGAATCATGATCCCGACCACCGGATCTTCCACGCGATCCACAAACCGAACGGTAACGCGAATGGCCGCGCGCTCTCCGCTGCGAAAAACGATGGAGGCGTTTCCGTCTTCCCCGACCAACTCGATGCCTTCGAGGGTCGCGCGTCCATCGCCACTCCGCATGGTCGGCGAGAGTCGCGGCAGTTGAGCGGTACCGGCCGCGCGCAGCGTTTCCGCCACATGATTCCGATAACCCGCGAGAACTTCCGAAGGATCGCCACGCGCCACCAGCACGCCGTCGCGAATCCACCAGATTTCGTCGGCGCAGCTTTCCAGCAGAGTCTCGTCGTGGGAGATCAGTGCAATCGCCGCGCCCGCGCGCCGCAACCGAACGAGGCGCGCGATGGCTCGCGATTTCGCGACGGAACCGGACCGTGCGAGCGTATGCTCCAGCAGGTAGTTGCCCGGGACTTCCGGAATAGCATCGCCTTCCACCAATCGACACGCGGCCGTTTCCGAGAATGCGGTGCGTCCTTCTTCGATGATCCCGATTATGCTCGCGTCGGGCGCGCTGGCTTTCAGGCAGATGAATTCGATCATGTGAAAGGCTATCGGTCCAGCGCGCGCTCGAACGCCCGCAGGGCATCTTCTCCGAAGAGCACCGCGCGCACTTCCTGGAGCGAGCTCGACCCGCCGAGGAAGGCCCGAATCTCGCGAATCGCAATCCCGGCGGCCTCC
Source organism: Bryobacteraceae bacterium (assembly GCA_036272235.1). Lineage (GTDB taxonomy): Bacteria > Acidobacteriota > Terriglobia > Bryobacterales > Bryobacteraceae > BOG-234. Next base: position 16,731 of record DATAZF010000229.1, on the reverse strand, counting down.
TCCATCGGATATCCGTAGACACCCGTGCTGATGGCGGGAAAGGCGATCGTCCGAAGGTCGCGCTCCGCAGCCAGCCGCAGACATTCCCGGTAGCACGAAGCAAGTTGCACCGGCTCGCCGTCGCGCCCGCCCCGGTAGACAGGTCCCACAGCGTGGAAGATGAACTGAGCCTGCAACCGGCCCGCGCCGGTGACCACCGCTTTGCCGGCCTCGCAGCGCCCCACCTTGGCGCGAATGCGATCGAGCTCGGCCATGACCGATGGTCCCGCAGCGCGGTGGATGGCGCCGTCGACACCCCCTCCTCCTGCAAGTTGCGAATTGGCCGCGTTAACGATGGCGTCGGACTTCACGAGAGTGATGTCGCCTTTCTCCAGCAGAATTATTTTGTCCCCGATATGCCTGGAGAGGCTCACACCGAATTTTAGCGCCCTGCCGCCGCCGGGCGGCGACCTGGAGGCAGACCTGGAGCTTGTGGCACAATGAAAAACCGCTTCCCCATGGCCATCGACTGGTTCCCGCTGTGGCTGAGTCTCGAAGTCGCCGCCTTCGCCACCGTGATCTCGCTGATACTCGGGATCTGGCTGGCCTGGCTTCTCGCCAACCGGCAATTCCCCGGAAAAGATGTCCTCGATGCCCTGACGACGTTGCCGCTGGCCCTGCCTCCCACGGTGCTCGGCTATTACCTGCTGGTCGTAACGGGCCGCGCGAGCTGGATTGGCCACGCCTGGGAAAAGATCACAGGTTCACCTCTCGTCTTCACCTGGAAAGCCGCCGTCATCGCTTCCACGCTGCACGCCATCCCACTGCTGGTCAAGTCTTCCCGCGCCGCACTCGAGAGTGTGGACCGCGCTTACGAGCGCGCCGCGCGAAGCCTCGGAGCTTCCGAATGGCGCTTGTTCTGGCGCGTCAGTATTCCGCTGGCGCGACGCCCCATCGCGGCTGCGACTGCGCTGGCTTTCGCGCGCTCGCTGGGTGATTTCGGCGCTACGCTGATGATCGCCGGCGATATCCCCGGCCGTACACAGACGGCCGCCATCGCGATCTATGACGCCGTGGAATCGGGGAACACTCTGGTGGCCCGGGTGCTCGTCATCGTGATATCGATTCTCACCGCGGGAATCGTGTATCTGGCTAACCGGCTGGAAACGCGGAGGACCGTTTGATCCGCGGGCGTATCGTCCGGCGGTTTGCGCAAGGGCCCGAATCCGCCGGCTTCCATCTCGATGTCGAGATCGAGGCGGGTCCGGGCGTGACGGTCTTGTACGGTCCGAGCGGCTCAGGCAAGACGCTCACGCTCGATTGCATTGCCGGCTTCACGGCCCCCGACAGTGGCCGGATCCTGCTCGACGACCGCATTCTGTTCGATGCCGAATCCGGCGTGAATCTGCGGCCGCAGCAAAGATCCTGCGGCTATGTGTTCCAGAACTACGCATTGTTTCCGCACATGACCCTGCGCGAAAACCTCGCGTTCGCCGCTTACGATCTGCCGCGGCTGGAACGGCATCGGCGGCTCGCCGAGCAGCTCGAACGCTTCAAGCTCACCGAGCTGACAGGCCGCTATCCTCATGAGCTGTCCGGCGGACAGAAGCAGCGTGGCTCGATTGCCCGGGCCCTCATGACGAATCCGCGCATCGTCCTGCTCGACGAGCCGGGGCGCGGCCTCGACGCGGCCCTCCGCGGCGACCTCCATACGCTGATCGAGGAAATGAAAAGCAGCCTGGGAGTGCCCGTGCTTCTGGTGACCCATGATCCGGAGGAGTGCTTCGCGCTGGCGGAACACGTATTGATCTTCGACCAGGGGAGAATCATCCATCGCGGATCGCCCGGCGATCTGCTGCGGAATCCCGGCGCGACCGCCGTCGCTGAACTCCTTGGCGGCTTCAGCCTTCTCGACGCCGAAGTGATTGCGATCGATCCGGCGCAACAGACCAGCCGCCTGCAGTTATCCGGAGGGGAAATTCAGGGTCCGCATCTGCGCGGGTGCTTCCGGGGCGACCGCATCACGCTCTGCACGCGGCCGGAGGAACTCATGGTTCGAACCGGTCCCGGCGCCAACCGCATTCGGCGGGAGCTTCGCCGGACAGTCGCGCGGCCACAATTCATCCGCGCCGATTTCGGCGGCGATCTGGTAGTGGATGTGCCGCGCGAGGAATGGCGATCGATCGAGGATGCGGGCAAACGATCCGGCTGGTGGATCGAGATTCCCGCGCACAGTCTGCGCCAGATCGCCGGCACGCCGGCACCCACGCGGCATGCCGGTGACTAAACTGGTATTTGCTCCTCACCACCGCCGCGGCGGCGTTCCTTACATTTGGATTATTCGGCATCGGCGGCGATACCATCAATTTCGACAATCAGAAGCCGGGCGCGCGCCCGGCATATTGGGGGCAAACCGCAACCCGGCCTGCCGAACGGCCGCATTGGGAGATCCGGCTCGACTCCACGGCGCCCAGCCGCCCGAATGTGCTGTCGCAGGTTTCGCCGGCGGCCAACGACTCCGAGTTTCCCCTCGCGGTCTTCGACAAAGTGATCTGCCGCGACGGGGATCTCAGCGTCAAGTTCAAAATTGCGGACGGCCCCGGGAAGATCAAAACGGCCGGCATTGTCTGGCGTTATCAGGATCAGCGAAACTACTATCTGCTGCATTTCAGTGTGGATGAAAAGAATATAGTGCTCTTTCGCGTACAAAACGGCCAGACCCACGCGATACCGGTCGCAGGCGGCCAGCCCGGCGCCTTCGGCGTCAAACACGACCTCCGGACAGGCCAGTGGTATGTCGCCAAAGTCGTCTTTCGCGGCAACAACTTCCGGGTGCTGTTCGGAAATCGCCAGCTGTTTCAGGCGACGGACGATACCCTCGATGCCCCTGGAAAGACAGGGGTTTGGACGCGCGGCGGGACAATCGCCTCATTCGACGATTTCCGCATCGACAAAAAGGGTTAACCGGAGCCGCCGCTGGCGGTCGTGTCGCCTGCGTTCTTTCCTGCCAGAAACCTTGAACCTTCCGGACGCTCTTTGCGTTAGGATCAGGTGAGGAGCACTTTATGCGGCAAACCATTGTGCAGCAAACCATTGTGCGGCAAACCATTACGCGGCAAACCAGCAAGGCAATTTTCAGCCTTCTATCGATCGGCGTGATTTTGTGCGGCTCGGCGCTCGCAGCCGATTCGCAGTTGATGAATCTCGTGATGCCGGATGCGAAGATTCTGGCAGGCGTAAACGCCACCAGCACCCGAATCAGTCCCCTTGGCCAGTTCGTCCTCGCAAAAATCGCGGTCATGATTCCCGATCAGCAGAAGCTGATTGCCGCAACCGGCTTCAATCCGTTTCAGGATGTCTCCGAGGTGCTTGCAGCCACGACCGCGGATACCACTGCGCCTGGGGGGCTCATTATGGCCCGCGGCAACTTCCCGGTTGACAAGATTGTGGCAGCGCTCTCCAGCGGCAGCGGGCAAGGTCCCCAGGTTTCCACTTACGGTGGCGCAACCTTGATCACTATAACGAACTCAGAGTCGAAGCTGGCCCATGGCGCGGCTTTCCTCGGCACTTCGATCGCGATCGCAGGTGATCTCGCTTCCGTCAAGGCGGCGATCGACCGCAGCACCGGAGCCAATTCGCTCGACCCCGCGCTCGCCGTCAAAGTAAATGCGCTCAGCTCGACCGAGGACGAATGGCTGGTGAGCACCGCGCCGATCGCTTCTCTGATACCGGCGAATGCTCCCATCGACACAGCGAACGGGCCGGTGGCGCAGGTGCTGCCTTTGCTGAAAAGCATCCAGTCGTTCAGTGGTGGCGTGAAGCTCGCAGACAACGTAGTGATTACCGGCGAGGCGGTTACCAGCGACCCAAAGAATGCGCAGGCGTTGAGTGCTGTGGTCAAACTGGGCATGACCCTCCTGACCTCGGTCACTTCCAACGGCAAGAACGCACAACTCGGCGATCTCGCTCAGTTGCTCCAGACGATGCAGCTGTCGACGGACGGCGCAGCGCTCGATTTCTCCCTGTCGATCCCCGAGGCGCAGATCGAAAATCTGCTCAACAGCGCGCATGCCGTAAAAACCGCTGCCGCCGTTAATCCTGTACGCGCGGAAATCCATAACGGCAACTGACTTGCACTGAAATCCGGACGTGACGCTCTCCCGTCGTGCCCGGATTGCCGTTGTTGTCACCTCCGGGGCGCTCCTCGCAATTGCCATCGCGGTCGCAATAGCGGTCAAACGCTTCGAACCGGCCGCCCGCTCCTGGGTGATTTCCGCTCTCAAGCAACGCTATAAGAGCGATGTTGACCTCGGCAATTTGCAGATTTCCGTTTTCCCCGTAGTACGGGCATCCGGCGACAACCTTGTGCTTCGCGTGCCGGGGCGGCGTGACCTGCCGCCGCTGATCACCATCCGGCACTTCACCGTCGAAGCACGCTTCATCGGTTTCTTCCGCAGTCCGAGACGGATCCGCAAACTGACGCTGGAAGGCCTTGAGCTCCATCTTCCTCCGAAACAGTCGAGGCCTTCGGGTGTTCAGAGCAGCAAGACCAGCGGCGCACCAACCGCCCCCTTTGTTCTCGAAGAAGTCATTGCCGATGGAACAACGCTCGAAACACTGCCGGCCGACAAGAACAAAGATCCGCTTATGTTCGACATCCGGCATCTCACGCTGCATTCCGTGGGCCGCCTGCGGCCGATGACATTCCACGCGGAACTGGAAAATCCGAAGCCCCCGGGACTGATCCACAGCGATGGCGAATTCGGTCCCTGGAATGAGGACGAGCCGGGCGACACGCCAGTGAAGGGAAAGTACACATTCAGCAATGCCGATCTGGCGGTCTTCCATGGCATAAACGGGAAGCTTTCATCGAGCGGGGATTACCACGGCGCCCTCGATCGCATCGAAGTGCACGGCACGGCAGACGTGCCCGATTTTACGCTCACGCTCGCCGGACACCCCATGCATCTGCGCACCGAATTTCAGGCGACTGTCGATGGCACGAACGGCGACACGAACCTTCACCCGGTACACGCCGTGCTCGACGACTCGGCCTTCGATGTGACGGGCTCGATCGAGCGCAGTGCGCTGGAGAAGCATAAAGAGATTACGCTTGCGGCAAGCACGAAAGGCACTGAGATTCAGGACTTCCTGCGGCTCGCCGTCAAGAGTCCTAAACCGCCGATGATGGGCAGGGTCAGTTTCAACACAACAGTTAAGATCCCACCCGGCGAGACGGATGTAGTCGAACGCCTGCAGCTAAACGGTACCTTCAGTCTGAAGGGCGTCAGGTTCACAAGCGCGGAAGTGCAGGGGAAGATCGCCAGCCTGAGCCACCACGCGCAGGGAGAACCGAAGGACACCGAGACGAACGACGTGCGCGCCGATTTCGCAGGCAAGTTCGATCTGAAGAATGCGCGGCTTTCGCTTCCCCGGCTGCAGTTTGACGTTCCCGGAGCGCGCGTGAATCTGGATGGGGATTACGGGCTGCAGTCCCAGGAGATCGTCTTCCAGGGGACGGCCCGGCTTGACGCCACTGTGTCGCAAATGGCGACTGGAATCAAACATGTGCTCCTGAAGCCTGTCGACCCGTTGTTCAAGAAGGATGGCGCCGGAGCGGTGGTCCCCATCCGGATCAGCGGGACCGCCGGAAGTCCGTCATTCAAGCTGGATATCGGCCGCGTGCTGACGCGGAAAGATGAAAAATAGGCCGCTGTGCCGCCGGATGGCACTCCGCGCCCAATTGGGCGATCGCGCGTGTCCCTGACGTGCAACGGCTCCTCTAACTAACTCAGGACCGCATCCAGCCGGCGGCGCAGCTCGTCGACTTCCTCACGCAACCGCGCAACTTCTGCTGCAAGCGATGAGACCCTGTCGGCCGGGACTGGTGACGTCTGTGTGACTTCGACCGCCCCGCCCAGGGTCTGTGCGTAACGCGGCTCTTTCGTTCCCGGCGCATGAGGCAGCTTCTGGACCAGCGCGCCTTCAGCCCTCTCCATCATCTTCTGCAACACGGTTTCGGTTTCGTCGAGATCCGCAAAGGCGTAGAGCCGTTCCGTGCGGCCTTTGATCTCTCCGACGGTCTGCTGCCCGCGCAGCATCAGGATACAAAGAATTGCGGTTTCCCTGCGTCCAGGATTGAGTTTCTCGGTGAACCGCTGCGCGAACTTCGTTACGCGGCTGCCCCCGGTGATCGAGGCTGCAAAGCCGCGTGCCTTCAAATCGTCAAGGCCTTCGGTGACGTCGCCTTCGGTATATTCGGTCACCGGCCACCGATTCGTTTTCTGGTTGCATGCCGCCACGAGACTGTTCAACGACATCGGATAATACTCGGGCGTCGTGCCTTCCTTTTCGATCAAAGCCCCGAGTACGCGCAGTTCGAGAGAAGACAGTGGGTTATCCATTGGCTGGTGGCAACACCCTTTCCGCAAGCGCGAATTTCAGGGTTTCGATCCCCTGCCCTGTCGTGCTCGAAATCTCGAAGAACGGCAAATCCCGCGCGGCCGCCAGCGCCCGCAATGCGGCGACCTTTTCCGGATCCTGGGCCACATCCATTTTGCTCGCCGCGACCAGCATGGGGCGCTTCGCAAGGTCTTCGTCGAAGCTCGCCAACTCCACCATTAGCGTTTCGAAATCGTGGATCGGGTCGCGGCCGGTCTCCGACATATCCACAAGATGGACCAGAACCTTGGTGCGCTCGACATGCTTCAGAAACTGGATCCCGAGACCCCGGCCCTCGTGGGCGCCTTCAATAATACCGGGAATATCGGCCACCACGAAGCTGCGCAGATCCGGCATCTGGACGACACCGAGATTCGGTTCGAGTGTGGTGAACGGATAGTCCGCGATCTTCGGTTTCGCGGCCGAAACCCTCGAGATGAGAGTGGATTTTCCGGCGTTCGGATAGCCCACCAGCCCGACATCCGCCAGCAGCTTGAGCTTGAGCTGCAGCTTGCGGAATTCGCCCGGTTTGCCGGGTTCGTGCTCGGTCGGAGCCTGATGGGTGGAAGTGGCGAAGTGCTGGTTGCCGCGCCCGCCGCGTCCGCCTTTGGCGGCGATCCACGTTTGCCCATCTTCCGTGAAGTCGAAAAGCGTCTGGCCGGTTTCGTCGTCGATAACAACGGTTCCGACAGGCACCTGAACCGTGAGGCCCGTGCCTTCGTGCCCGCTCATGTTGCTGCCTTCGCCATGGCGGCCGCGCTGCGCCGTGTATTCGGGATTAAAGCGGAAATGCAGCAATGTGTTGCGGTGAATGGTAGCGACCATGGTGATGTCGCCACCCCTTCCGCCATCGCCGCCGCTCGGACCGCCGCGCGGAACATACTTCTCGCGCCGGAACGCGAGGCAGCCGTTGCCCCCATCGCCCGCTTTCACCGTGATTCTTACTTCGTCAACCAGCATAAGGAGCCGAACATGAAAAAAGGCCGCTGCGACCAGCGGCCCGATGAATTGGAAATACTGCGGCGAATCTATTGGGCCGCGGGAGCTTCCGCGACTTTGACGTTCACAAACTTGCCCATGCTGCCGCGATCGCGGAATTCGACGATCCCGGTGACCTTCGCGAACAGCGTGTCGTCCTTGCCCCAGCCGACGTTCGTACCCGGCTTCAGCCGCGTGCCACGCTGGCGGACGATGATGGAGCCGCCCGGCACAAGTTGCCCGCCGAATACTTTGATACCCAACCGCTGCGCATTGGAATCGCGCCCGTTTTTGGAACTGCCTAGACCTTTTTTATGTGCCATGGATTTCTTTCGCTATTCCGGCCGCTGCGATTAAGCAACGATGTCGCGGATGCGGACCTCCGTAAAATGCTGCCGGTGACCCTGCGTGCGCTTGTACTGCTTCTTGCGCTTGAACTTGAACACGAGGATCTTCTCATCGCGGTCCTGCGCCGAGATCGTCGCGTTCACGCGCGCCGCGCCGGCGCCTTCGCCGAGCAGGAGATCCCCGGAATCCGGAAACAACGCGACAACCTTTCCCAGCGCGATTTCCGCGCCCACTTCCGCCGTCAGTCTGGGGACCCGAATCACATCGCCCGGGGCGACGCGGAACTGCTTTCCGCCGGTTTCGATAATTGCATGCATCAGGAATTAAACCTCGATTGGATGCTCATGCGCACACGTCTGCACCTGAGCGAACTGCCAAGACTCTGATTCTAATACAAAGGGGGTAGCGAAGACAACCACCGACCGGGATTGTCGGGATTTGCATGCTGACCGCAACGCAGTCCGCCTGCTTCCGGCTTTTTGTCGGAAAATAGAATTAGCATGTCGCGCGGCTGGGAAAGCAAAGATGTCGAATCCCAGATCGAAGAAGCGGCGGCGCGGCGCGCTACGGCCCGTCACACTGCTCCCTCCGCCGAACAAGTCCGGCTGAATACCGAGCGCTCAAGCCTCGAACTCTCCAGGACTCGCGTGCTGAAAGATCTCGAAGCGGCCACGCACCCACGCCGGAAGGAACAACTGCAGGCCGCGCTCGATCATCTGAACCGCAAACTCGCCGAGTTGAAATAAGCTCTTCAGCAACGCTCGAGGACCATCGCGATCCCCTGCCCCACCCCGATGCACATCGTGCACAGCGCATAACGTCCACCGGATTTTCGCAGCTGCGAAATTGCTGTCGTAATGAGACGCGCACCACTGGCCCCCAAAGGATGCCCGATCGCGATCGCTCCGCCATTCGGATTCACATGCTCCGCGTCATCCGGCAGGCCGAGATCTCTGGTGACCGCAAGCGCCTGCGCCGCAAAGGCTTCGTTCAATTCGATGACGTCCATCGCGGAAAGAGCCAGCCCCGTTATCGCGAGGACCTTCCGGGTAGCCGGTGCGGGCGCGAATCCCATAATCCGTGGAGCTACGCCGGCGGCTGCAGTCCCCAGCACCCGCGCACGAGGCGTCAAACCGAACTTCTTCACTGCGTCATCGGAAGCCAGCAGCAGCGCGCATGAACCGTCGTTCACCCCCGACGCATTCCCCGCCGTGACTGTGCCATTCGGTCTGACAACGGGCTTGAGCTTCCCCAACGCCTCCAGAGTCGTGTCGGGACGCGGATGTTCATCCGCATCGAACTTCTTCGGATCGCCTTTCTTCTGCGGGATTGAAACCGGAATCAGTTCGTCCGCGAAAAATCCCGCGGCGTTCGCCTTCGCCCAGCGCTGCTGCGTCCGGAACGCAAGGGCGTCCTGATCCACCCGCGAAATATGGAAATCCTCGGCGACATTCTCGCCGGTCTCCGGCATGGAATCGACGCCGTACCGGCTCTTCATCAGAGGATTCACAAAGCGCCACCCAATCGTGGTGTCGAAGATCTCCGCGTTGCGGCTGAATGCCGTCTCGGCTTTTCCCATGACGAAAGGCGCGCGCGACATACTCTCTACTCCACCCGCTATCATGAGCTCGGTTTCGCCGGATTTAATGGCTCGCGCGGCGGTTCCCACTGCGTCCATGCTCGAGCCGCAAAGCCGGTTCATCGTGGTGCCGGTGACTTCTTTCGGTAAACCCGCAAGCAAAAGAGCCATACGGGCGACGTTGCGGTTGTCCTCGCCAGCCTGGTTGGCACAGCCGAAGACGACGTCGTCGACCGCTTGCCAGTCAACAGAAGTATTCCGCTCCATCAGTGCCTTAATCGGAATCGCCGCCAGATCGTCGGTACGGACGCTCGCCAGCGCGCCGCCATAGCGGCCAAAGGGCGTACGGATAGCGTCGCAAATAAATACGTCTCTCATAAGGGAAAATCCATTCTAGAGTACTCACAAATACTATGCGGCAGGATGGAATCCCGCGCGGGGTTGGAAAACCCCGCCGCCCGGTGCCTGATGAAGAGTCCGGACAGACTGCCGCCAGGATTCAGGGCCGCCGCCCCGCGTAAGCATTGCGCAGGAGTTCGAGCACCCCGGCGCGCTCGACCGGCCGCGGATTGGCATACGGGTTCTGCGTTGCCAGTTCCGCGGCGCGTTCCAAGCCGTCCGCCGGCATGCCGATATCCTTCAACGCGACCGGCGCTCCCACGCGCCTCGCCAGGTCGTACAGCGCTTGTGGCGCGTTCTCTGCCCCCAGCGCGTCGGCGGCGATTCGCATCGCGTCTGGCGCGGCCTCGCTGTTGAACCGGGCCGCGTGCGGCAGGATTACCGTATGCACTTCCGCATGCGGAAGATTGAAGGTCCCGCCCAGCGTATGGCAAAGCTTGTGGTGAATCCCGATACTTACCGCCCCCAGCACTATCCCGGCGAGCCACGCCCCGTAGAGCGCATCGGCGCGGGCGCTCAGATCGTCAGGAGCTTCCACAACCCTCGGCAGCGAACGCGCCAGCGCGCGGATTCCTTCCGCCGCGAAAATCGTCATGATCGGATTGCCATCCGGCGCATAGAGGCCCTCCACGCAGTGCGCGATTGCATTCATACCGGAAGGTCCCGCGACGCTCGGCGGGAGCGTCAGAGTCAGCTTCGGGTCGTAAATGACCGTTCTGGGCAGCACCTTGCGATCGCGGCCTGTTTTCTTGATGCCCTCCTCGGTGAGCCCGTAAATCGGAGTCATTTCCGAACCCGCGTAAGTCGTCGGGATGGCGAGGATTGGCAGCCCGCTTTCGAGCGCGATCGCCTTACCCAGGCCGATCGTCGACCCTCCGCCGATCGCGACGCAGCAGTCGGCGTCGAGAGCTTTCGCCGTTTCGCGCGCCTCGCGGGCTGTTTCGATCGGAACATGCATCACGGCCCGCGAGAATATGCCCGCCGCGCTATCGCCAAGGCGAGCGGCAGCTTCCTCCGCATCCTTCACCTGCTCGGGAGTGGAGAGAACAAGAGCGCGCCTCCCGCCCAGACGGTTCACTTCCTCCGCCAATCTGTCAAAAGCGCCTGCACCGAAGATGACCCGAGCCGCCGGTTGATCGAAGATGAAATTCCGCATGCACGCCAATTATTCCAAAGGATCCCGCGGAGTTGTTGGATGAAGCCCGATTGTCACGCGATTCGGACACCATTGCACGATACCCAGACCCTTCAGGCAGGCAGTACCACCCATATAGTGGTAACGCTTCAAACTGCCTATCGCACTGGACTTGACAACTTCAAACCTCAGGCGTACTTTGTAGGTATCACTGAAGAAGGAGGTGGTCCAGAATAATGAGTTCAAGTAGTAGACCGCACGAGGTGGCCGACTGTTGAGTCGACCGTTCTAACGTTGCCGATTCCCGCTCTCAGTGGCGGGGTCATGTTCCTGTGGACCGGTTGCCTCGCTGCGTGGTAATTGCTGCGTTGTACTACCTCAGTAACAAAGCAAATCGAAGCCCCCGCGAGCCACGCTACTGCTCACGGGGGCTTTGACGTTTTCGCGTCGTTTTCGCGTCCGGGACCGGCCTGTGTTAAACTGGGATTTCCCCGAAAGGTATTCAATGAAAGCTGGAATTCACCCTGCCTACAACGAGGTCAACGTGATCTGCGCGTGCCAGCACACGTTCAAGACCCGCTCAACCCATAAAGGCGACATCCGCGTCGAAATTTGCTCGCACTGCCACCCGTTCTTTACCGGTAAACAAAAGCTCGTCGATACCGCCGGACGCGTGGATAAGTTCGAGAGGAAGTACCAGAAAGTCCGGGCGGAAAAAGCCGCGAAGCTGGCGCAAGTATAAGCGCCACGCCCCTTCCGCATTTTGGATTTCATCAGATTTGATCAGGGCCCTTCGCATTGCGAGGGGCCTTTTCTGTTTGCGGGGTCTTTCTTATATAGCGACCGGTGCCGACGTACGCACCGGCTATTTCTTTTGTTGTTCTTTGGTACGCGCGCGGTCTGCCCGCCAGGCATCGTAGGCGATGACTTGCGGCGGCGTCAGAATCTTTTTGATGTCGTCGATGTGTTCCTGCTGAATCTTGTCGTGCAGTGGTTGCTCCTGCGCGGCCAGCTCATCGTACTTGCGCTTGGTCTCGTCGAGCTGTTTCGTGATCGCCGCGATCTGCGCCTCGCTGGTGCCGACCTTGGTGCGCATTCCATCGAGGTATCTCTTGCGGAATTCGGACATGCTGCGCGGCGACGTGTTCGCGCTGGCAGTGCTCGTCGCATACAGCCGGTTCGACACGATACCCACCAGAATTCCACTCGCAAAGACCAGACCAAGGTAAAGCGCGATGCTGATGCGTGTACGGGGCATTTGCTTCTATTGCGTCTCCATGTATGAGATGCGGTCTATGTGGAGCGGCTCCAGAGTCGAAGCATGATCGGCCCGCAGCGCGTCCACAAATGTCGCGTCGAAGAACGTGGTCGATTGATTCCTGGCCGACGTCGACGACGTCATCATTCCGAGGATCACCGATGCAGCCAGTGCAGCTGTCACGAGCGCTTTCGCTACGCGGCCGAACCAATTTGTCGACACTTCGCGCGCTTCAATCCGCGCCCAGATTTCGGGCATGAAATTCGCGCTCGCGTCCGAGTCGGGGCAGGCGGCGCGGTATGCTCGAAAGACTTCGTCGAGCCGCAAATCGGCCTCGCTCCAGTTTCCGTGATCGTTTGATCCATCGCTTCCCGGGTTCATAGGCCTATTGGTGTTCATAATACCGCTTTTTTCAGCCAGCCTCTTCATCTTTGGCGACAAAAGATGAAGGTCCGGTTACTTCCTTCATCTTTTTTAATACGCGTTGCCGTGCACGGAACAGCCGTACTTTCAATGCGTTCTCGTTGACATGATAGATCTTTTCGAGCTCCTTGAGCGACAGACCTTCAACTTCCTTTAATGTCAGGAGAATACGATCTTCTTCCGAAACCGTGCCCAGCAGTTCGTGCACGGTTTCCCGTACTCGCCGCTTCTCGGTCTCGTCGGTCTGCGCCCGGGACCCCGCAACTGCATCTGCCATCATGACTTGCTGTTCCGAGAGATCCGCCATTCGGGATTCCACCCGGCGCCGGCTTTTTCGCAGATAGTCGTAAGACGCGTTCACCGTCAGCCGATAAAGCCAAGGTTCGAAAACCTCCGGTGTACGCAACTGCCCAAGAGAAAAATAAAGACGTATAAAGACTTCCTGTGCAACATCTTCGACATCTTCAGGCCTTCCGATCAGGCGGGAAATGGTACCGAGTATTCTCCTTCGGTAAGCCGAAACAACTTCGTTGAACGCCCCGGCGTCACCCTGCTGAGCCTTCTGGATTAAATCGAATTCAACCAGCATGCCGTTTTTAGTTGGCCGGCTTTCTGCGAGGGAGTGGCATCAGAAGAAAAACATGGGTCAGAGCCACTATAACTTAAGCTTACCTAAGCCTACGCGAGCTTGCTGCCGGTGAATCCGCTTGATTTGTCTCAGTTTGTCAATTTCCGGTCCAGGAACACTGTCTTCCCTTTGTATGCCAAGTTGTGCGTATAATCACTTATCCACCAAATGGTACTTCCGGTACCCAAATTGTCCAGCGAAACGGCCCAACGCAACGAGAAGAAACCGCCGCAGGAGCGGCCGGCTCGCGTTCCGCAGGTTCTACGCGCGGAGTTGCACTACGGCTCGCCCATGTTTGGCTACGTCCTGGCCATCGCCGTGATGACGGTGACGGGAGCGCTGCGGCTCGCGGAACCGGGGTTGAGTGAGTTTCCGTTCCTGTTCTTTTATCCCGCAATCGCAATCTCATCGTTCCTCGGAGGAGCCGGTCCCGGCTTAGCCGCGCTGCTCCTGGGCGCCGTCTTTGCGTCTTTCATCTCGCCCTACCCTCCTGCACCGGAAAACTGGATTGCTCTGGCTGTGATCGGTCCGCTTTTCTCCACGGGATTCGCCCACCTCCGCTACATCCGCGAACGAAATCTCGCTACCGCCCGCGAGCTCGCCCGCTTCAAGTTCATCGGCGATCACGCGAGCGATTGGATTCTCCTGCTCGGCGAGTCCGGAAACATCCGCTACGTCAATCTGCGCGCAGCGATGGACCTCGGCTGGAGCGGCGACGCACTCACCGGGACGCATATCGAATCGGTCGCGCCCGGCACGCAGCACAAGACATTGCGGATGGCGATCGATCTGGCACGCGCCGGGACTCCCAAGCCTTTTGAAATCGCATTCGAACGCCGGGATGGGTCCATCACATTGATGGAAGTGGTCTGCACAGCCGTCCGCACCGGCGAGGAACAGGTCATCTACGCCGCCGCGCGAGACATCAACGAACGCAGGCAAATCGAAAAGAAGCTGCTCGAAATCCGCCACTGGGAAAGTCTGGGCGCCCTCGCCGGAGGCCTCGCGCACGACTTCAACAATCTGCTGACATCGATTCTCGGCAACGCGTCCCTGGCCCACGACATAGTCTCAGCGGACCATGAAACCGCCCCCATGCTCGAAGGCATTATCTCGGCTACCGAGCGTTCGGCGGACCTCGTGCGTCTCCTGCTGGCAACTGCCGGCTACAGGTCGCGCTTTAGCGAGCAATTGCGCCTCGACCAACTCCTCGACTGGACGCTGGCGCATCAAAAGTTGCCCGAGAACGTGTCTGTCGCGAGAGATGTCGCGAAAGAGGCCGAGACCGTGCCTTTCCTTGGCGACCGGCGGTCCTTCGAAACTCTTCTCTGTAGTCTGATTTCGAACGCCGCTGAAGCCTATGGAAAGGAACGCGGCCAGGTGCGTGTCGCCATCCGCTCCGGACGCGCTCCCGCTCTGGCCCGCGACACCCGCGCGGCAAGGTTCGAAGAGGGCGATCCGGGCCCCGGCGAATGCATCGGAATCGTCGTCGAAGATCGAGGCTCGGGGATGTCTCCCGAGGTTCTGAACCGCGCCTTCGATCCATTCTTCAGCACGCGGTTTACTGGCCGAGGCCTTGGACTACCGGCTGTGCGGGGGATCGTGCGCGCCTATTCCGGAAAGCTCCTGCTGGAAACCGCGCCGGGCGAAGGAACGCGCGTGGAAGTCTGGCTGCCCTGCTCAAAAAACTAACGCGTGAGCGTTCCATTCCTCCTTTACGACGAAGCTCGCAGGAAAGGGCTCGGGCCGGAGGCGGGACGCGGACTCCCGGGCTCGTATTCAGGAAAGCTGTTTCTCGAGAGCGCACAGGCCGCGCAGCACGCTCGCCAGCCATCGAAACCCGGTGCGCGAAGCGTGTCCGTCGTGCGCGAGTCTCTCAGGAGCGTGGCAGTCCGGAACCCGTGTCGGAGTCTGGAGGCCGAACGATGCGCAGGCGGCCAACTGATAGAATCCATTCCCGACAGTGATCAACATCCTCGCGTTTGCCCTGATCCCTATTTTCTTCGGACTGATGCTGGGCTACTTCGCCGGCCTGCGCGGGTTCGTGGACAATCGCGACGTCCACAGCCTTGTCCGCTTTGTGATGAACTTCGCGCTGCCCTGTTCGCTGTTCCTCGGGATCGCGCGTACAGATCCGCGAATGCTGCGAAACCAGGGCGGACTGATCGTAGTGCTCGGGGTAGTTTATCTGGCGCTGTTTTTCGTCACGCTGCTTCTGGAGCGACGGATGTTCGGCGCGAGCGCGGCCGACAGTGCGGTTCTGGCACTGACCCTCGCTTTCCCGAACGCCACCGCGGTTGGCATTCCACTGCTGGATGCCCTGTACGGGCCGTCCGCCGCGGCTGCGAGCGCCATGGGTATCGCGATCGGCGCTGTCACCATCTCACCCCTCGCACTGGCGATTCTGGAGCACAGCACGCAGAAGGGTCACTCGGTATCGCACTCGATACCTCAGGCAGCGCAAATTCTCGACTCGCTGTGGAAAGCGGCCAAACGGCCGGTGGTCTGGGCTCCGGTTCTGGGCGTTCTGGTGGCGCTGGTGAGGGTCCATTTGCCGGATTTCGCCACCCGGAGTCTTACGGTAATGGGGAACGCCACTGCGGGAGCGGCGCTTTTTCTGACCGGACTGATCGTCTCGGCGCAGCGGTTCCAGCTGAATGGGCGCGTCATCGCGGCGGTTGTCGCCAAGAACCTGCTGCAGCCGGCGCTTTGCCTCGGGATCGCATGGGCCGTCGGACTTTCCGTGGTCGAGACGCGGTACGCGGTTCTGATCGCGGCAATTCCCTGCGGCTTCTTCGGTCTGGTTTTCGGCAAAGGATTCAACTCCTCGCCACTCACCGCCAGTTCCAGCCTGATCTTCAGCTACGTCGTCGGGATTGCGACGCTGGCGGGGTGGATTGTTTTGCTGCAGCGGTTGGGGTAAATGACGGGTGGGAAGGCCGCTGACGAGACCGATCCGTCTCTGTTGCGAAGAGAGTGATTTCTTCATGGTAATGATCGGAAGCGAGAAGTCGGGTTGGCCGGCGTGGTTTGCCAGAACGCCGTATCGGGATCCAAGCGTGTGTGGCGGGAATATATTCTTCAATGTTGCGCCGTGCAGAACGCCGGCGCTGGACTTCTGGTAAGTGCCATTTGATAGCAGAGCTTATCGAGTATTGATCGCTTCCCCATCAGATGTTGAAGAAGAACGGGAAATAGCCGTCTGCGTTATCCAGGAATAGAACGATTTATATTCCTATTCGAGGAGCGTTGTTGTTCTTCCGCTTGGATGGGAAACGCAGCCCAAGCCTCAGCTGACAGAGTGCTAAACCACAAGCACCTTCGGCTCGTGCTTCTTCGGAAGCGGTATCCGGCGGACATACAGAGCCATCATGGCCGAGACCAGAGCCAGCGCTGCGCTTGCGAAGAACGCGTAGTTCCACGTTCCGGTTTTCTCGAACAGACTGGCCGCGATGCCGCTGCCCAGCAGCGAGGCGAAACCCTTGGCACTGTACAGGAAGCTGTAGTTGAGCGCCGAATTTTTCGTTCCGTATAAATCGGCAAGCACGGCGGGGAATAACACA
>DATAZF010000228.1:0-10998 GCA_036272235.1 Bryobacteraceae bacterium | reverse complement strand
CGCGATCTGGATAAAGCCCAAACTCGTCGCACAGATCAACTTCACGGAATGGACCGGCGGAAATTCGTTGCGGCATCCTTCTTATCAGGGGTTGCGCGAGGACAAGCCAGCCAAGCATGTCGTCCGCGAAGAAAAAGCGACTGAACCCGAAGGCAGCCGGGCCGATCAAATTTGGGCTAGGACTACGCCGCGCCACCCGCTCCGGATGAATCCGATCGGATATTCTTCGAGGGTTCAAGAAGCAGGGAACCTGGTATCTCGATCAGAATTAACAAAGACAAGGGAGAAGACCATGGCGAAGAAGGCAGCTAAAAAACGCAAATATTCGCGGAGTTCCGGCAGCGACGTCAAAAGCGAAATGCGCCGCTACAAAAAGGGCACCGCAAAAAGCGGTCGTGGCGGCAAGGGCGGAAAGGTCAAAAGCCGCAAGCAAGCCATCGCCATCGGCCTTTCAAAGGCCCGTAAGAAGGGCAAGAAAGTCCCGAAAAAACGGGCGACAAAACGCAAAACGTGAGTGTTTCCGTTGAAGGCGAAGGCGCCAACGCATTTCAGCTTGCCTTCGATCAATTCCAGGAATTATAGGACGAGGACCATGGGCTTGGCAGCTTACGAAATTATCGGCAACGACGCAGAATGGCGCGTGCGCCATGACGGAAAGGCCGAGAATATCTATGAGACAAAGGAGGCGGCTTTCGAAGCGGCGGTCGCGGCGGCATCCCTCGCCTTGCGTCAGGGGCACGAAATCCGCGTGACTGCGCCCGCGCGCGGACTTGCCAGCGGATCGACGACAGGCACTCCCTGAACCTGGCTGTTTTGAGGCCTGGGCGGGCGGCTTCACCATGTCGCTGTGCGCACGTGTATGTTGACCTTGAGAAGCGGATATTCGCTGTTGATCGCGAGTCTCGCTTTATTCAGACGTGCCTTTCGGTCGACGTCCAGCAAACCTATATCATTAGGCTTGCACGTCGAAGGGCCGAACGCTTGTCTGAGCAATTTGCATTTTTTGAAGACTTCGTCCTGGAGCCGCTACGCGGCCGAATTCGTGTCTCCGGAAGCGGAGCGGAAGCTCATCTCCAGGATTCAGGATCTTCCTCTTGAGCCGTTTGAGTTCGGGCAGTTCGAGGGAAAGCGACGGCTGGCTTCGTTCGGTTCCGCTATGACTATGCGTCCCGCCAGCTGCGGCGATCCGAGCCGATACCAACTTGGTTGCACGGAATCATCGCGAAGATCGAAGCATTCGATGGCCCCGATACTCATATCTAGCAGGTCCTTTGCACTGAATACGGTGTTGGGGTCGGCATCGGCTGGCATCGCGACAAACCCCACTTCGAACGTATATTCGGCCTTTCGCTGGGTTCTCCATGCAAGTTCCGGTTTCGCAAACCCTCCGGCAAATCATGGGATCGCTTCACGCTCGATGCCGAACCTCGCTCGCTATACATGATGTCCGGTGCCTCGCGACGGATTTGGGAGCACAGCATTCCCGCCGTCGAGTCGCCGCGATACTCGATAACATTTCGGACCATGAGCAATGCTCCTGACCGAGCCATCCTGATACCCTACGGCACTAACTTGGACACTGCGATTCGATGGTAAGACGATCCGGTAGCGCAACTCTTCCTTTGCACAGCGGACGCGTTCCGCCTTGGCTTGCGACGCGGATGTCTGCCCTCGGTGCCGTGATAACGCAGGCGATCGTCCACCATTATGGCCGGGACGAGTTCCTTCGGCGGCTATCTCATCCCTTTTGGTTCCAATCGTTCGGCGCCGTCATGGGCATGGACTGGCATTCCTCCGGCATCACCACCAGCGTCATTGGCGCCTTGAAGCGCGGGCTAGGGCCGGTCTCGGACGAACTCGGCCTTCACGTCTGCGGGGGCCGTGGCCAGCATTCGCGCAAAACGCCGGATGAGTTACAGGCACTCGGCGAACGTATCGGATTCGATGGCGCCGGTCTCACCCGTGCGAGCCGTCTGGTCGCCAAGGTCGACAGCGCCGCCGTTCAGGACGGTTTCGATCTCTACCTTCACGGATTCTTCGTGACGGACGACGGCAAGTGGACCGTCGTGCAGCAGGGCATGAACGGCGACAAGAAGCAGGCGCGCCGCTACCACTGGCATTCGGAGGACCTGAAAAGCTTCGTCGACGAGCCGCACTGCGCGATCGATGGCCCCGCGCAGGGGGAGATCGTAAATCTCACGGATAAACGAGCTGAAACCTCACGTACCGCTCAACTGGAATTGCTGACCGACTTCGGTCCGGACCGCATCGTCGCCGAGCTTTCCGTAATTTCGGGCAACGTGCCAGCACAAGCGACGCTTCCCCATCTGCTTATGCCGGCTCACCACGATGTCCGATCCAGCGACGTCTTCACGCGGCGCCTGCACGGCACACTCGCGGCTGCCGCAGAACGCGGCCCCGTGGACTTTCCGGAACTCCTGCTGACGCCTGGGGTTGGCGCGCGCGCCGTTCGATCCCTCGCCATGGTCGCCGAAGTCGTGCACGGGGCGCCCTACCGCTTTTGGGATCCGGCCCGCTTCTCGCTGGCCCATGGCGGGAAGGACCGCCATCCGTATCCCGTTCCAATCAAGGTCTATGATGAGACCATCAAGGTCATGAAATCCGCCGTGCGCAAGGCAAAGCTCGGACGAGAAGAGGAGATGCAGGCTTTGCAGCGCCTCGATCGCCAGGCTCGCCGGCTGGAGGCCGAGGCCGACGGTCCTTCATTCCAATCCTTCGTGGCCGCCGAGCGTGCCGTCTCGCCCGCCCTGGACGGCAGATCCGTGTTCGGCTGGGAGAGCGATCAATCCGGAAAGAAGACCGTTGGCGGCTGACATGGCGCCAGAGCCAGCAGCAGACCGCAGGCTCCGGCTGTTGTTTCCCAGTCAAAGTCCCAACGGAGCTTCCGATACGTCCATCTGAACAAAGGAACCGATTTTCCTGTCAGCGTTTGTTAGTCGAAACGAGAGATTCAACCGATGAAACCCGTCCTGGCACGGGGTGGGTCACCGAAGCATCATGAAGAACTGACACGATGGCGCGCGTACTCATCGGTACCTCAGGCTGGCATTACGATTCCTGGCGGGGACCGTTTTTTCCAAAGGGTCTGCCACTCAAATCGCAGCTTCAGTTCTATGCCAGTCAGTTTTCGTCCGCGGAATTGAATGGCGTCTTTTATCGGACTCCCACGCCCGAAGCAGTCGAAAGCTGGCGCCTTCAGACGGGCAAGGATTTCGTGTTCGCCTGGAAGGCCTCGAAATTCATTACGCATTGGAAACGACTATCGGAAAGTTCGGCCAACAGTCTCGAACTGCTCGAAAACCGTCTTTCCCTACTTGGAAACAAAGTCGGCCCGATCCTTTTTCAGCTTCCGCCGAATTTCCGGGCGGACGCCGATCGGCTCAGCGAGTTTTTCAAGATGCTATCGAGCAAACGCCGGTACAGCTTCGAGTTTCGCGATCCGAGTTGGTACGCTCCGCGCATCCTCAAATTGCTGGCGGAGCGCAATATTTCGCTTTGCCTGTCGGACCATCACGACGCGCCCGCGCCCTGGAAGAGGACCGCCGACTTCGTGTACATCCGAGGCCACGGGCCCGGCGGCCGGTACAGAGGGCACTACGACGATCGAACACTGACAGAATGGGCCAGACGGATCCGGTCCTGGAAGAAACAGGGCAAGGACGTCTACGTGTATTTCGACAACGACCAGAAGAGCGCAGCACCCGCTGACGCCCTCAAGCTTCGACGGATGCTGTTTTAACACGGTCGGAGGATGCCGCGACTTCATGCTTCCTGGAAGTCGGCTTACTCAAGACAAGAACAACGTGATGAGCATCTCCACGACGCAGAAGGCCATGGTGACGGTCGATGGAACGGCTCGGTCTCTGGCGCGTTTTCGCGAAATGAAATATCCGTCTTGTGATGAACCCATGCGACCCATTGTAAGGGGCTGCGCATGCGGATTTTGCCACGAGAGAGTTTTGATCCTCAGGACCACTCAACCGCGACCGGTATTCATCTGGCATGACGAAAATACAGCACAATGCCTGGGAGATAGCGTGAAATTATCTGCTGCTTTCCGGCAAAATCGAGAACAATTTGAAATCGGCGGAACAGCTCAATCGAGTCCTGGAGAGCTTGGGCAGTCCAAGTTGCCGGCGTTTTATCTGGCGAACAAAGCAATTGACGCGTTAGATCAAAGGACCTGAAGCACGACCCTGCCGTCAGCGTGACAGATATGGCGCGTCTACCGCATTCCTGCGAACGAGGTTGAGGGTGTGCCGCGCTATCGTGATTTCCTCATCGGTCGGTATGACGAGCACCTCGCACTCGCTCTCGCCCAGCGAAATCTGTTCTTGTCCAGCCGCGTTAGCCTCGTCATCGAGCCGTAGCCCGATCCATCCCAGACGCGCGCAAACATTCCTGCGAATCTTCGGACTGTTCTCACCGATGCCGCCGGTGAATACCAATACTTCGATGCCCTCAATTGCTGTCGCCATGACGGCGATCTGCTCGGCGATGCGGGCACAAAACTGATCGACGGCATCCTTGGCCGTTGCTTCCTCGCTCGCGAGCAGCTTTCGCATGTCGGCTGAAAGGCCGGATACGCCGAGCAGGCCGGATTTGCGGTAGAGTAGATCCTCGGCGTCGGCCGCGGACATCTTTTCCGATTTGAGCAGGTAGATGACCAGCCCTGGATCGATCGCTCCGCTCCGCGTGGCCATCATGACGCCATCGAGCGGCGTGAGGCTCATGGTGGTGTTGATGCTCCGACCGTCACGGATGGCGCAGAGGCTCGAACCGCTTCCGAGGTGCGCCACCACCACGCGCGCGTTGGGCCGATTCAGGCGCTGTGTGATGTACTCAAACGATAGGCCGTGGAATCCGTAGCGGCGAAGCCGTTCCGTATCGAAATGCCGGGGCAATGGAAGCCGACGGTAGATCGTTGCGAGGTCGCGATGGAAGGCGGTATCGAAGCATGCGACTTGCAGCAATTTCGGGCGAGCGGACAGCAGCGAGCGAATCGGCGCTAGGCAGGCCGGCTGGTGCAGCGGTGCCAGGGGCGTCAGGGCGGCGAGCTGCTCCACGACTTCGGAATCCAGCAGAACAGGAGCATTGAAGTGCGGTCCGCCGTGGACGATCCGGTGACCAATCGCTGCCAGTTCGGTCCCTCCCAAAAGGGGTTCGACGCGATCGAGCAACGAAACGGCCAGATCATCCGAAGGAGGCGGACCGGACTTCGCAGCGGGGATAAGCTTGCCGGCGGTATCCTTCACCACAAAGTGGGTATCTCCCGCGTGCTGGTCGAGCATCCCTCTATAGGCCAGCTTCAACTCGGATTTCATGACCGCATAGGCCGCGAATTTGATGCTGGAGGAGCCGGCGTTCAGCGCCAATATCGCATGCGGCATCACGGCTCTCGATCGACGTCTTTCGAAAACGGCCAGCGCCAGTTCTGCACCTCCGGCATGTCCTCCCCATGCTCGCGCACATATCGGTGATGCTCGGCGAGTTTTCCATGGAAAGCCTGCTTGGCCTCCGAGCCTTTTGCGGCGAGCCCGGGCACGCGATCGATAGCCTCGATGGCCAAATGATAACGGTCGAGTTCGTTAAGGACGACCATGTCGAACGGCGTGGTCGTGGTGCCTTTCTCGCGAAAGCCGCGGACGTGCATGTTGGCATGATTGGCGCGGTTATAGGCCAGCCGATGAATCATGTAGGGGTAGCCGTGATAGGCGAAGATCACAGGCTTGTCCCGGGTAAATATCCGATCGAACTTCTTGTCGGACAGGCCATGCGGATGCTGCTCGCGCGGTTGCAGAGCCATCAGGTCGACCGCGTTGACAACCCGTATTCTCAGGTCGGGAAGCGCCTCGCGAAGCAGGGACACCGCGGCCAGCGTTTCCAGCGCCGGAACGTCTCCAGCGCAGGCCATCACCACGTCGGGATCGTTCTTGCCCTCGTTTCCGGCCCACGCCCAAATGCCGATACCGGCCGCACAATGCGCTTCGGCCTCGGTGATCGACATCCATTGCGGCGCCGGCTGCTTGCCGGCAACGATGACGTTGATGCGATCATAGGTTCGCAGACAATGGTCGGTCACCCACAGCAGCGAATTGGCGTCAGGCGGAAAATAGATACGGACGATGTCGGCATCCTTGTTGGCGACCAGGTCGACAAAGCCGGGATCCTGATGGCTGAACCCGTTATGGTCCTGCCGCCAGACATGCGAACTGAGCAGGTAGTTCAGCGATGCGATCGGCCGCCGCCACGGCAGTCGTCGCGATACTTCGAGCCATTTCGCATGCTGATTGAACATGGAATCGACGATGTGAACGAAGGCTTCGTAGCAATTGAACAGCCCGTGCCGGCCGGTCAGAAGATAGCCTTCGAGCCAGCCCTGGCAGAGATGTTCGCTCAATACCTCCATGACGCGCCCGTCATGGGCGAGGTGCACATCATAGGGTTCTATCGGCTCCATCCAGACCCGATCGGTGGCCTCGAAAACATCGTCCAGCCGGTTGGAGGAGGTCTCGTCCGGGCCCATCAGACGGAATGTTCGCGCCATCCCATTCATCCGGATCACGTCGCGCAGATATCCGCCCATGATCCGCGTCGCTTCCGCTGTCTTTGCTCCTGCTGAGTCCAGTTCTACGGCGTGGCTTCGGTAGTTCGGCAGCTCAAGCTTGCGTTTCAGCGTGCCACCATTGGAATGCGGATTGGCCCCCATCCGGCGGGCGCCAACCGGGGCCAGTGCCTGCAATTGTGCGACGAAGCGACCGTTGTCGTCGAAAAGGATCTCTGGCTGGTAGCGGCGCATCCAGTCTTCGAGAATTTCGAGATGCGCCGGATTACTTCGCACGCCCTCGATTGGAACCTGATGGGCGCGCCAGAAGCCTTCGACCTTCTTGCCATCGACTTCCTTCGGACCGGTCCAGCCCTTGGGACTGCGCAATACGATCATCGGCCAGCGTGGGCGCTGGGAATTTCCCTTGTCGCGAGCGGAAGCCTGGATGTGCCGGATTCGATCGAACGCGTTGTCGAGCGTTTGGGCCATCTTGCGATGCATATCAGCCGGCTCGCTGCCTTCCACAAACAGCGGATCATGACCGTAACCTTTCAACAGACTGGCGAGTTCATCGTCGCCGAGGCGACCGAGGATGGTCGGGTTGGCGATCTTGTATCCGTTGAGATGCAAGATCGGCAGCACGGCGCCGTCGTGAACCGGATTGAGGAATTTATTGGAGTGCCACGACGCGGCCAAGGGACCGGTCTCGGCCTCGCCATCGCCGATCACGCACGCCGCGATCAGATCGGGGTTGTCGAACGCAGCGCCATAAGCGTGCAGCAGTGAATAGCCGAGCTCACCGCCCTCGTGGATCGAGCCAGGGGTTTCCGGCGCCGCATGACTGGGAATGCCGCCTGGAAACGAAAACTGCCGGAACAGCTTGCGCATCCCGTCAGCGTCACAAGTGATGTCAGGATAGATTTCGCTGTAGCTGCCTTCCAGATAGGTGTTGGCTACCAGGCCCGGTCCGCCATGACCCGGACCGCAGACGAAGATCATGTCGAGATCGCGTGAACGGATAACGCGGTTGAGGTGGGCATAGATGAAATTAAGCCCCGGCGTGGTGCCCCAGTGCCCGAGAAGCCGCGGCTTGATGTGTTCCGGCTGCAAGCGCTCGCGCAGCAGCGGATTGTCGAGCAGGTAGATCTGTCCCACGGACAAGTAGTTCGCCGCGCGCCAATAGCGGTCGAGCAAGCCGAGGTCGCAGTCCTGGGCAACGGGAAAATCCAACGGTGGCTCCTCGAAGGGATATCCACGACCTTAATCGCCAAGGCCCGTCAAAGTTTCCGCTGGCCCGACGGCGTCCCGGCGATTTGTTGTTCCGGACGACATATAACGGTCATGTCGCCGGACGGATCCCCGAATCGATTATCGGCCGTTGTTCGTGGTCAATTCGAAAGATTTCACCGGGAAGCGGCGATCGATCGTCTGCAGCAAATCGACCGGCGGTCCGTCGAGTTCCGGACGTTTCCACGACAGTTCGAACGAATAATCCATCATGTCGGGATCGGGGCTTCGTTTTTGTTCATGAAAACGGGCGGAGTAATGCATCGATCGGACCAGGCTCGGCACTTCGTCGAGGACATTCCATTGCGCAGGACAGGTGACGGTGAGTCTTGCACGGTGCTCGCGGGGAATGACGAGGTCAACCCACTTCAAGATCCACAGCGTCAGGACCGCGAGGGCCGTGGTAATCGTGCCGAGCATCAGCTGGCCGCCGCCGAGACAGAGCCCAATCACCGTCATCAGCCACAAGGTGGCGGCCGTCGTCACGCCGGTGACGAGATCGCCCTTTTTCAGGATGGTGCCCCCACCGATGAAACCGACGCCGGTCAGAATGCCAAGCGGAAGCCGCATCAGGTCCATCACCGCGAACGACTCAGATGTTTTGCCGCTCAGTGGCAGCAACAGGTTGGTTTGGATCATGGCGACCGACGCCGCGAGACCGACAAGTATGGTGGTTCGAAAGCCGGCAGCGTGCCCGCGGGCGCCGCGATTAAATCCGATAACCCCGCCAGCCAGCATCGTCAGCGCGAGGCGCACCGCAATGTCGGACCATGAAGGCTCTAACGGCATGTTCATCGCGTCGCCCGGTCAGATCGGCGATCAGGACGGTCCATATCTCGCCCGTACCCGGTAAATCGTCGCAGCAGCCGTTCGGTCGCCGCTCCGATCGCAAGGCCGGCGACGACATCGCTCGTCCAATGGGCCAGCAGGACAATCCGGCTGGCCACCAGTCCGGCGCCGATCAGCCAAACTATGTTACGTTGGCGCTTTGGCAATCTGGCAGCAGCGGAAGCCAACGCGCCGACATGGACCGCGTGACCGGAGGGAAACGCATCCATTTCCTTGCCCGACATCGGTACCCCGCGCCAGTGGCCACGGACCATCAGCCGATCCGGACGCTCCTGATCAAAAATGGTTTTGAGAAAATGCGGGATGGCGGAGACAACGAGCGTCGTGAGCAGGATGTGATCGGCTGTGCGACGCCGGGGGCGGCTTTGGCCGCGCGTATAGAGCCACCAGGCCGCAGCCATCGCGTTGAGGATATGCTCATCGGCGCCCCACGTTACGATCCCCGCAACCTCCTCGGTCGGCGGATTGGTGTGCGACGCAATCATCTCCGCGATCGCGACGTCGGCTTTTGTCGGACGTACCGTAGCGAGGGCCATAGGCAACATCGGTTCCAAATTTACGGGGAACCAATGCGAAGGTGCGGTGCAGGTTCCCTTGTCCGCACGCAACCGACCTGCCACCGGCGGAATTGGCGCTGCGAGGAACTTCCTGTGGCGTCACTGGTTTTTCCTTCGCATTTTGATCGCGAAAGGATACCCGGTGAGACAAAAGGCGAAGGTCAGGCCGTATCATGCGCCCGCCGGGGGCTGGGGGTCGTTGAAAGCCGTTGCGAACATCCTCACACAGGAAGAAGTGGCGGTTCTCGGCAGTGAGATCCTGATGAAGCAGAACAAACCCGGCGGCTTCATGTGTGTGAGCTGCTCCTGGGCCAAGCCGGCAAAACCTCACGCATTCGAATTCTGCGAGAATGGCGCCAAGGCCACCGCGTGGGAAGTCACCGACAAGAAAGTTACGCCGGAGTTCTTTGCGGCGCATACGCTGGAAGAGTTGCGGACCTGGTCGGACCACGAACTGGAAGAGCAGGGGCGTTTGACCGATCCGATGCGGTACGACGCCTCGACCGACAAGTACGTGCCGGTCGACTGGGCGGACGCGTTCCGGGATATCGGCGCCGAGTTGAACAAGCTCAATCCGCGTTCGGTCATCATGTACACATCGGGCCGCGCTTCGCTGGAAGCCAGCTACATGTACCAGCTGTTTGGCCGCATGTACGGCACCAGCAATTTTCCCGACAGTTCTAATATGTGCCACGAATCGACGTCCGTTGCGTTACCGGCGGTGATTGGGGTACCGGTCGGCACGGTGCTGCTGCCGGAATTCGAACGCACCGACTGCATTCTTTTCCTAGGCCACAACGTCACCACCAACGCGCCGCGGATGCTGCATCCGTTGCAGGAAGCCGCGCAGCGGGGTGTGCCGATCATCAGCTTCAATCCGCTGCGGGAGCGGGGCCTTGAGCGATTCACCAATCCGCAAAGCCCGATCCAGATGGTGACGGGCGGCACCGATATGAGTACGCAATATCACCAAGTCCGGGTAGGCGGCGATGCCGCCGCGATGGTCGGCATCTGCAAACTCATCATCGATGCCGATGATGCCACCAAAGCAGCGGGTAGTCCGCGGATTATCGATACCGGCTTCATCAAGCAGCATACGTCGGGTTTCGAGGAATTTGCCGATTTCTGTCGGCAGCAGGCGTGGAGCGATCTCGAGCTTGCTTCCGGACTGAGCCAAGCGGCCATGGCCGATACGGCCGACGTCTACATGAGGTCGAAGGCCGTGATCGCCTGTTACGGAATGGGCATTACCCAGCATAAGCACGGCGTCGAAACCGTGAAGATGATCGTCAACCTGCTGTTGCTGCGCGGAAACATCGGTAGGCCCGGCGCCGGCATTTGCCCCATTCGAGGGCATTCCAATGTGCAGGGGCAGCGGACCGTCGGGATCTCGGAAAAGACCAAACTGGTGCCGCTCGACAAGCTAAAGGAACTGTATGGCTTTGAGCCGCCTCGCTGGGACGGTCTGACAACCGTCGATGCCTGCCAGGGAATGCTCAAGGGCGAGGTCAGAGGGTTTGTCAGTCTGGGTGGAAATTTTCTGCGCGCCATCCCCGAGCGATCCTTGATGGAGCCGGCATGGGCCAACTTGCGATTGTCGGTGCAGATCGCGACCAAGCTCAACCGCAGCCACATTGTGCCAGGCGAAGTCACGTATCTGCTGCCGTGCCTCGGCCGGATCGAGATCGATATGCAAGCCAGCGGCCCGCAGGCGGTTTCGATGGAGGATTCGACGGC
>DATAZF010000227.1:0-11281 GCA_036272235.1 Bryobacteraceae bacterium | reverse complement strand
CGAAAGCGAACAGGATCAACTGGCCGCCACAGGTTCAGCTGTCTTTACTCCCATCCCCGGCAGCCCGAATGTAACCGACCTGCTGACGCTGACCATCAACGGAGGCACCGGCAAATACTCGGTCGCGACCGGCACAATCATTGCCAACGGCTACGGCGTTAACTTTTTCCCGCTTCCCCCAGGCCCGTCGTCAGACAATCAGTCGTCGTTCCACTTCACCCTCAGCGGTGAGATCTGCGGCATTCTGAAATAGCTGCAAACGGCACGCTGCCAGCGGGGGACAAAAAATCCGGATACTGGAAGCTTTCATTGCGAAAAGAGCTTCAATCTTATATCCCAAGTGCCCGGGCGACTATTACTTAAGGGGTACCCGAAGCTAAGTCGGGCTATGATTTCCCCCATCGCGCCCGTGCCGCTTTCTTCGCGATCGCGGATCGTTTCTTTGGGCGGAGCGCCGCCCAGCTTCCCGAGCGCGACCGCAGCCGGATTCTTCCTCGACTTCTCCAGCGGCGCGCCATCCAGGTCTTCGCCGATGGCCTGCTCGCCAAAGCGGACCGCCGTGCACGGGAAGCGATGATCTTTGCTTGAGCGCGTTGGCATGATGCGATTTTGGCACACGTCAGGAGGACTACCGCCATGTTTGGACGATTGAACGAGCTATCGTACGTCGATGTCTTCATCCCCGTTTTTGTCGTGGTCGTCCTTCTCGGGCAAATTTCGAGAAGACTGGGTGAAATTACAGGCCACCTGAAAATGATTCGTGAGGCTCTCCCTCGGGAGAATCGGACCGGAACTTACTAAGATTTCAAACTAAACCGCTGCCAAATCCGCCGGCAGCGGTTCTTCCTCAAACATCCACTCCCGCATCCACATCCAGATACTGCAGCTCATGCAGCCGTTGATAGATTCCGCCGTGGTCGATCAGTTCCTCGTGGCTCCCGATCTCCACAATCCGCCCACGGTCGAGCACCACAATCTTGTCCGCCCGCCGGATAGTCGAAATCCGGTGCGCAATCACGATCACGGTGCGCCCCGTCATCAGATTCCCGAGCGCCTTCTGGACCAGCATCTCTGACTCCGTATCGAGGTGCGAAGTCGCTTCATCCAGAATCAGAATCGGCGAATTCTTCAAAATCGCCCGCGCGATCGCCAGCCGCTGCCGCTGGCCCCCGGATAGTTTGACCCCGCGATCCCCGATCACCGTTTCGTATCCCTGCGGCAGCTTCTCGATGAACTCATGCGCCAGCGCCGCTTCCGACGCCTCGATCAACCGCGCCCGGTCGTATCTCTCCATGCCATACGCGATGTTGTTCGCGACCGTATCGTTGAACAGGAAAGTCTCCTGCGCCACAAGACTGATCTGGTCCCGCAGCGCCTTCAAACGGAGTTCGCGCACATCGACGCCGTCGATCCGCACCGCGCCCGACACCACATCGCGGAAGCGCGGCACCAGACTGGCCAGCGTCGTCTTCCCCGCGCCGCTCGACCCCACCAGCGCCACTACTTCGCCCGCCCCGATATCGAGCGAGACGCCATCCAGTTGCACCCCGCTGGCCGTTGGGTACTGGAACGTCACATTCTCAAACGCGATCCGGTCGCGGAACTTGTCGATCCCCCGCGCGCCCGGCTTGTCCTCGATCTCTTCCGGCTCATCGAGGTAGGTGAATACTTTTTCCGATGCCCCCAGCGCCTGCTGAAAAATGTTGTGGAGGTTCGTGATGCGCTTCACCGGCTCGTACAAAAACAGCAGCGCCGCCAGAAAACTGATGAATGCTCCGGCGTCGAGCACATGGTTTTTGATCTCTTCGCGCCCGAACCACAGCAGCCCCACGAAGGTTGCCGCGCCCATGAATTCGATGAACGGCGACGGAATCCCCTGGATCAGCACATAGCGCAGGTTGGTCTTCAGCAGCCGTTCACCGGCCGTGCGGAAGCGCCGCAACTCATACTGCTCCGCGCCGAATGCCTTCACCACCTGATGGCCCGCGATCGCTTCCTGCAGCACCTGATTCAGGTCCCCCGCCGCGTCCTGCGTGCGCCGGCTGGTACGCCTGATCCGCTTGCCCAGCCGCGCCGTCGGCAGCAGCACAAACGGAAACAGCGCCAGGCTGAATAACGCAAGCCGCCAGTCCGCCGCAAAGATCACGATCAGCAGCCCCGCCGCCGAGAAGATCTGCCGCAGCAGGTCCGCGAACATATCCGAGCTTGCCACCTGGATCTTGTCGATGTCGTTCATGATTGACGACATCAGCCGCCCTGTCGAGGTCGCCTCGAAAAACGCGGCCCCGTGCCGCAGCACTTTTTCGAACACCTGGTTGCGCAGATCGGTCACCGCCGAAAAACCCACAAAATTCGTCAGGTAGTCGCCCAGATAGTCGCAGATGCCGCGCGTCGCGAACACCAGCAGTATCGTGATCCACACCATCGTGAAGATGTTGTGGATCGCCGGTGGAAAGAATTGTTCGAGATAAATCGGCGCGTTGATTACCGGAATTACGAATATCGGCGTCGGTCCCGCATCCACTCCCGGCTGCAGCACGCGCCCGATCACCACCTTGATGAGCAGTACGCGCGCCGCTGTCATGGCGCCAAAAATTGCCATCAGAACGACGGAGATAATCAGCAAAAACCAATAACGCCGCGCGTAGCGAAGGAGCCGGACGCCTTCTTTCATTGAGCGTCCCTCATTCGGCAGCCACCATCCGCAACCGCTCGACCGCAGCGATGGCGCGGGCCACCGGAATATCCGCGATCGGTCCCTCAGCCCTGAGAATCTTCGCCACCGTTCGCCACGGCGACCACACTTCCCAGTCCGACGGTCCGAATATCACAACTTGCGGAACCCCAAACGCCGCCGCCACATGCGCCGGACCCGAGTCGTTCCCCGCAAAAAAAGCCGCGTCCCGCATCAATCGGATGACCTCACCGAGCGGCGCCCCTGCTACTCCTCGATACGGCGCAAACAGCGAGACGTCATCCGCCGGCCCGCCGGCAAACACGGGCTCCAGCCCCATCGCGTCTTTGAAATAGCGTGCCAGTTCCAGAAAAGATTCCGACGGCCATGTCTTCTCCGGCGTTGCGGCAAAAGGGTGGATCACCACATATGGCCCCGCCGGCGCATGTTCGGACCGCCCAGGCGCCGCTTCGATCCGCGCCCGCGGCACCCACGTGATCGGCACGCCGAGGTAAAACATCGCCGACGCCATATGCTCGACGGTGTGGACACGCCGCGAAATCCCAAGCGTCTTCTGCGCCGTCGGAATGAGGGTGTTATAGATCCACCGCGGCCGGAAGATATCGAACCCTGCCCGGAACCGCGCGCCGGAAAGCAGCGTCAATCGCGCGCTGCGCGTTCCTCCATGCAGGTTGAGGCACAATTCCGGCGCAAACCTCCGCAGCGCATTCGCCCGCGGAGCCAGAATCTCCACACTGTTTTCGAACACCGCCGCAAAGCGGTCTTCCACCGCCACGGCGATCCGCAGATCCGGACGCGCTTGCTTCAGCAGTTGTATCGCCGGCGTCGCTAACACACAATCGCCCAGCGAGCGCAGCCGTATAACAGCGACCCGGCTGCCGATGCCGAGCCGCCCGAGGATGTCGATCTGCGTGGGCATTACGTGGGGCAGGCTGGCAGCCTGCGCGGGGTTGGCAACTCCGCTCTACAATCGAAGGGAATCATCGCAAGTCGGCCACTCGCGCTGATGACCCGCGAGTTCACTCATCGATGGTCGCCTCATCGATCAGCATCACCGGGATCTCGTCCCGAATCGGATAAAGCCTGTGGCAGGACACACAACGCAAGCCACTCCCATCCGGCTTCAACTCCACCTTCGCCCGGCACGCGGGACAAATCAGAATTTCGAGCAGTTCTGCACTGATTGCCATTGTTTTGCGAATTGTCCAGTTTATCAACAGTGCGCGGGGCCGGTCATGGTTACGGCTCTTGACACGAGCTGAAACGGCGCTACACTGTATCAGAACACAGATACAGTAGAACCCAATGCTTTTCCGCCTAACCGATTCCGCCGGACAGCCTCGATACCTGCAGTTGATGCAGCAGATCCGCCACGCTATCGAGAGCGGTGCCCTGAACGACGGCGATCAGCTTCCCAGCATTCGCACGCTGGCCGAGGAACTCGTGGTCAGCCCCGGCACGGTGACCAAAGCGTATTCGGAACTCGAGCACGAAGGCCTTATCGCAATGCACCAGGGCGCGGGCGCGTTTGTCTGTGTGAGCCGGCGCGCGCGGCGTCTGGGAGATCGCGTGCAAGCGGCGCGCGACCGCGTCGACGACCTGATCGCCGAACTCCGTAATGACGGGCTGCTCGACGATGAGATCCGCAGATTGTTCGAAGCGGGCCTGTTGAGCGCGGGAAAAACGATTGGGAAGCGATGACCGGGCCCGTCATCGAGACCAGAGGTCTCAGCAAATTGTACGGCCACAGCCACGCCGTCAGAAACCTGAACCTCGCGGTCATGCCGGGCCGGATTACCGCGTTCCTCGGCCTTAACGGCGCGGGCAAGAGCACGACGATTCGGATGCTGCTGGGCATGATCAGGCCAAGCGAAGGCAGCGGCACTGTCCTCGGACGAAGAATTGACGATCCCGCGGAAAGTGTGGCGATGCGCGCCGACGTCGCTTACGTCAGCGAAGACAAGCGCCTATACAACTACATGACCGTCGCGCAAATGATTCGCTTCACCAGCGGATTCTTCCCCATGTGGCGCGAGGATGTCGCGACCGCGTTGCTGCGCCGCTACGAACTGCCGCCGGCACGCAAGGTGCGGCATCTTTCGAAAGGCATGCCACCAAACTGGCGCTGCTTCTCGCCATCGCGCGGCGCCCGTCGCTGTTGATTCTCGATGAGCCGAGCGAAGGGCTGGACCCACGGGGCGTCGAGCAACTACTCGAAGCGCTGGTGGCGCAATGCGCCGAGGGTACGAGTGTTTTCTTTTCGTCGCACCAGATCGAGGAAGTGGAGCGAATATCCGACCAGGTCTGCGTCATCCATCGCGGGCATCTTGCGATGGATGCGTCGCTCGATGAATTGCGGCAGTCATGGCGCCGCGTGGATGCCGTGCTGCCCGGTGGCGCGCAGCCGGGGGATTTCGCCATGCAGGGAGTCGAGCGGGTGCGCACGCAAGGCCAGCAGATGAGCGTGGTCGCGAGCGGCAATCTGGATGCGATCGTGGCGCGGGCGCGCGAGGCCGGAGCCAGCACGATCGATGTGACGCCGGTCGGATTGCGGGAGATTTTTCTCCAGACGATCGATCTGGAGAGGACCGGAAACTGAATGCGCTGGTACAAAGCCTGGCTGGAAACGCGCGCGCGATTTCTGATCTCCCTCGCGGGCACGACCGCGTTGTGCGTTGCTCGTGTATACGCAGGCACCCGCGATGCGCCGGCATGGACCTTGAGCGGTACCGATTATTACTACATGATTCTGCGCTCCGGCCATCAGTTCCTCCAGTTGTTCTGGGTGGTAGCAGTCACGCTGCTGATGATGGGAGGGTTGGTGCAGGAGAAAGCCAATGGCTCCGCGCCGTTCACGCTCGCCTTGCCGGTGGGCCGCACGCGCCTGATGAACGTGCGGATTTGCGCCGGGCTGCTCCAGGCCGTCCTGCTGATCGTCCTGCCATGGGCGGCAATGTATGCGACGCTGCGCCTCACGGGACCAGCGCTCCCCGTCCGTCAGGTGTTCTTTTACGTCGTACTGTTGGCCGGCGGCGGCGCCGTGTTTGCGGGTACGGCGCTCCTGATTTCATCGCTGGTGGAAGGCGCCTATACAGCTCCAACGATCAGTGCGGGAATCGTGCTGGTGTGCGGGAGCGCGCCGCGGTCGCTCGCTTTTGTGAATCCGCTGGATTTCATGAACGGCCACGACTATATGGGGCCCGGGAATATGCTCATTGGACCGATACCGTGGGGACATGCTGCGGCATATGTGAGTATCGCGGCCTTGTTGATTGTGGCTTCAGTGAAGATAGTGGAAAGGCGGGATTTCTGACGCGTGCCCAGCCAGCGCGCTTGCTTGACGCCAGCCACTCACGCCCGATTTCTTTGCAACCCGCGAAGATTTTCGGTGCCGCGCACGTAGGGCAGGATGGCATCTGCGCGTGGTTGGTAAGCCCGCTGTCCAGTGGCATGTGAACAGCCGGGCCTGTTACCCGCTCGTTTGCGAATTCACAATCTGCCCCACACTTTGTTGAAACTACCCTGGCGGCGCTGGCCGATAAGTTGGCGCAGCATGCCGACTTGAAGCTCGAATCCCGCAAGAAACCGATAGAGCTTGTAGTAATCGGCTACGCGGAAAAGATTCCGGCTGACAATTGACAGCCGCATATAACCGCGCCGCGTGTAAGCATTTGAATAGTGGATCTTCCCGTCAATCCTCCCATTTTGCCGATGCTCTCGAAGCGCATCGACAGCCTTCCCGAAGGTAACGAAGACGGCGACTTCATCTTCGAGCCCAAGTGGGACGGCTTCCGCACCCTCATCTTCCGCGACGGCGATGAGATCTTCATTCAGAGCCGCGATGAGAAACCGCTCAACCGCTATTTCCCCGAACTGCTCGCTCCCCTCGGCGCGCAACTGCCTCGGCAATGCGTGCTCGACGGTGAAATCGTCATCGCCCGCGACGGATCGCTCGATTTCGACTCGCTGCAATTACGCCTTCATCCCGCCGCGTCCCGTGCAAAATTGCTTTCGCAGCAAATCCCCGCTTCGGTCGTTTTCTTCGATCTCCTTTGCGAAGGCGGCGAAGATCTTCGCACCGCGCCTTTTGAGCAACGTCGGAAGCGGCTCGAATCAATGCTCGCGGCCGCCACGCCACCGATTCACCTCACCCCTGCCACCCGCGATCGCGCCGTGGCCGCCGACTGGTTCAACCGCTTCGAAGGCGCCGGCCTTGACGGCGTCATGGCCAAGCCCGTGGCGCTCCCCTACGAGCCCGACAAACGCCTTATGTTGAAGGTGAAGCACGAGCGCGACTGCGATTGCGTTGTCGCCGGCTTCCGCTGGCACAAGAAGGGCGACGGCACCGCCGTCGGTTCCCTGCTACTCGGACTCTTCGACAGCGCCAGCACACTCCAGCATGTTGGCGTCTGCGCCAGCTTCACCCAGCAGAAGCGCCTGGAACTCGTGGAATTCCTCGCGCCCTACCGTGAAAACGCGCTCGCCAGTCACCCCTGGCGGGGCTGGGCGGAACACGCCGATTCCAACGGGGGTCGCATGCCCGGCGGCCAAAGCCGCTGGAGTCAGGGCAAAGATCTTTCCTGGGAACCTCTGCGCCCCGAACTGGTTGTCGAAGTGACCTACGAACACATGCAGGGGACCCGCTTCCGCCACATGTCGCACTTCCGCAGGTGGCGCATGGACAAACGTCCCCAGGATTGCACCTACGCCCAAC
This sequence comes from Bryobacteraceae bacterium, assembly GCA_036272235.1. GTDB lineage: Bacteria > Acidobacteriota > Terriglobia > Bryobacterales > Bryobacteraceae > BOG-234. The sequence goes on along the minus strand of DATAZF010000227.1, from coordinate 3,872 downwards.
TCGAAGTGGTTCCTCCGCAGGAACTGATGGAAATTTTCACTCGGAGCCGCTGACCGCCGGGCCTTTTTTCGCTCTACTCTTCGACGCCGCCCGCATCTCTCGCCATTCCCGCGTCGGATCCTCATCCGGATCCGGGGTTCCCTGCGCAGGTCTCACCAGTTCCACGACATGCCGCAGATTGACTCGAATCCGCGTCCACGTGGATGACCGCCCCCGCATCGAATCCACCAGCACATCATCGACCGCCAGCCGCGCCGCGACCTCCGGATGCTTCGCCTTCCACCGCTCCAGCCCAGCCAGCGCCGCTTCCTTGCTCGGAGAATTCGCGATCACAATCAGCGGCATCTTCGTCGCAACCTTTTTGGTGCGCGACGGTGCCACCCTCGGACCCTCCCCTTTCGTCTTCCGGAAATGCGGTGGCCACGGCGCATCACCCAAACCCTCGCGCTCGTCTTTCTCCGCCAGCTCAAGCAGTTTTTCAAGCGACCCCGCCGAATCATTCATTCCCGCGTGAGGATCGCCCACCTCCGCAAAACGCCCCGGCACAGTAAGCACCGTAAAATCCGCCGGATCGCAATCGGGCACTTCACGCCACTCGAGTGGAGTCGACACGCGCGCATCGGGCAGAGGCCGCACCGAATACGCGGAGCAAGTCGTCCTGTCCTTCGCGTTCTGGTTGTAATCGAGGAAAACCCCGTGGCGCTCCTCCTTCCACCATTTCGAGCTCGCCAGTGCAGGCAGCCGGCGCTCCACCGCGCGCGACAAAGCTACGGCGGCGCGACGCACTTCCGTAAAGCTCCACCGCGGATGAATCCGAGCGTTCACGTGCATCCCCCGCGAACCGCTCGTCTTGGGCCACCCATGCAGCCCCATCTCTTCGAGAAAAGCCTTCACCTCAAGCGCCACCGTGCGCACGGCGGCCCACTCCACACCCGGACCGGGGTCGAGATCGACCCGCAGTTCATTCGGGTGATCGAGGTCAGCCGAAACAACCGGATGCGGATGCAGTTCAATGCACCCCAGATTGACGACCCACGCCAGGCCCGCCGTGTCGTCGACGACGACTTCACTGGCGGTACGTCCCGAAGGAAAAGAAAGCGTGACGGTGCGCATCCAGTCCGGGGTATCGGAGGGGGCGCGCTTCTGATAGAAGACCTCTCCATCCGCCCCGTTCACGAAGCGCTTGAGCACGATCGGCCTGTCTTTTATTCCGGCAAGAGCTCCCGGCGCAACCGACAAATAGTAGCGGACAATGTCGAGTTTCGTAAGCTTCGCCGCTTTCGTGAAGTAAGGCTTATCTGGATGTGAAATCCGAACCTGACGCCCGTCGATCGACAGCAGCTCCGCGGCTTTTTCTTTCGCCATAGCCCGTACCGTCAGCCTACAACAGGCCGGTCGCAACCGATGCTTGCAAGCAGCATGTGGGGCAGGAGGGCATCCTGCGGCGGATTGGCAGTCCGCCTGGCCGGCGCTACCCGAATCTCTCAGAACGAACGATACAACCGCCGCTCCCGAATATACGCGCGAACCGCCGCGGGCAACGGGACATCCAGCACTCCCGCACCAAGCTCCGCCCGAATATCGGAAGAAGACACCGCAAGGTCCAGTCCCCCCAGTTCGTGCACTACCGCGCCCGCCGGCGCTTCCCAACTGGAGCCCGGCCGAGTCACAACAATAAACTCGACCAACGCAACGACATCCCGCCACCGATGCCACGTGCAGATCTCGCGGAACGCATCCGCGCCGATCAGAAAAGCGAGCGGCGTAATCCCCTGCGCGCGCAGTTTTTCGATCGTGACGATCGAATAGGCGCGCGCCGTGCCTGCTTCGATACGGGAAACCTCGAAGCGCGCGTCGGCGGCGCAAGCCAGCTCAGCCATCCGGACTCGATCTTCATACCCGGCCGCTGCCCCGCCGGGCTTGTGCGGCGGATTAGCGGCGGGCACGAACAGAATTTTTTCCAGCCCGAAGCGGTCGGCAGCCGCGCGCGCGATCTCGAGATGAGCGTTGTGGACAGGGTCGAAAGTACCGCCGAAAAGCGCGGTACGCGGCATCGCCACCCTTCAGCTCTTTTCGATTTTCACGGAGTTGATTTTGACTTCCTTATTCGGCCTGTCCTGCCCGTTGCGCGCGACCTTCGAAATCTTCTCCACCACGTCGTATCCCTCCACGATCTCGCCGAAAATCGCATGGCGGTTATCGAGGTGCGGCGTTGGCGCGACCGTGATGAAGAACTGGCTGCCGTTCGTATTTGGACCGGCATTGGCCATCGAAAGAAAGCCGGCTTTCGAGTGCTTCAGCGACGAATGGAACTCGTCCGCGAACTTATAGCCAGGGCCGCCGCGTCCGCTGCCTTCCGGGCATCCGCCCTGAATCATGAAGTTCGGAATCACCCGGTGAAAGATGATGCCGTCATAGAACGGCTTCCCCGTTTTCGTGCCGTCGGCGAGCTCGACGAAGTTCTGAACGGTTTTGGGCGCTTCGGCCGCGAAGAGTTTCGCTTTAAAGCTGCCCTCGGTCGTGTCGAACAACGCATAGGTTTCATTTGCCATATATGTCGATGATAACGATAACGCGCCGGCGGTTTTGGTGTAACGTCGTCGATATGCCGAAAGCAATCCTGTTCGACGCTTATGGAACGATCTTCGACGTCCATTCCGTCATCCGCAACGCCGGCGCGGACATCGCCGGCGATCTCGACGCCCTCTCGCAGCTTTGGCGCCGCAAGCAGCTCGAATACACCTGGCTCCACGCGCTCATGGAACGCTACGAGGATTTTTGGCAGCTTACCTGGGCCGCCCTGCGCAGTTCCGTGCAACAACTTTCGATTCCCGCCACCGATGCGCAACTCGAGCAATTGATGCAGTCGTACCTCACGCCGGATGTCTTTGCCGACGCCAGTGTCGCGCTCGCACAATTTCACGCGCTCCCGCTCGGCATACTTTCGAACGGCTCTCCCTCGATGCTCGATTCCGCCGTCCGCCACGGCAATCTGGAATCGCACTTCGCACACGTCATCTCAGTCGACAGTATGGGGACCTACAAACCGTCCCCGCGCGTCTACGCTCTGGGAACCTCCCGTTTCAAGCTCCCCGCGGATGAAATTCTTTTCGTCTCCTCAAACCTGTGGGACGCCGAAGGCGCGAAGTCTTTTGGCTACCGGGTCTGCTGGTGTAACCGATCCGGCGCGGAATTCGTAAGTCGGAATCTTGACCCGGACTTCATCGTCGCCGGTCTCCACCAACTCCCGAACCAACTGCCATGAAAATCGCCGCGACCCTGCCATTCCCGGCACGATGCGGATCTGGTAGCGCCGGCGATCTTGTTGAACCCCATCATGCCGAGGACTGCGAGAGCAAAGCTTTATCGCGGTCGTTGCGTTGACCAAATCGGGTTTAGCACAAGGAGCCCAACTTACCGGCTGCCGCCCCCTTGTGTATCCCCCGCTGGTTAGTGCCGATCAGGACTTTCATCGGGGCATTGGAAATTGCTTACACAAAACTATTGACACCGCCGTGGCAAACCGGGGAGTGGTCCACAAAGTCTATGGGCCACAGATGCACACAGATTGGTCCGGTTTGCGGAGAAGATTTATGAGCGGGGATGAACTTGAGTGCAACCTGGTTGACATAAGCATAGATGTCTATATACCATGACGTCTTAGTATGCCGAGGCCGGATAATCTGCAAGGCGCACTGGATCTGCTCGTTTTGAAGATTCTCTCGCGGCGACCAGGCTTGCATGGCTACGGCATCATGACCGCCATCCAGGAAATTTCCGACGATGTGCTTCGCGCCGAGGAGGGTTCGCTTTACCCGGCATTGCATCGTATGGAAGAGGCGGGCTGGGTTCGCGCCAGATGGATCACGAAA
>DATAZF010000226.1:0-7046 GCA_036272235.1 Bryobacteraceae bacterium | reverse complement strand
TCCGTGTTGCGGCAACACGCCACTGGCCGCGCAGGTGGCGACGAGCGCCGCAGGCAAATCATGGTTGATATGCGCGTTGACCCCTGCCAGGGCGAACTGTATACGCGCAACTCGCACGTCATTGCGAACGGAAAACATCGCACGCCAGCAGCCGCCGCAGTCGCCACCGGACAAATATCCATAGAGGGCCGAGAAGTAGAGCTTTGCAAACTCGACGTCGAGCAGAGCCAGCCACGCCGGATCGGAAAACCCTCCACCATTCACCTGGTTCTCCACCGCCTTCGTCACCTGAAGATACAGGCCGTTGAACCATTTCAATCCGTCACCCGGTTCGCAGACGGTATCGACATCCTGCATGATTCGCAGAACATCGGGGATGGACTGCGGGGACGTCCGCACGGTGGCGGCAATTTGCGGGTCATAGAGAAACATCGTGATTCACCTCACCTGATTCAGAATGCGATAGATCTGCGCGCCGTATTTTTCGACCGTAGCAATTCCAATGCCCGGAATCGCCAGTAACTCGGCGGCGCTCTTTGGGTGATTCTGCGCTACAGCGAGGAGCACGCGGTCGGACATGATCCGGAAAGCCGGCACGCCGAGCTTGTGCGCCTGAGCACTCCGCCACTCTTTCAGCATTTTTTCCGCAAGCGAGGGCGCCGCCGAAACAGAGCGGGCGGCTGTCGCCGCGGACTCTTTCTTCACTGCTTTGCGCCGTGCTTTCTTCTTTCGCGCCGCAGGCTTTGTCTCGAGCGCGGCCTCGCGAATCGACAGATCGGAGAGAGTCGCCTCATCCACATGCGCGGCATCGCGCGTCAGAGTCGCCTTGCGGAATGGAATCGACTTTCCGTCTTTCTCGAACACGGAATCCACCAGGCGGACCAGCCCCAACCGCGCCATCGCGCCCATGAGTTCCTCGAAGGAATCCCGATCCACGCCGTTCTTGAGGCAGAGCTCCGTGTGCAGTTTCCCCAGCGAGCGGCCGCCACTGTGCAGCGATTCCAGAACATCGCGCGCCACGACTCGTTCGGTCTGGTTCGCGGGCCGGAACCGCTGCGCCACGCAGGTCGCGGGCTCGCAGAAATCGCAAATCCCGCAGGGCTTCTGGCTATCGGTGTTATCTCCGAAGTGCCGGACGAGGCTCGACATCCGGCACTCGTTGCTCTGCGCATACCGGATCATCGCCTCTATCTGTGCTTGCTTCTGCTCGCCCTGCGCGACGTAGGAATCGCGCCAGTCCGCCGTGCCGCGGCCGAGATTGTCGGCAGGATCGATAGTCACGCCTCCATGCGTCCACAGCTTCTCGAGCGCCTTCTCGAAGACGTCGCCCGGCACCCGGCTCTGCTTCTCGACGAACACGCGCGGCTGGGCGTCGGCGCGGACCCGGTCGTAGATGCGGTCGAGCACCTTCACATCAGGATAGTCGCGCTCGAAGAAGAAATCATGAGTGTAGCGGTCCGCATACGAATGCATAAGGATGGCGCGGCTTGGCTCGCCATCCCGCCCGGCGCGCCCAATTTCCTGATAGTAGGCTTCAATGCTTCCCGGCAGTGCGGTGTGGATAACAGAGCGGATGTCGGCCTTGTCGATCCCCATGCCGAAGGCGATCGTCGCGACGATCACATCAAGCTTTCGATTCAGAAAGGCATCCTGGACGCGATGACGCCGGTCCGCATCGAGGCCTGCGTGATAGGCCGCGGTCGAATAGTCGCGCGACAGCAGGGCCGCCACACTCTCCGCCTGCTTGCGGCTGGGGGTGTAGACGATGGCCGGGCGCCGTTCCGGATCGGCCAGCAACTCGAGCGCGAGATCGGGACGCCGCGAGGGACTGGTCTCGACCACTTCGATGGCAATATTCGAGCGGCGAAAGCCGTGGATGAAGCTCTTCTGCCGATCGAAGCCCAGCTGATCGCAGATATCGTGTTGAACGATGGCAGTCGCGGTCGCGGTAAGAGCGATCACAGGCGCGGGCCGCAGCGTGGGCAGGTAACCGCCCAGCAGGCGGTAGTCGGGGCGGAAATCGTGCCCCCATTGCGAGATGCAATGCGCCTCGTCGATGGCGATCAGGGTGGGCTTGCGTTTTGCCAGCATCTCGGGGAATCCGGGAACACGAAGGCGCTCGGGAGCGATGAAGAGGAATTGGAGCTTTCCGTTCAGATAGTCGATGCATGCCTGGCGCGAAGCAGCCCTGTCCCATCCGGAGTGAATGCATTCCACCGCAAACCCGCGCTCGCGAAGCCGGGCGTATTGGTCTTCCATCAGCGCAATCAGCGGACTGATCACCAGTGTCGTTCCGCCGCGCGCGAGGCCGGGCAATTGATAGCAGAGCGACTTTCCGGCACCGGTGGGCATCACGAGAAGCGCATCCTGCCCTTCGATTACGGCCCGGCAGACTTCTTCCTGATTCGCCCGGAATGAGGTGAAGCCGAAAGCGCGATGCAGAAGCGTGTCGACCGGTTCGCCTGCTTCTGCGGTCACGGCGGGAATCACCGCGGCGACCACCGCAGGCATCGCGGTTCCGGCCGGCGCCGGAGCAGTTGCGGGCGCGCGGCTGTAAGAACTCCGTGGGGCAGGTGGAATTTGTCCGACCTTACCGACCACATTCTGCACGTAGTCTTCAATGCCGCGCAGGAACGGCGCGAGTTGCGCTTCGCCTCGCTGGATGCGCTTGAGGTACGCCTCCCACTGGCCCGTCATTACCGGGCTCTTCGCTTCAGGATGCACCACTTCGATCAACTGAATGCCTTTATCGGTTGCCTCAAGATTTTTGCCGCTTCGGATGATGTACTCGCGCTTCAGCAGCACTTCGATAATGGAGGCGCGGGTGGCGGGCGTTCCCAGTCCCGTCTCTTTCATGGCATCCGAAAGTTCCTTTTCGTCGAGTGTCTTCCCTGCCGTCTCCATCGCCGTCAGCAGAGTGGCTTCGGTAAACCTTTTGGGCGGACTGGTTTTTTTTCGCAGCGCTTCCACATCGAGAACGTCCTGCGTCTGCCCGCGCGCGAGGCCTGCCGGCAGGGCCTGCTGTTCTTCTTCCGCCGCGGTTTCACCCGCCCTGCGATTGCCGGCCTTCTTCCTCGTGGACTGGAAATCCAGCGCCTTCCACCCCACCTGCTGAATGGCCTTTCCCGACGAATGATACCGGTCTGTGATCTGGCCGTTCACGATCGCAGTGATCACGGTAGTGACGGACCATATGTGATCCTCATGCCAGCAGGTGAGCAGGCGGCGGCACACGAGGTCGTAGAGTTTCGCCTCGTCCGGAGACAAGCTGGCGCGCTCGGATGAAACGACAGTGGGGATGATCGCATGGTGATCGGTAACCTTTGTGTCGTCCACATATCTGCGTCCGAGGGGCTTTTCACCTGTGCCGGGAGCCATTATCGCCTGGTACGGTGCCGCGACTGTCTTCACAACCTGCGGCAATGTGCTTGCGACATCCCGTGACAGGTGCCGGCTGTCGGTACGCGGATAACTGATTAACTTGTGCCGCTCGTAGAGGGTCTGTGCAGTGTCGAGAGTGTGCTGTGCGCTGAACCCGAACAAACGATTGGCGTGGCGCTGCAGCTCCGTCAGATCGTAGAGCAGCGGCGGACCCATGCGCTGCGTCTCGGCTTTCACCGATTCGATCGCGGCGACGCCGGTCTTCGCACGCGCTACGATATGCGCCGCCTCTTCGCCTGCGGCCGAAAGGCGCGCCGACTTCTGGACGTCCGCCACATCCCGGACCCACGTCCCCTGGTAAGCTTCCGCAGCCTTGTTTCCAGCCGGCCGGAAGGTCGCCGCCACTTCCAGATAGTCTTCCGGAACGAACCGGCGCACCGCCAGTTCGCGCTCGACCACCATCGCGAGCGTCGGAGTCTGGACGCGGCCTACGCTCAACTCGTCGCCGTAAGTGAGGGTATAGGCGCGCGAGAGATTCATCCCGACAAGCCAGTCGGCACGGCTGCGTCCACGCGCCGCGTCCGCAAGCGGCTCGTAATCGGCACCCGGCTTCAGGGCATCGAAACCTTTGCGGATGGCTTCCGGGGTGAGCGAAGAAATCCAAAGGCGGCTGACCGGCTTCGAGCACTCCGCGGCCTCATAGATGTAGCGGAAGATCAGCTCACCTTCGCGCCCGGCGTCCGTCGCGCAGACGATGCGGGAGATGCGCGGCGAAGAAAGGATCTTCCTGACTACTTCGAATTGATCTTTGGTCTTTTCGTAGACGACCAGAGGCCATGAGGCCGGCAGCATGGGCAAAGACTCGCGCCGCCACGCCTTCCATTCCGGACGTATTTCGTGCGGCTGAGCCAGAGAGGCGAGATGCCCGATGGCCCACGTCACAACGTAGCCATTCCCATGCATATAACCGTCGCCCCTCGCGGCGGCCCCTAATACTTTCGCGATGTCACGCGCGACGGAGGGCTTCTCGGCGAGAACGGCGATGGCGTCGGATTCGTTGCTCAAAGCAGCACTTCGGGCGAGGCGCTACCCCGCAGCCGCCGGTTTTTGCGCCTGAGCGAGAATTTCGGCGAATGCGCGCGTGCCGTGCGGAACAATGCCGACCATACGCTGCAGAAGCATCAGCTGCGCCCGGTGATGCATTTCGTGTTCTTTGACGCTGAGCAGCATCTCGAAGCGGCTTTTCGACGCGGGTGATGCTCCCGGCGGCAAGGCGACCTGCTCCGCGAGGAAATCGTCGGAGAAAGTCTCCAGCGATTTGGCAAACTCTTCGCCGCTGGTTTCGAGCAGGGCGAGAATCTCCTGTTTGGTGCGAGGCTTGTTTTCTTCGGCGACCATTTCGGCGAAGATTCCCGGAAAGTTAAAGTCCTGCAGGGTGGTGCGCCGCTCGACATTTTGTATTTGTTCCTGGATGCGGGGGGCGAGGACGATATGCATGAGCTGCCCGGCTACCGTGCGCGTATCCGGAGTGGCGCGGAAATTATATTGATCTTCCGGAATTTCGGTCGCCGCGATCACCGTATTTCTGCGTACTGTACGGAAGCTCGCCGCCAGATCTTTGCCGCCATAGTAGTTCATGAATTCAGTTTAGTGGAGGGCGATGCCTGTTGGAACGCTACCCTGAGAGTGCTCATGAAGAGATGGATTTCTCTCGACGCGGCGCGCACTCCCGGCGGCAAGACCATCTCCCTTCACCAGCACGACCGGGACTACGCCATTCGCGTCGACGGCGTCAGCCTCATGTCGACACGCACGCATGCGTCCGAAGACAGGGTCGCCGAACTGGCCTGCGCGCATGCAAAGCAGATCCGCAGCGCGCGTGTTCTGATCGGCGGCCTCGGCTTCGGATTCACGCTGTCTTCGGCGCTGGCGGCGCTCGCGCCGGACGCCAAGGTGGTGGTCGCTGAAATCCTGGCCGCGGTCGTGGCATGGAACCGGAATCCGCTTTTCCCTCTGGCTGGAGCTGCGATGACGGACCCGCGTGTAACGGTAGTGAATCGGGATGTTGTCGATGTGATTCGCGAATCGACGGGCGGCTTCGACAGCATTGTACTCGATGTCGATAATGGTCCGGCCGCTTTGAGCGATGGGGGAAATCGGCACTTGTACGACCTGGAGGGGCTGCGACTGACGCTCGCTGCTTTACGTCCCGGAGGCTGCGCGGCATTCTGGTCGGCGGCCGGGGACGCTGCATTCGAGAAGCTGATTGCGCGCGCTGGGTTCGAGGTCGAAGTCGAGCGCTGTCGAGCGCATGCAAATGGTGGTTCGTGGCACACGCTCTTTCTGGGACGGCGGAAGTGAGCCGTTGCGCTGGAGTGAAATTGTGGCTGCAGCCGTTGCTCCTTTCCTGGGTTCGCGAGCAGTATCCGGGGGGCGCAACAGGGCCGGGATATCAATTAGCCGCCAGATTGCCCTTCATCCTCCAGCCGTGGCGGATTCGCGTGCGTGCTGGTCTGCCCTTTCAAGTCATCGCGCAGCAGATCGCTGTCGTTGGGGTCGAGTATCTCCAGTCTCGCGTCTCTCGACGGCGGACCTTTTCCGGCCTCTTCTCCGTTGCTGTCCTTCATCCTTGAACTTTTCTTCATCCCGGAACACAGGCACTTGTGAGGCCGAAGATCCCTTCAAGTGGCGCGCCGTGATGTTTCGGACAAGGGAATAACGATGCAGTTCCCGCCCCGCCAGCCAATTGCAGTCGGCCGCCAAGCCTCACGAACCAGAAACCGCGCGACAAGGCCAATCGGGTGACGCGTGGGCGGCGCTTATCAGTTGTTCAAGCTGGCCCGGACGTTCGCTGGCGTCGACGGATACCTCGATGGTTCATTTCCTGGCCGCCGTCTTGTTTCTGCTGCCCGGCGGACGGCCGCGGCGTTTCGGCCCTTTCGATGTCGCTGCGGTGATCAGCCGCCCGGGCGGACGCCCGCGTCTGGGGCCCTGGCAGAGTTGGAACCGCTCCAGTGCGAGGATAGCCTCCTCCACCTGCTCGCGTTCTTCGCGAAGTTGATTCAGGATCGCCTGGACATCCATTTTTTCGCTCGTTACGGCGTTTTATCCATCCGCCAGGATGCAAAGTTCTCGCATGCCCTGAGTGCGACCTTCAGCTTCCAACGACTCGCCCGTATTTTCACGATCTGATTTTCGACAGATCGCATGTCTCCTGACAGAATCGACTGCTTGAGTAGCTGGTTCGATTTCCTGACTGCAGCCACCGCAGCGTCAAGATCGGCCTTGCACTTCGCTTCCTTGTCCATCAGTGGGCTCTGGCGGCGGGTTTCTTCTTCGCGGCCGCTTGCTTCGATCGAACCTCGGCACTCTTCTCCGCAGCCTTCCTTGCGAGAGCGGAGCGCTGCGCGGGCATTAACTCGTCCATGGGGCGCTTGCCACCATTTTTGCTGCCCTTGCGCCCCAGGTCCGAGATGTCTTCCTGTTCATTTTGTCAGCCAAGCGCTCGAGTACGAGCGCGTCAATTTCTGGCCTGTGCGCGAATTCGGGCATCCGAAATACCGTTTTCCTGCCTCCGACATGGGTCTCTTTCGCACGCCAACTCACATTATGCGACACCTATACATGCTACTGCGGAAGTTACACACTATTACGGAAATGACATT
>DATAZF010000225.1:0-3794 GCA_036272235.1 Bryobacteraceae bacterium | reverse complement strand
CGCATCAGCTCGCGGACGCCGCGAGTGCGGCGATCGCTTTCCGCGACCTCGAACATGTCGCGCACGTGAACGAAACCTACGACGTCGTCGATGGTGGTTTGATAGACGGGGATGCGCGAATACTGCTCGATCACGACAAGCTGATGGAGCGCTTCAAGGGTTTCGCCGGCTTCGATGGCGACCATGTTGGGACGCGCCGTCATCACTTCACGCACAACCTTGTCACCGAATTCGACGACGGACTGGATCAGCTTGCGATCATCCTCCTGCAGCAGGCCTTCTTCGGTACCGGCCGCTATGAGGGTCTCGATATTCTCGGCGGGCGTCGCGGGCTCGGCGCGCTCGGGCTCCTGCCCGGTAATGTCGAGCAGCGACTGCAGAAAGTTGAGCGCGAGCACCAGCGGACGGATCACGAGCGCCGCGCCTGTGTAGAACGGCATCAGGTGTGCGATCCAGTGGCCGGACGTGCGGCGGAACAGCAACTGCGGGATCAAATACGCACAAAGCATCAAGAGCAGCCATGCGCCGGCCATGGCTTCGAGGACGGCGGGAAGCGTAATATATCCGCCATCGACGACCTGGGCGAGGACGAGAACGCCGAACAGGACGAGGCAGGTGTGCTTCCAGAGCGAAAAGGTGAGGGCGCCTTCTTCAGAACGCTGGTTGAGGCGCGGCTCCAGATCGGATTTGAAGTACTGCAAAGACGGGAAATCGCGCGTGCGCAGGCGCATGCCTTCGAGGTACATGGTCTGAATCGTCGTGAAGAGCAGAATCAGGACGAGCAGAAAGAGCAGAAGGACCAGGATCATGACGCCGCCCGCTCGATCAATCCGGCCGGAAGACTCAGCTTGCGGCGCCAACGCATTTCGGTGCGGCACATCTGGCCGGAATCGGTTTCGTGGTCCAGGCCCAAAAGATGGAGCACGCCGTGGAGCATCAGGATGCGGAGCTCATCCTCAACGGCGTGGCGCCATTCGCGGGCCTGGGCGCGGGCGCGCTGAAGGGAGATCGCGATATCGCCGATGGAATCCGGATCCTCCGACGGAAACGATAAAACGTCGGTCGCGTAGTCTTTGCCGCGAAACTGCGCGTTCCACTGCTGGAGCTCGGCGTCGTTCGTGATCCGGCAATGAAAGTCGCGCCCGCGCGTCACGCGGTCGCGCAGGATAACAGAGAAGGATTCCAGGGCGGCAATATCGAGCGCGGCCGGCTTCCGCCGGAAGGTTATGAGCGGGTCGGATTTCATGCCTGCGCCGGAGCGGGCGCCGCCGGATCGATGGCAGGCAGAGGTAATTCCGCCGCCGATTCCGGAGCGGGTTCGCGTTCGGACGGCGACGGATCCGACAGTCTGAGAGTGAGTTGCCGCCCGGCGGCGGTCTCGTTGTATTTCTCGTAAGCGCGCACAATGCGCTGGACGAGGCTGTGGCGCACGACATCCCGCTCGTCGAATTGAACGAACGAAATGCCTTCGACGGCGTGGAGGATTTCGACGGCGTCGAGGAGCCCGGAGCGGCGGCCGTTGGGCAGATCGATCTGGGTGATATCGCCGGTCACGACCATCTTCGAGTTGAAACCCTGGCGGGTCAGCACCATCTTCATCTGCTCGGAGGTGCTGTTCTGGGCTTCATCCAGAATGATGAAACTGTCGTTGAGGGTGCGGCCGCGCATAAAGGCAAGGGGCGCGACCTCGATCGACGCACGCTCGAGCAACTTTTCGACTTTGTCGGACTCGAGCATGTCGTAGAGGGCGTCGTAAAGCGGGCGGAGATAGGGATCGATCTTTTCCTGCAGGCTGCCCGGGAGGAAGCCGAGCTTTTCGCCGGCCTCGACGGCGGGGCGCGTAAGGATTATGCGCGAAACGCGCTTGCCGATCAAGGCCTGGACGGCCATCGCGACGGCGAGGTAGGTCTTGCCGGTGCCGGCGGGTCCGATGCCAAAGACGAGGTCATTGCGCTCGATGGCTTCGAGATAGCGGCGCTGTGTGACGGTTTTGGGCGCGAGAACTTTCTTGCCGAAGCTGCGCTGCTGTCCGCTGCGGAAGAGAGAACGCAGGGTGACTTCGGGGTCGGCGGTGACGACGCGAAGGAGGCTGTTGAGATCGCCATTCTTGAAAACGACACCTTCGCGGACGAGAGCGAAATAATCCTGCAGGATGCTTTCGGCGCGCGTGACGGCCGCGGGCTCGCCTTCGATTTCGAGCGTGTCTTCGCCCTGGGCATTCTGGCCCAGATGCGTACTGACGCTGAGTCCGCTTTCGAGAAGGCGGATATTTTCATCGCGAGTGCCGAAAAGGCTCTCAATGCCGCGGCTGACCGGAACAGTAGCTTTCATTTAAATGACGTACGACCTCGTAAAATTTCGACGGGTAAAAGCAGACATCAGCGGGTTTGAAGCGAGGCAAACGTGTGGCTGAAAAATCGAAGACGCAAATGCCGCGTGAGCGCGGGGGAGGGTAATACCATCCATGCTCATTATAACAGGCATTCAGGCCGCCAGACTTTCATTATGGCGGCGCAGGGACGGTTTGAGGGGGACGCAGAAGGCCTCGCGGGCTTGTTTCAAACGCGTTACCCGGCCGATGGCGGCGGTGATTTCGGCGGTTGAAAAAACAAAGCCGCCGGGGTCGGGATATTGGGCTGGGTCGTGGGGTATCCCCTCCTTTTCGGCGAGTTCGGCCAGCAAGCAGGCTTCTTCGAAGGCTTGCTGGCGCTTGGCTTCGGCGTCGGCTTTCACTTTGGCTTCGGCGGCACGACGAGCGGTCTGGATCTCGGTGAGTTGCTTCAGACTGCGCGACATGTTGCCGTGGATGCGGCGCTCGTACATGCTGAGGAGGTTGAGGCGCTGGGGGTCCGCGATATAGGTGCGGGCGGTGGCGAGGGCCGCATCCATTTCGGGAGTTTCCATTTCGCCGTCGGAGTCGTGGAAGGTGCGGGTGATGGCGAAGATATTGTTCTCGAGGGATTTTGCGCGATTCAGACGCCAGTGGTCCTCGGCGATGGATTGCGCGAACTGGCGCTCGATGCCTTCTGCCGGATCGAGACTGTGGATGATTGTGGCGCAGAATTCGTCGTGGGCCTGCTGTTCCCCGGCGGTGCGGACATCGATCTGTCCGGTGAGTCCGTGACGGACGGCGTTGAGACGGGAGACGGATTTGCCTTCGGCGGTGCGGGGTCCGGTGGAGAATTGGGCGTTGCGGCGATTGGCGAGGATTTGCTTTTCGGTGGCCATCGATGTGCGTGCTCCTTCGAGGAAACCAATAGCATGGCGCGGGCGGGAATCGAGTTCCCGCGAGGCTGGGCGCGGGTCGGGATTTGACGCCAAGAGGCGTGCGGTCAGTGAGATGGCGGAAGAGCAAAAATATTTACCGCAGGCGTCACTCGTGGCCTGAGTTAGAAATTCGTGCCAACACCACAGAGTCGTCGGCATACCGCACCGGCCTTTGCCTTTACCGCTGCGCTGCTTCGATAGAAAACTTTGTCAAACCAGTGCAGGTATCCTCCGTGACGGCTGCGCGCATTTTGCCCCATCTCAAAATCAAATGCCAGCTTTGGCTCAAAAGCGTTAAATCCCGGGGGATGGTTCGGAAGGGGGCAGAGCCCCTCCGTGGCGATTTTTCCCGCCTCTACCGCAGTTGACACGAAGCAGCAAAATGCTTGGGGCATGGAAGTACGCTTTACACCCGAACAGGAAGCCATCCTTTTCGCAAATTGCATAGCACGCCGGGACGGAGCCCGAGCAGTTAGTGAAGGACGCGGCGCTGCGACTGGTCGAAAGAGACGCGCATTTCCTTGCCG
>DATAZF010000224.1:0-18055 GCA_036272235.1 Bryobacteraceae bacterium | reverse complement strand
TCGGCCATTATGCAATCAGAGCTTTGGCCATAGTGCTCCTGTTCTTTTGCCTGAGTTGGGTAGTCGGATTCAAACGGCACTTCCGGCGCACCCTGGAAGCGGAAGACACCCAGGCGCGGCGTCCCACGCGGAACCGCCTTCTGCGCTTCACTGCTTCGCCTGAGGAATGGGCCATCTTCGCGTTCTGCCGGAAGACGCTGGCGGGCAGCACGAAGCATCGCCTCTTTATCGCTGCCTGGTTGAGCATCGGAATTTCCGCAGGCATGTTCGTTGCGCTAGCCGTGCGCAACGGGAAGCTCGGCTGGTCGCCTGAAGGTGCGCGCACCTTCCCGTTTCTGATTGCTTTCTTCGTCATCTCAGGCTTCCGCACAGTATTCCAGTTTCCGGCGGACCTCGCGTGCAACTGGCTGCTTCAGTTAACTGAAGCCCGCTTCGCGGAGGTCGCGCGGCGTGCGGCGCGGAAGACCGTCCTCGTGTCGGGACTCCTGCCTGCGGGCCTCGCAATTCTCCCTTTCGAGATATTCGCCGCTGGCTGGGAGAGAGGGCTGATGCATGTCCTGTTTCAACTCGCCGCCGGCGCGCTGTTGATCGAGTTGATGTTCTGGAAGTTCGACAAGGTGCCGTTCACCTGTTCTTACTTTGCCGGCAAAACGAGCCTCTCTGTTTTGGCCGTCCTGTACCTCTATGGGTTCACAGCCTGGAGCTTCAATATGGCGGATCTGGAACAGGCGCTGGAAGAAAGGATGATCTGGTCGGTAATTTGTCTCGCCGCGTTCTTTGCCGCGTTGGGTGTGTCGTGGCGCCGCAGTCCTGCGGCGTCGGAAGTGATCTTTGATGGCAGCGAGCCGCTGATCCAGACGTTGGGCCTTAATTAATTAGACGGAGCCCGCGGGCAACATTTCTTTCGTCGCCGCAGGATCGGATCGTCGCGAATCGCAAATCCACACCGACGCGAATCGTTTAGCGGCCCGGACCGGCGCCCCTGCGTCCCGGGGCCGCGCCGGCGCCTGCCCGCCCAGGGCCACCACCGCGGCCGCCTGGCTGCGGAATCGGCGTTCCGGCTTTGCCGCCTTTGGCGACGAGCAGATCAGCGGTTTCCTTGTGGACATCGATGCGCTGGCCGCCGCGGCTGTTGCCGCCCGCGCGACCCATCGCGTAATCCACGGCCGTGAATCCGCGCCCGTCTGCGAGATTGATGTCGGCGCCTTTCTCCAAAAGGTGCTCGACGACCTTGTTCCAGCCCCAGAAGGCGGCGCCGTCAAGAGGCGTCTGCTGGAAGCGGCCGGCGCGTCCATTGAGCTCGCCGCCATGAGCAAGAAGCAGGTCGAGAGAGGCGATGGCGCGCTCCTGAATGTCGGCAGCGTAATAGTTGCCACGCGTATCGGCGTCGACGGATCCCATGCCCGATGCGGCGACTGTGGGGGTCATGCCCTGATTGTTGGGGAGATCGACGATGGCGCCATGTTCGAGCAGGAGCTTGATGGAAGCCGGGTCCTGCGCTTTTGCGGCGCGCAGCAACGGCGTGGTGCCGACAGTCAGCATGCCATCCACACCGCGATCCGCGCCCGTGGCGCGATATGGCGGGAAGATCTTGAGCTGGAGATTCGGATTAGCGCCTTTGTCGAGAAGAATTCGGACGAGGTCGATCGGCAACGTTTCATCAAGCGATGGCTGGTCCGGACGCCCACCGTGCGGGAGGGTGTTGAAATCCACCGCGAGGTAGAGCGGGCTGCGGCCCCACCAGTCCCATTTGTCGATGTTGGCGCCCTTTTCGATAAGGTACTTCGCAACATCGAACCGGGAGTTAAAGACCGCCGTGATGAGCGGCGTTACGCCTTCCGGATCGGCGACGTCGAGTTTCGCGCCTTTCTCGATGAGAGCTTTGACGCAGTCGAGGCAGCCTTCACGCGCAGCGAACAACATCGCAGTCTCGCCGCCCGGTGGACGCGGCTGCGCCCGCGGTTCACCGCTAACGAGCGGCGTCATCAGGTCGGTCGCGGACTTCGCATCGACCTCAGCGCCATGCGCGAGGAGTTCACGCACCATCGGTCCCTGGCTCGAAGCCGCAGCCCACATCAACGGGGTCTGCGCGCGTTGCGTTTCCCTCACGTTCGGGTTCGCGCCTTTGTCGAGCAACAGCTTCGCGGCCGCCACGTTGGAACCGCGCGCGAGGACCATGAGCGGAGTCTGACCGTCGGGGCCGGCGGCGTTCGGGTCGGCGCCCGCAGCCAAAAGCGCCTTGATCAAGTCGATGTTCGAGTTGAGCGCGGCTTCCGACAGCGGGTTGGAGCCAAGCTGATTCCCGACCTTCGCATTGGCGCCCGCTTTCAACAGTCGCAGCACGAGATCGGTGTCGTTGAGATTGGCGGCCCAGATCAGCGGAGTCGTCCCGTCGGCTTCGGCGGCGTTCACGTCCGCGGACTTTTTCGAGATCATGTCGAGCGCGGCAACGCGCTGGCCCGACTTGATCGCTTCCACCAGCTTCGCCGGGCCATTCGCGGGCTGAATCTCCGCCCCGAAAATGGGCAGGGCCAGTGCCGCGGCAACAATCAGGATTTTCATGGCGGTCAAACCTCGATGATCCTGCCGGTGCTGTTACCGATCTTGTCCTGCGGGATGCCGGCTTTGTCGAGCAGCGTCAGCAGAACGTTGGCGAGCGGCGTGTGCTCAGGCATTACAAGGTGCTGTCCGCCCTTGACCGTCTTCCAGCCGCCGACGATCGAGGTCGGCAGGGGATAGTGATTGTGCGCGTTGCTGTTCGCCATATTGCTGCCGTAGAGGAACAGCGAGTGGTCGAGCATGGTGCCGTCCCCATCGGGCATTTTGGCGAGCTTGTCGAGGAAGTAAGCGAACACCGACGTGTGATAGGCCTGCACTTTCGCGAGCCGATCCATCTTGGCCTGCTCGTTGTTGTGGTGCGAAAGCGGGTGGAAGGCATCGGGCACGCCAATGTTGTTGTACGTCTGGCCGCTGACTTCCGCCGCCACCATGAACGAGAACACGCGGGTCATGTTGGCCTGATAGGCGAGGGCGACGAGATCGAACAGCAGCTTGATGTGCTGATCGAGCGGAAGCTGCTGCGTGCCCGGAGCGTTGGGAATCGTTACGTGCGAAAGGTCGCGCGCCTCCATCTTCTGGATGCGGCGCTCGATTTCGTTGACGCTTTCGAGGTAGTCGGAAAGCATCGCCTTGTCGGACGGCCCGAGCGTCTTCGACAGATCTTTGGCTTCGCTGCCGACCATGTCGAGAATCGACTTGTACTGTCCGCCCAAACGGGCGCGCTCGGCGGCGTCGTCACCCTGGCCGAAGAGGCGAATGAAGAGCTTGCGCGGATCGGTCTCGACCGGCAGCGGCGTGGTCGGGGTGCGGAACGAAATGGTGCCGGCGTAAGAACAGCCGTAGTCGCGGTCGCAGAAACCGCCGCCGCCGTGATTGTCGGTCGCAACTTCGAGCGAAGGCAGAGGAGTGTCCTGCCCGATGTGCTGGGCGGCGATCTGGTCCGCTGTGGTGCCCGCGTGCGCTTCCTGGCTGATGGCCGGGTGGACGCAGGAGAGCCACGTTCCCGGCGCCAGCGCATGCACGGGTCCGACCGGGGCCTGGTTGTCGATGTTGCTGAAGACCGTCGTCATCGACTTGTACTTTTCGAGCGGAGCGAGAATCTCGTTGAACGACTCGATCCTGCCCTCACCGTTGGGCGTCCACTTTGCCTGAACGGCGCCGTGAGGAAAGTAGATGAACCCCATGTGCGGCGTGGGCTTCGCGGCCGTCTGCGCCAAAGCCGTGCGCGCCGGAATCATGGCGTCGAGCAGCGGGAGCGAAAGTGCGGTTCCGACTCCCCTCAGGACGGTTCGGCGCGACAGATGCTTCTTGCTAACGAACATTATGGGGCTCCTGATTGGCGGCGATTTGCTTTGTTCCGCCCGACTTTTCCGTGTTGTTACTTTCAACCGCGGGCGATTCGACCATGCTCGACTGGAACTCCGGCGCGGTCACGATACCCATCACGATCGAAGAGAACTTGAAGTTCTCCCGTTTTGACTCCCGCACGATTTTGCGGATGGTCGGCATGTCGTAATACTCGACGTCGCGGCCGAGCGCATACGTCATCATCTTTTCCGTCATCGTCTGCGTGAACTGCTCGGGATGCTTGAGCAGCGCGTTGCGCAGATCGCTCGGGCCGTTGACGGGGGTTCCATCGACGAGCTTGCCGCTGGTGTCGATCTTCGTGCGCGTGAAGCGATCCATCGCGCGATAAGTGCCGATGGTGTCAAAGTTCTCCAGCGAGAAACCGAGCGGATCCATCACGCCATGACAGGCATTGCACGTCGGATTGGCGCGGTGGGTTTCCATGATTTCGCGGATGGTGTGGGGCTTCTCGCCTTCCTTGTTTTCCTTGAACGCGTCCACGTTCGGCGGCGGTGGCGACGGCGGCGTGCCGGTGATGTTCTCCAGGATGTAAGAGCCGCGCAGCACGGGCGATGTGCGGTTCGGATACGCCGTCACCATCAGCACCGCGCTCTTGCCGAGCAGACCGAAGCGGTTCGGGTCAGTAAGAGTCACGCGGCGAAACTGGTCGCCGTGGACGTTCTCGATACCGTAGTGGGCGGCGAGGCGCTCGTTGACAAAGGTGTAGTTGGCGCTGAGAAGGTCGACCACGCTGCGGTCTTCACGAAAGATGCTGTCGACGAACATCTCCATCTCACGGCGGATCGCGGTTCGGAGCGAGGCGTCGAACGCGGGATAAGTGAACGGGTCGGGTTCGAGCGCCGCCATGTCGCGAATTTTCAACCACTCGAAAGCGAAGTTGGTCGTCAGCGTTTTGGCGCGCTGATCGGCCAGCATGCGGCGAACCTGGTGTTCCAGAACTTTGGGATCGCTCAGCTTACCCTGCTCAGCGGTGGTGAGCAGTTCTTCGTCGGGGATGGAACTCCAGAGGAAGAACGACAGCCGAGAAGCGAGCTCGATGTTGTTCAGGTGATAAATCGCCCCGGGCTTCCCGTTGGCCGGCGGAGGCTCCACACGATAAAGAAATTTCGCGCTCGCCAGCATGGCGACCATCGCGTTTTCAATGCCGTTCTCAAAGTTGCCGACTTTGCGCCCTTCGGCATAGAACTGCATGAGGGGCGCCATATCCTTGTCGGTTACGGGACGGCGGTACGCTTTGCGCGCGAGATTGGACATGATGCGCGAGGCGCACGCGGTCTCTTCTTTCGGATCGGGCGCGCGGCATAAGAAAATGCGCGTGCGGCTCGCCGTATCAACGGGATTGCCGGTGGGATTGTAGGGACCGTCAACGGACACGTTGGGACCGCCGCCGCGCCCGCGCCCACCGCCGCCGATGGCGCCGCCCGCCGAAAGGCCGGTGCTCCCGTATCCGGTGCCTGCGCCGCCCGGGACAAATCCAAAGAGCTCACCTTCGCTCTCGACCAGGCTATGGGCCTCGTTGGCGGAAACGATCGCGTGCATCCCGGCCGCCAGGTGGTTGCGCCCTTTGGCGTCGACTTTCACGCCGTCGACCGTGAACACAGCAGGATTGCCGGTCGCGCGGATTTCATAGTCGCCTTCATAAGGCGCAAGGAAAGACGCCGCAATGCCGCCGCGCGCGCCGGGGGGCAACGGGATGCTGCCATCCACTCCGCGCAGGGTGGTCTTCACGTTCTTGTTAGTGAGCGGAGTTCCCACGGCCTGCTTCGCGACAGCGCGCGCCGCCATGATGTATTGCTCCAGGAACGACGGCGAAACTTTGAGGGCGCTGGCGATGTTGTCGAAGCCGTCGCTGATATCGTCGGTTGGCAGCAGCGGGGCGGCATCCACCTGGATGCCGAAGATGTCGCGCATCGCATTCGAGTATTCGGCGCGGTTCAGGCGATGGATGCGGACGCTGCCGGGGTTGAAGTTAACGGCGCTGGCTTTGTCGAGCGAGTTTTCCAGATACGTCGCGAAGGAACTGACCGCGTCGAGAGGCGGTCTCGGCATGCCGGGAGGCGGCATCATGCCTCCACGCAGCTTGCGAATGGCGCGCTCCCAGACGATGGCGTTCTTTTCGGGATGCGCAAGATCCATGGCATCGAAAGCCAGGTTCGCGGTTTTGAGCTTCGAATTATGGCAAGTGACGCAGTAGCGATTGACCAGGGCCTTGTTCGCGTCAGGGGCGCCTGGAGCAGGCGCCTGCTGGGGGGCGGCTGCGAGGATGGAGGCCGCAAATGCGGCTAGTAATAGAGTACGCATCGGGGGAAAAAGCTGCTCCATAATTCTATATGGCCGGGAGGCGGGTGTGAAGCATTACCCAAGTCCCCTGGAAACCAGACGATACCGCTAAACGATACCCCCGAGTTCACGGGCGTGTGCCCAGAGTCCGCGGTAAGCGGTGTATATAAAAGCGTCGGGGTCGCCGGCGAGCTGGGGCTGAAAATCCTTCATCGCCTGTTCGTCGATCATGTCCTTGGGACCTTTACCTTTCTTCAGCAAGCCGACGAGGTGCTCGCGGATTTTGGTGACCGTATCGAGATTGGCCTGGAGGTCGGCTTTGGTCATGACGGGTCCGCTTCCAGGGATGATCTTCGTCGAATCATTGGCGATGCGGAGAAGCGTGCGATGGGCGTCCTGCATGCCGCCGATCCAGCCGTCGGTCGGCCAGTCGAGCACCGGAAGCCGGCCTGGCTGCACGGCATCGCCCGCCATCAGGATGTTCGACTGGGTGAAGTGGATGTAGATATCGCCGTCGGTGTGGGCGTTCGGCATAAAGCCGTATTCGATCGGCTCGCCGCCGAAGGTCATCTTGCCCGTCGTGTAGAAAGTTTCTGTCGGCAGGGCTTCTTTGGCGCGCGGAGGGAAGGTTTTGTGCTCCCAGTCGTGGATGATTTCCTGTGTCATCCAGAGTTTGGTGTCGACATGCGAAACGAGCTTCGCACCGGCTTTGGCCATGGCGTCGTTGCCGCCGGTGGATTCGGTATGCCAGTGTGTGTTGAAGACGGTTTTGACGGGTCCGGTGAGCTTGAGGACGTCCTGCGCGTGGGCGGCATCGCCGCAGTCGACGAGGAGGGAGCCGCTGTCTCCGGCGAGGGAGACGATGTTGTTGCCGAGCCCGGTGACCAGGCTGATTTTGTCAGTGATTTTGGTAGTGGCGGGGCCGGATTGGGCTGACGCAAGCCGGGAGAGGGCCAAGGCGGCGCCGCCGCCGGCGACGGCACGGAGGAACTTACGACGTTCGGGGGACATGACGGCTGATATTGTAACGCTGGCGGATGGGGGTGGGGTTACGGGGTGGACAGGCCCGACGGGCCAGTCAGCTTTGGCGCCTGAGATCGAGTCGGCGGCCCTGTCCTTGTTTTCAGCAGTTTGCCGGGATCTAAGGGCAAAATGTATTTTCCCGATCGGGCACAATGCGTCTGCAGGCTGTGGGCTTGGTTCTGTTCCTGCGCTGGGGCACGCGGGCCGGGAAGCCAAAGCGAAGCCGAAACGAGCCCGATCCGAACCGAAAGCGAACCCGATTCGAACCGATCTGAAGCCAATCCTCCGAACCCTGGTAAGGCTGCATAAGATATGTTGATTGAGCCTTTTGGCGATATTGACGGGCTGTGGAAATCTGGGTTCAACGTGCATTTCGGGCTCTTTTCCTGAAACCACGGCCGCGATTGGGGTCACCGACGGTTTTCATCCACTTTTTCTTCTCCACTTTTTCTTCGCCATGGGAGGCGCAGACCTTTCTGTCCGGCTCCAGTATGCATGACGGAAAGGGGGACTGAAGCACTGGCGGCTGTAAGTAGAAGGTTCCAGTTGGGAAATTTCGTTTCTGCCGCGGCGAATGAAAAAGTTCTCATCAGCCGGGCGGGGAGGCAAATATTGAATCTCCTTAAACTGCCTAACCTGGCCAGGCAAATCGTAATTCGGTATTGTTTTCTTTCCCGTAGAAGACCCTGAAGTGGTATTCGGTTCCCGTCGAGGAGTCAGGTGCACCTCTTTTTCAACTCCGTCTGTATCAATGCGCGCGGCAGGTGTGACTTGAATTGAACCATCGTTTGGCCGAAGGTGTAGAATTTGCAGCATCCGATGGCCCGGAATATATAGCGACAGATTCCGATCCCAGAGAGAAGGCCGACGCCGGCGCCAGGTACGTCGAGACTCGGAGCACCGTGAGCGCGGGGAACTCGGGCGCGTCAGAGAGCAGCTTTAGGCTGGTATTGGTTGTTTAACCGCAATTGACGCGTGGTGACGATCCAGAAAGTTCTCGCGCTGGCGCGGTCTGTCAAACTCGCCACTCCGCGACCACATTGCGGCTATTAGCACGAGAGGGGCTTCCGGGGAGGTCAGTCCGCGGGATGCCGATAAACCGTCAACATGGATTTTGTAAACTCTGCGCCGCTACCAGTGATCCATTTCGCTGAAACGCTTGCCAGATAGCGTAATTAGAGTTCGCGGCGCGAACCTTCTTCGGTGACTAGTCAGAATCTGGCCGGTCCGCCGGACTCGATGCAGTCCAGCGAGATCGGCGCAGGCACTCGGTTGAGGGAACGAAGTAATAGGCGCCACTGATCGGCCGCGTGTAGCGCGTGAGCGCGTCGCGTACTCCGGTACGCAGGCCCACCATGCTCTCCAACATTGTGGAAAGCCGCCGCTGATCGGCACTGAATCCCACGAACATCGTCCCGTGGTCGGTGACGGTGCCGTACGGCATGTTCCGACGGAAGATCTTCCCGAACTGATCCTGGTCCGTGCTTGCAACGTGCGAGTCGGACGGCTTATCGTCAAGCTCCAAGCCATCAAGTTTTCTGCGTCCCATGATTCGCTCTTGCTGATCGATCGGAAGGGACTCCCACGCAGTTGTATCGTGCCGCCACTTTTGCAGTAAAAGCACACTGCCGCCTTCGCCCTGCCGGCCCTCTGAGATGACCGTTGTTTCTGAAGCATCGATCAGACTCGGGTTCTCCGAGCCGTCGATAAAGCCGGTCAGATCGCGATCATGCCGGTATGCCCAGCTCGACGTCTCCTCGGCGACCGACGCCAATTCCCTCACCGCGACAATCGCCTGATGCGCGACGTCGAACACCACGTCGTACGCGCTTCCCGAAAGCCACAGGACCGCGTCGTGCTGCGTGGCAGGCATTGCGAACCCGTCGGCTCCGGCCAAAGCGGTGTTGAATCCGCGTACGTCTGCGGGCGCATCGTCGGGAGCGACCTGACTCCACAACTCAGGCCGGAAGCCCACCACCAGGTTGACTCCGCCGACCGTGGTTCTCGGTTCCCTTAAAGCGGAGATCGCGGCGACCAGCTTTGCCCCGTAACGCTGGTCCACGACATCGAATTCCAGGTATGCGTGCGATGCCGTTCCGAGTGCGAATATTCCGGCTTGCGGAGTGTTCATGGAAGGTAGGATAGCGGCCCGTCTTGCCCGGCGGGGCAAGGCACACGAACCAGGCGACCCGCGTGCCCTGTCATCACTCATGGAAAGGAAAAACCTTTATCCCCGTATGAAAGTCAGCAGGTCGGCGTTGATCTGGTCCGCATGCGTGGTCGGCATTCCGTGCGGGAAACCGGGATAGGATTTCAGCGTGCCCTGTTTGAGAAGCTTGACCGACCTCGCTCCCGTAGTCGGGAACGGGCAGATCTGATCGTCCTCGCCGTGCATCACGAGGACAGGAACATCGATAAGCGCAAGATCGTCGTAGAACTCGGTCTCCGACAAGACCTGGACGCACTGATAATGGGCTGTCGCGGCACCCATCATCCCCTGCCGCCACCAGTTCTCCCGAATCCCTTCGGATACGACCGCGCCAGGGCGATTGAAGCCGTAGAACGGAATCGTGATGTCTTTGTAAAACTGCGAGCGGTGGTACGCCGTGCCCGTCCGGATCTGGTCGACCACATCTTTCGGCACTCCGTCAGGGTTCCTCGCCGACTGCATGAACGTGGGGGGGATCGCACTAATGAGGACAGCTTTTACTACGCGGCCTGCTCCGTGACGCGCGACGTAGCGCGTGACCTCACCACCGCCCGTCGAGTGCCCGATGTGAACGGAGTTCCTGAGATCCAGCGCCTCGACAAGTTCTGCGACGTCGGCTGCATACGTGTCCATGTCATGTCCGAGGAACGTTTGCGACGAGCGCCCGTGGCCGCGGCGGTCGTGGGCGATTACCCGAAAGCCATGTTCCAGGAAGAACATCATCTGGCTGTCCCAGTCGTCCGCGCTCAATGGCCAGCCGTGATGAAAGAAAAGCGGCTGACCCGTGCCCCAATCCTTGTAAAAGATCTCAGTGCCATCTGTCGTAGTGAAGATTGCCATGCTCGACTCCTTTTGTTTTGTCCGGCGGACAGCATCCTGCGCTGTCCTGTGGGAAGCATGGCATCGTCACGCAATGCCCGGCGGTCAAGTGAAGTTAATCGTGGTAAATCCTGCGGTCCGGCCTGCCAACCGTCTTGCGGCGGTCAGGGCGCCAGCAACAGCCGGGCGGCTGTAAGATCCGCAGTGTGAAGGCCTTCGGCGAATCGGGCATAGATCGGCGCGAGTAACTCACGACCCTGTGCCGCCAGATTCTGCTTGTAACGCAAGCGACACAAACTTGTGGCGGTGCGGAGTTCCCATGCCAGCGAGTCGCACTCCCGAGCCCAATCGAGGGACTTCTGCAGGTGATCCTCGGCCAGCAGGTTGGCGGCGGGCGAGGCCTCGAGCAGCAGAAGTTCGGCTTTCACGCGCAGCAGTTCAGCCATGCACCAGCGCTCGTCGTTTCGGGTGGCCTGCGCCAGCGCCTCGTCGATCAGCGCCAACCCCTTGCCTGCTTGTCCCGCGCGGCCGAGAGCGTCCGCGAGTTCCGCAAGGCAGGCGGTGAGATACAGCGCGTAACCGGCATTGCGAAGGTCGTCAGCCGCCGCTTGAAGCAGTCTCAGTCCGGCGTCTTCCTGTCCGCGCCTCATGGCGGCCATACCTTGGAAACATCGGCCCATCATTGACCACAACGCCAACCCATGTCGAGCGGAATGATCGAGCAGCAAGGCAATATACTGCTCTGCCACTGCCAGCTCGCCGGTGAAAAGCGCAACAGGGCACGCGCCCTGACCCAGTGCGTAACACAATGACAACGAATGGCCGATCGACTGTGCATCGAGTACGCTTCGGTTGACCGCCGCCATAGCCGCGGCAGGAAGGCCTTTCAGCCAAAGAACCTTTCCCAGGAACGCGCGCGCCACCACCGATTGGTCGAATTGAAAGCGGAGAATGTCAGCAGCGTTGCCCAGGGGCGCGCGGCTGAGCATCCGCTCCAGGTGCTGGCGCGCGATGGCTTGTTCGCCCAGCAAATGACGCGAGGTCCCGACCAGACGTTCGCCCACCAGCAGGCCCTCCGGATCGCGGCCGGTTTCGGCGAGAACCACGAACTCCTCGGCCAGCGCCAAACCGTCCCGATGCCTGCCACCCGTCACGCACACCGTCCACAATCCCCAATGGGCGCGCAGTTGATAGTCAGTGTCCTTGAGACTTTCCGCGATTCGCGTCACCTGGGTCCACGCCATTCTGGATTCCGGGCCGGGTCCGATCGAGTAGAGAGCCACACCCAGCGCCGTGAACAACTGCATCTCCTGCCGGGGAGTCGCGGTGGCAGAGGGCCGGAGGTGCGAAATGGCCCGTTTGACCCGCTGCCGGCATTCATCCATCAAGGAAACGTTCAGCCATAGCGAGCCGGTCGAGATCGTCAAGGCAATGCCGGCGGCCGCATTTCCGTTCGGCGAAAACGCCCAGTCGAGCGCAGCGCGCACGTTGTCGATGTGGCCTGCATACGTCGTTCGCCAGTCGGCCGCACTTTTGCTGGCTGTCCCGATTTCCGCGCGGTCGAACAGGGCTCTGAAATAGTCCGCATGGCGCAAGGCTGCCGCTTCGAAATCGCCGGCCTCGTTCAGCTTTCGTCGCGCATAGGCGGCAGTTGTGTCGAGAAGGCGATAACGTGCGACTCGACCCGCGACATCGGCAGAGACCAGCGATTTCGCCGCCAGATTCGCCACCGCGGCGACAACGTCCGATTCAGTGATCGACTCATCCGCGGCAACCGCCGCCGCTTCCAGACTGAACTCGCCGCCCAGCACCGACAGCCGGCGAAGGACGGTTTGCTCGACTCCCGGAAGCAGGTCGTAGCTCCAGTCGAGTGTCGCGGCGAGGGTTTGGTGCCGCGGCAGAGCCGACCGGCGGCCGCCCGTCAACAGTTGAAAACGATCCACCAGGCGCGCGGCCACGCCGCTGATCCCGAAGGCATCCACGCGCCCCGCCGCCAGTTCGATCCCGAGAGCGTTTCCATCGAGCCGGTGGCAGATGTCGGCAACCAGCGGCGCGTCGTCATCGGTCAGTGCGAACCCGTCGATCCTGGCAGCGGCGCACTCGACAAACAACTCCACCGCCGGGTACTGGAGAGCCTGAGTAGCAGTGAGAGTATCCAACAGCGGAGGAGTCCCGAGCGGGGGCAGTCGCCGGACCACTTCGCCGGCCGCGCGCAGCGGTTCCCGGCTGGTCGCAAGGACGTGGACGCCCGCTGCGCCCCGCAGCAGTTGCTCGGCGAACACCGCCGTGGCTTCGACAATATGCTCGCAGCTATCGAGGACAATCAGCATCTGTTTATCCCGAAGGAAAGCGAGCAGACCAGGGACCGGATCGTCAGAATTTGCCCCCACGCCGAGCAGCACTGCAAGGGCGCTCGGGACGAGCGCGGGGTCGCTCAACGGCGCCAGGTCGAGGAATCGACAGCCGTCCCCGTATGAGGATGTCAGCCTGTCGGCAATCGCCAGCGCGATCGTGGTCTTCCCGATCCCGCCGGGTCCGACGATGCTGACGAAACGGCGCATTGCGATCTGGTTCGCGATCGCCGGGATCAGTTCAGCACGGCCAAGTATTCGAGTCAGAGAAGCCGGTAGATTGTGAGAGCCGGTGGCCGCGCCAGCCGGCACCTCTCTCCTCAACGGCGCGGTTCGGTGCGAGACCTCGGCGACAAAACGATAGCCCCGACCTGGAACGTTGATGATGTACCGATTGCCGCCCTGACCGTCACCCAGCACCTGCCGAAGGGTGGCCACGTGAACTTTCAGATTTCCTTCCTGAACGAAAACGTTCGGCCACACGCGCGCGATCAGGTCTTCTTTGCTGACAATCTCCCCCGCGCGTTCAACCAGACACGCCAAAATCTCAAACGCGCGAGCGCCGATCTGGATCGGCTGATCGGTCTTGAGGAGCAGTTGTTGAGAGGGAATCAGCACGAATGGCCCAAACGCGATCATCCGGTCGAAACAAGGATTTATCGGATCAGCCACGGTGACCCATTATCGTGGAGATCGGAGCGTCTCTGTAATTTCCAGGTATCGAACGGACCAGGTGGTGGCGCAAGTACAGGGTCATTTCATCGAGCGGGAACTCAAATGCCACCCGGAGAAACCCGTCTAACGTTCGATAGACCGGTCAGGTAACAGACACCTAAGCTTTCAATTCTATTCATTCACGGATAGCCGGTCCGTCCAGGAGGAGTCGGGAACTGCGCCCTGACCTATTAACTGAGTGATACGGGTTGTCGGAAAGTGAAAGATTGATCTCGGAAGGTCAAAAATCGCGCTGGTCGCGCAGCGCTTAGGAATCTTCAGAGATTCAGTTTGACGTCTACTTAGGCAAGATTGGCCACCGCGAATTAACGTCTAGCCGAATATACGGCCATGTCTGTTATTTCGGGCTAGCCGACCATCCGCCAGCGACGCTCGGGTCATGGCCAGGCCCGACGGTTTGTTGGCGGCATGGGCACCCTGGACAACCATACGCCTTCCTCGCTACCGATACGGGCTGGAGGGCCTCTTGTAAATTATCCTCCGACAGCAAATAAACGTACCGGTGAACGCCAGGATCGCGAGAGCCAAACCGAGGACAGCCCAAATGGCTTCGCTCAGCCAGCCGAATCTGCCAAAGTGCAACTGAGACAGCACTGATAACGCTTCGTCGGCAAACCGATCTGACGGATCGACGAGGTAAAGCGCATCGAACAGCCTCGGAAAAGCAAAATACACCCCGGAAATTCCCCACAGCAGGACAAAGAGAAAAGCCCAGAATCCGATTGCGCTGTGAACATCCCAGTTGATGCGAGGGAAGCTCGCTCGCCATTCGACGCGCAGGCTACGCCGCCAGTGCTTTACTCCCGGCCACCAGATCACTGCGCCCGTGAGGCAAAGCAGCGTCAGCGATAGCCCGCCGATGCCGTTCACAAATCTCCCCGCCTCTCCCGCCAGAAGGTCGCCGTGAAGATGCGCGAGCCAGTTTATGGCTGACCATCCGGCCAGCTGCTTGTCAAAAACGAGGACGCTGCCAGTCACCCCCATCAGCGCCAGGTACGCACTTGCCACAGCCCCCACCCAGAAGTGAATCTGGAAAATCAGATTGTGGAGCCATACCTTCCGGGGCTGCTCCACCCACTGTTGCCAAAGGCTGGTTTTGGCTTCCGCGGCAACAGAATGATCCCACGGTCGCGTCTTCGGGGTGGATCCCGGACTGGCTATCGGGCGCACGACACGTTCTGCCTTATTTGCCGGCGGCTATGCGCTCGACGTGGATGGTATTCGTGGCGGTGTCGAGTTTCCCATTCACTCTGACCTTTTGTCCGGCAAAGGCCTCGGGTCTCTTCTGATCGTCGAGGGCATAGACCGATTTTGTCGCAGGGTCAAAGAGCACGAACCTGGCCCCCATTTTGACGCAGGCCAAAGTGCAGGCTTTCGCGTCGTGAGCCATCTTGTGCTCCTTTTCCATCATTTCGTGCGAGCCCATCTTTGAGCACGAGCTATCCATGATTTCGCCCGTGAACGTCCGCGCATCCCCGGATTGCGCAAATGTGACGGCCGAGGAAAGGGCCAAGGCTCCGATCAGGAGTGCAGTTTTGTTCATTTTCCATTTCTCCTTAAGAAACGACCCGGCGGGTCGTTTAAATCTCTCTTCGCTTAGTTCTTCGCCAGACCCCGTCCGTCGGTTACGAGCGGCTTGCAAAACCCACGTTCGAAGAAGCGATGGAACACCCGGCCTGCGCCTCCAAATTCTGAATGTAGTGCGGAAGCGGCGAGCGCTGATCAGGAGTGGCGTATCGATGCCGCACAGCGCGCTGCCAGCGCCCCCGCCGCCGTTGTTACCAAAAGCACACTCCAGTGCGACAGCAGAAGATGGAGTGCTTGCTGATGAGGGCATGTAAACTGCAAAACAGACACTGCCAGCAGGCCGGCTACAGCTCCCACACTCGCTCCCGTAGCGGCAGGCGACAGAACCACCGCCCTGCGCAGGAGCACCCAGAACAGCACAGCCGCGGGGGCCGCTATCGCCAACTCACGCGGCGCGCATTGCCAGCTCAGAAACGGCGACGCATCTTCAGCCTGCCAGGGGAACAGAAGTGCGATTCCTGTAAGCGCGGCGAGGGCGAACACCAGCATCATCAGCCAGGTGGGAACACGCCGCGTGCTGCCGGGCGTGGTCTGTTTTCCCAACGTGACCGAAAAAAGGATTGTGCCAGATATCAGGAGAGCCCCAATACCCACCAGTTGCAGCCGACTCATGACGCTAATCCCGCGTGCGCCCATAAAGGCAACGAGCGCACAGGTCAGCAGAACGAGCATCGCCGCTATGCGGACGGCGAATGCTCCGGGCGACGGAATCGATTTCACCGGCGTCAGCGAGCACTCGATTTGCGCAGCGATCCGGCGTGTCAGCTCCGGATTCACGGCCAGCCCTGTTTGTTTTTCGGAGATCCAGCCATACAGGGCACCGCAACGCGCACAGCTTGCAAGGTGCAGCCGCACCACTTCAGACAGGCCCTCGCCCGTTCCTGCGAATCGCCGATCCAGTTCGGCATCCATTTGTCTGCACGTTTCTTGTCTGCACGTTTCCTCTGACATCGTCATCGTCCCCCCGTCAACAGAGCCCGCAATTTTTCGTAAGCCCGATGGGCTTTCTGCTTCACCGCTCCCGGCGTCGATGCGGTTGCACGTGCCACCTCTTCCACGCTCATTCCGGAAACTTTCAGCATCAGCACAACTTCGCGCTGGCTCTCTGGCAGAGCATTCAACAGACGCTCGACATCGCTCCCACCCGCGGCAACTATGGGCTGACCCGAAGTATCCTCCCTTTCCGGCGCTTCGGCCACCAGAAATTCCCGCGCTCCCAAACGTCTGCGCCGACGATAACCATCCAGCTTCGCGTGTCGTGCGATCGCAAAAATCCACGGCAGCAAGGGCTCTGAGGCGCGATACGAACTCCGCGATCGGTGAATACGCAGCCAGCAATCCTGAAGCATGTCTTCAGCATCACTCCGCGCCAAGCCGGGAGCCGTAATAAATCGTAACAACATAGGCGAGAGGTGAGACACAAGTTCCTCCACCGCGGCCGGTTCGGCGCGTTGATACCGAATCATCAGCTGACGGAGCTTTTCCTCTTCGGCTTGGGAACCTCGCCCGGCTTCCGCCACGGGACGCACTGCAACTGCGCCTGTCAAATTCAAGTCTATTTATATCTTCGGTCAGACTGGACTTCCGGTTATGGTGATTCAAAAAAAATTCCGGATCTAAACCGGTCTCGGGTTCCCGATGGGCGCCAATGCCAAACCACCGCAGTCATGCATAACCCCCACCGAATCACTACCAGTAAGAGCCCTAAAACGACCGCCGCCCAGATTGCGAAGACAACATTCTCGCGTTGCCGATGGTTCAGATTGTGCACTGTTGCACCTCCAGTGTCACCGAGGGTAGTGTCACCGAGGACGACCCAGGAGCGGTTCTTCCATCCAGGTGAACGTTTAATCGGCAATCGGTGATTGCTCCAGAGGGATCGTTTCGAGTTTCCGCAAATCCCTTCCACGTGTTTCCTGGCCAAAAAGCGCGACCAGAAGCAATGACGCGATCGTGGGGGCAGCGATGCTCCCGGCCGCCCGAGCAAATGCCGGCTCTGAGCCGGGCGACTTCAGACGGCTTCAGCCGTAACCGCCCGACTTTCAGTCGTCACGGATTCTACCGGCTTCGGCCGGTAGTCGTTTAACCGGGCCTGAGCCCATCCTCGGAAGTTGAGCTCCGGGCGAATCATGCCATTTGGAAGTAATCTTGTTCGCGTGGCAAGTTGACGCGGAAGGCCTTTCAATGGGATCGATGACCAGGACTCTGCGCCCGCGCCAACCCTCACGCCTGAAACCGAGGGGCCGAGTTTTCTGCAAGCCTTGCGCGAACAAGCCGGACTTAAACTCGAATCGACCAAAGGCCCTGTCGCGACGCTGGTGATTGATGACGTCGAACGGCCATCCGAAAACTGATATGAGAGGGTCGGAGCGCCGTTACGTGATCGTCGGGAGCTGTCTCGGCATGGGCGGCTCGATTAACCTTCATCGCGATCAACGGCGCGGCGACGATCCAGAAAATTCTCGCGCTGGCGCGGTCCGTCAAACTCGCCACTTCGCAAATTTCGGCGGGCCATGCCACTGGGCGGCAGGGCGTCAACGCCTTCGCTGGCGATTCTCCACTTTTTCCTGTCACGTTTCCAGACAGTCCAGGTTATACGTTTATGAGATCGCTCTCGTCGCAGCTGCCAACCCGGGCAGGCCGTCACACGTAGTGTCTTATGCAATGAGGAGGTAAAAATGAAGACTGCTTGCTGCGCGCTGTTGCTTGCCGTCGCCCTTCCCGGTGCCGGGCCGTTTGAAGTCGCCTCGATCAAACCCGCCAGCGCCGATGAAGCCGGTATCTCGGGCGAAGACGGACGTCACGGTCTTCTGAAAATGTGGAATGTCAGCCTGAAGCGCTGCATCCGGTACGCGTATAAAATCCCGGAAGACCAGATTTTGGGAGGTCCGAAGTGGATCGGCGAAGTCGGTTACGATATCGTTGCCAAAGCCGATCAGCCGGCCGGCGAACCCGAACTTCTGACGATGCTTCAACCCCTGCTGGCAGACCGGTTTCGGCTGCAACTTCACCATGAAACGCGGACAGTCCCTGGCTATACGCTGACTGTCGCGAAAGGGGGGATCAAGGCAGCTCAGTCCGATCCCGGCCGCCATTCCGGCGGCAATGGCGGCCGCGGCTTCAT